>JAZNNW010000179.1:0-5280 GCA_045580485.1 Candidatus Avilachnospira sp. | reverse complement strand
GATGGCAGATTGCAGTAATGCCGGGTTGTCTGCTGCATCGTTGAAAAACTGGCTTGGGGTAATCTCAAAGTAATCACAAATTTCAAGGAACTCTGCCATCGGAGGCAAAGATTTACCGGAAGAAATATTGTATATGTAACTGCGGCTATGACCAAGATCATAACTCATTTTGTACTCAGATACACCCTTTTGTATCCTCAACTGCGTAATCCTATCACGAATAAACTTAGTATCCACTTGCCTCACCACCTCTCCACTATATATTGTAGGCGAAAAGGCAGTTTTACTAACCCAAGTGCTTACGCTTAATTCGACAGGATATTACAGAATTTTACGCTTTTTGCGAAAAATATATGGAAACAGCGTATTAGCTTTGCTTTTGTTGGGGTTATATCCGAAGGTTCAGCGTTTATGCTTTGCATACTGCGAGATAAATATGGATAAGTGCCGCAAAGACGCAAAAAAGGATACCGCCGTTCTTGGCGGTATCCTTTTAACTTTCAGTTTCTTTTGTACTTGTCCATTTCAAGCAGAATACGATATAGGTGCTCCTGCTCCTCTTTGGTTTTTGCGGAGAGAAATTCATAACACTCAAGGGGTATGTCCCTGGTCTCATCCTCCTGCCCGCCCAGCTTCTCAAAGAGCTTTGACAAAGATACGTTCAAAGCGGCAGCGATCTTTTCAATACTTTCAAGAGTTGCGTTCTTCTCGCCACGTTCGAGCTGACCGATATAAGTCGGGTGGCACCCGGACATTTCAGCAAGCTTTTCTTGGCTTAACCCTTGTCGGGTTCTGTAGTTTCTGATTCGCTGACCAACTGATTTTGCAATTTCGCTCATAGCCTTATCCATCCTTTTTGCATTATATATAGTCTATAAATATTCAAACAAAATTTCCACAGACTATTGATATTGTTTCCGTTTTGTGCTATACTATAAATCTATATTATGCAAAAATTTGTGCTTATAGTATTTGGGCGAGGCGTAAACAAGCCATGTCAAACTTAAAAACGTTCTTAAATGACCGCTATACACACACCTAACATAAGAAGGACTGCGACGATCCGCTATATGCGGTAAGAACCGGTTCAGTTGCCCGTAAGGGATTTGGAGGATAGCCGAGTCATTAAGAAAGCCCATCGGACATGATTGTTCGATGGGCATTTTTGTCTCTGGAGGGTTCGATATGAATATTTTTACGGTTGCTTTTTTCGGGCATAGGATCATCGACAATCCCTTTCCCGTGGAACAGAAACTTGAAAAGATTATACGAGAGCTACTACACAACAAGGAGTACGTGGAGTTTCTTGTGGGTCGTGATGGCGACTTCGATCAACTGGTTTCCTCCACGGTAAGACGATGTAAAAGAGCTGTCCGTGATGATAACAGCGCACTTGTATGGGTTATGCCTTATGAGACAGCGGAATATCGAGATAACGAGGAGGCTTTTCACGACTATTACGACGATATAGAGGTCTGCGGAGCTTCTGCTGTTGGGCACTTCAAAGGAGCGCATCAAAAACGCAATCGAGAAATGGTTGACCGTTCCAATCTCATTGTGTGCTACATAGAGCGTGAAAACGGTGGCGCATGGCAGACAGTAAAGTACGCTATGGGACACGGTAAAACAATCTATAATCTTTCAAAAGATGATGATTCTGTACACCTGTAAACTTATTATAACATTTTTTCTAAAATCATTGTGAACGCAATGTTTTTGTGGTATAATGAGATGAAATCATTTGCACTACTGAAATACCGGAGGTAAACACAATGGCTATCAGTTATAAGAAACTTTGGAAACTTCTCATTGACCGTGATATGAAAAAGAAAGACCTTATGGCACTTGCCAGTGTTAGCCAATCGTCGATCACAAAGATGGGACACAATGATAATGTCAACACGGAAGTGTTGGTGAAAATCTGTCTTGCGCTCAACTGTGATATTGGCGACATCGCAGAGATCGTTTTGCCAGAAGAAAATAAGGAGTAAAATTATGAGAGCACCTTTTCAAATACTTGCAATACCGTATCAGATTGTCGATGGCTCTCCGAAATACTGTGTGTTTCATCGTGCCGATCATGACCAATGGCAGTTTATAGCCGGAGGTGGCGAAGATAATGAAACGCCATTAGAAGCGGCAAAAAGAGAAACTATTGAGGAAGGCGGAGTCCATGCAGACAAGTGGATTGAGCTGAAAAGCTTAGCTTATATTCCCGTTACAATCATATCTGAAAAGCGCCGTCAGCATTGGGATAAGAATACCTATGTCATTCCCGAATACACTTTCGGTTTTGAGTGTAAAAAAGATATTCAGCTATCTCATGAGCATACCGAATGTGTTTGGTTGACTTATGAAGAAGCAAATCAAAAGCTAAAATGGGATTCTAACCGTACTGCACTATTTGAGCTGAATTGCAGAATTAAAGCTTCGGATGCTAACAACTGACAGGTGAACTGTGGGAAGAATCTTTTGTTTAAGAGGTGGTATTTTGAAAAACATTATTCATATCTTTGGTGCTTCTGGTTCTGGCACAACAACCCTTGGAAGAAAGATTTGTGAAGAATTGGGTTATCAGTTGATGGATACAGATGATTACTTTTGGATGCCTACAGAACCCAAGTTTACAATTAAGCGTCCTCGTGAAGAACGAATAGAACTGATGACAAGAGATATTCATAACGCTGAAAATGTTGTAATATCAGGCTCCCTTGTGGATTGGGGGGATGTTCTGATACCGCATTTTACATTAGCTATCAGAATCGAAATAGAACCTTCCATGCGTATTGAACGATTGGAAAAAAGAGAAAAGGAACGCTTTGGCTCCCGAATTGAACCAAGCGGTGATATGTACCTGCAACATCTTGAATTTATAGACTGGGCTAAAAAATATGACACCGGTGGACTTAATATGAGAAGTAAAGCCAAACATGATGAATGGCAGAAGCTACTTCCGTGCGAAATTTTATGTTTGGACGGCGCAGATACATTAGCAGAAAACTTTGCAAAAGTTAAATACGTTCTCGATAAGCAAGCCAACTAATATTATACAACACCAAGGAGGAGCGCATGAAAGCCATAATTACCGATTTAGACAGAACATTGCTACATACCGACAAAAGCGTATCCGAACACACCATAGCTGTTCTCAAGAAGTGCCACGATCATGGAATCCTTATTATGGCTGCCAGCGCAAGACCTTTAAGAGATATTCTGGTCTACAACGACTTGATCGGCTTTGATGCCATAACCGCCACGAACGGAGCCGTCATTTCACTCCATCAAAAGCTATTGGAGATTGGAATCTCATGTGAAAGCGGAGAAAAAATACTATCTGCTATTTTGCAATACCCGGATGTATTTCTTTCCATAGAAACAAGCAAAGGTCTGTACTCTAACAGAGACATTCCGGTTTGGGAGCCTGTCATTTGGGATAAGTTTCCGACATTACCGGAGAACATCATCCTCTATAAAATACTGGCAAGCAGCCAACAGAAACCGCTATATGAGGGCATTGAAACCACGTTGACCGATGATGTGTACCACACCATCGCCAATAATGATCTTATTCAAATTATGAGCAACGAAGCTACGAAATGGAACGGCATCAAGCAAATGCTCTCCCACTTTGGTGTTTCTCCGAGTGAGGCTGTCTATTTTGGTGATGATAACGACGATATAGAGCCTATAAAGAACTGCGGACTTGGTGTGGCTGTATCTAATGCCATCCCTTCCGTTCTTGACGTAGCAGATCGAGTTATTGACAGCAATGATATGGACGGCGTAGCAAAGTTTATAGAAGAAAATCTTCTGTAATTGAAAGGTTGGAAATTTCGATGATAAATATATTGCTTGAAGGATTCGACATAGATGCCCCTTGGCTCTATGACGAACTCAAAAATTACATAAAGCCTAATCTCTCGGTCGCTGTTGTAGCATTTTCATTTAGAGACAATCGTGTAAAATCGTTGTCAGATTGGAACGCCTTGTATGCTAAAGGATGCGGCAAATATCACGACGGAATTGTTGGCGGTTTTACGGCGTATGGTATCCCCGAAGAAAATGTGAGTTTTATCAATTACTTTACTGATACAAAGGAAACTGCTGCGCAGAAAATCAAAAAGGCTGACATTATTTATTTCCTCGGTGGATTACCCGACCGAATGATGGATCGAATCAAAGAGTTCGATTTGTATGACATTTTGATGCAACATGATGGGATTCTGATGGGCTATAGTGCCGGTGCTGTCATTCAGTTAGCGGAGTACCATTTGTCTCCCGATGATGATTACCCCGAATTTAAGTATTATGAGGGGCTTCCTTATCTGAATGATTTTTATATGGAAGTCCACTATGAGGGAACGGCGGTACAGGATGAGTCGATACAGCGTGTGCTTGCTGAACGTGGAAAAACCGTGTACGCAACTGCTGTGCGATCTGGCGCAATTCTCGTGGATAATGGAAACCTTAAACTGCTCGGTGATGTCAAGGTGTTTGGCAAATAGAGCTACGGAGAAAAGATATGAATTTTGTAACGAAAGAACCAATAAACAAAGGCTGGTCAAGTGATAAAAAATACTGTGTTACCGACGAAAACGGCACACAGTATCTTTTGCGTGTTTCCGATATTGCGCAGCACGATACAAAACAGTCTGAGTTTAACATGATGAAACAGGTCGCTTCTTTTGGAGTGCCTATGTGCCAACCTATTGAGTTTGGCACTTGTGAGGATGGCGTATATTCCATCCAAAGTTGGATTGACGGCGAAGATGCAGAACAGGTTATGTCGGGCTATTCTGATACCGAGCAGTATGTATATGGCTTGGAAGCGGGACGTATTCTTCGCAAGATCCACTCCATTCCTGCTCCTGCAACACAGGAGGATTGGGAAATCCGTTTTAACCGCAAAATGGATTATAAAATCAAAAAGTACGGTGAGTGCCCCATTAAGTATGAGAACGGACAGGCATTTATCGACTACATAAACGAGAACCGTCATTTGCTGAAAAACAGACCGCAGGTGTATCAGCACGGCGATTATCACATCGGTAACATGATGATCGACCGTAACGGTCAGCTCTACGTTATTGACTTTAATCGTAACGATTACGGTGATCCGTGGGAAGAATTTAACCGCATTGTATGGTGCGCTCAGAAAGCTCCTCTCTTTGCTTCCGGTATGGTGAACGGATACTTTGATGATAACGTACCTATGGAGTTTTGGAGATTGCTTGCGCTTTACATTTCAAGCAATACTCTCTCGTCTGTATATTGGGCAAT
>JAZNNW010000178.1:0-9761 GCA_045580485.1 Candidatus Avilachnospira sp. | reverse complement strand
GAACATCATACTTGCTCCTGTGAGCCACGAGAAAAGATATAGCGATAAAAAGAGTATCGCTGGGATATATCCTAAGTATTTTTTCATTTGTCACACCTCCATTGTGGGCAATCACAAAATATCATCAAAGCTGATATTTGCAACCTCATTTCTAAGCAGCTTGTCGCCAAATCGGGCATTCTCGTACAATGCGTACCATCCGGGGAAAAGCTGCATTTTCTTACTCTCTTCGCAGTACAGCGACCACTCGCCGTCCTTATGGCTAACGAAGTAGTGCAGACCATCGTGGGGCAGTTCCATCTCTCGACCCGTTTCCAAAGAGAGGAGCATCAGCCCATCGTTATAACGGCGTTGCCACTCGTTCCAGAACGCGATGTATCCATTCCTGTCAAACTCATCCTCCGGGATCTCCTTGGGTGTGCAGGCGTCATAGAAGCGTTTTACGCTCTTGGCAAAATCCAGCACCTCATACTGATATTCCCGCAGTGTCACGACTTCTTCCTGCTCGGTGGGGAGGATAAACCGGACGGCATCTCCATCATGGATGGTTGACCAGTCCGTTCCTGTATCGCATCCGCTGATGGCAACTTCAGTCAGCTCATCATTGGCAATGAGGGTATGTCCGCAGCAAGGTATCATCTGGATATCATACTCTGCCATTAGCTTATCCTCAGTCAGAGTTTTCAGCAGATACAAAGCGGTGGCACTGACAGTGCCGGTATCTTCAAGCGTGGTATCGCCAAACTGTACCGTAACATGACCATGCAGGCAAAGATCCTGCGGATCATCTGCTGCGCCGCCGATCCACTCAAACTTGTCGGCTTTTATTCTGAAAATACCCATAGCAACGGTTGCACCTCCATTTCTTTAATCTAATCATTCAAATTCATCTTTCCATCTTATTTGGTCAATGTCAGTTGAACTTGATACGCTTCTTCATTTCCGTTCAGATCTGTTGTTTTAAGTTCAAACCACAGGTTCTCTTTCAGGTTATCTATTTTCTCAACTTTATTACCGATAATGAACCCATCTCCAGCGCCTTTTCCAAGATCACCTTCAATACTAATCGGCCCTCCAGTCTGGTCAACTACACTGTTGGACAATATGATTCTTCTCTCTCCATCTGCAATCATATAGAAAGTGGTGGAGTAGGAAGCAACTTCCTCAAACACGCCTGATTGCGTTATTTGCAAATCACCACCATCGAACACTTCTTCTGCATCGCTCAAAGTAATTGACCCATTGGAGATTGCGAAATAATCATGCTCACCACGGAAGGTATAGGTTGTAATTTGTTCTGTGTCATTGCATCCTGCCAACATCAGTACCACGCATAAACAAAGCATAGCAATCTGCGGCCAATTCTTTTTCATAGTTCAAACCTCCTTGTCAAACTCTGAGTTGTCGAGCTGAATCAAATGCTTCTGCGCTATTCGGACAACCCATTTATGTAACGACGAAGCTGCTCTTGGTCAATACTCTTTATCAAAGTACGAGCGTCATTTCGTCTTGTAATGTATGTCGGATCTCCGGTCAAAAGAAAGCCGGTCAACTGCTCCCGGACATTGTACCCCGCATCAGAGATTGCGGCAGCGATAATGTCCATGGCTTTTTCAAATTCCTTATCAGTCAAGTGATTCCCTCCACGCAAGCATTATTCTTCGGGTTCATGCTCAACGACAATATCATCCTTGATAAAGTCCATCATGTCACCGGCATTACAATCGAGCACGTCTGCAAGTTTCAGCATGACAGCAATCGTCACTTCCTGATTCTTTCTCAGCTTTGTAAATGTGGCAGAGGACAGGCCCGCCCGTCTGCGAAGCTCCGCTTTGCTCATTTCCTTTTCCGCACACAACACCCACATCTTCTTATAGCTAACTTTCATATCGGCACCTCATCCCTTTATTTGAATCACACACAATACATGCTGATAGAGTTATCTAAGTATATTATAGGGGTGCATGGTCGGTTATGCAACACACTTAGCCCAAAATTAAAGAAACATTCATATTTTTAGGAGAATGTTGTTGCGTTTCTAAACGACTTGCGCGTTTTGAAACCAACAAAAAACCACGGCATGACTCCTTTGAGAGTCGTAGCCGTGGTCATTTCTTATTCTTCCTCTATGGGTTCTACGCTCTCAGCCATTTTTATAATATTGGCATCGGACATTTTGCTCGGGGTATATTCCAGAACATAAGTAACCTCCGGGTCGCAGGTGAAGCAAAGATACGCAGTATCATCTTTCTTGTAGAGCGCACCATGCCAGTCTTGAATCATCATTTCTTCGCAGCTGTCCATCATATCAACCGGGAACAGAACATTCAGAGCCTCGGTGTTCAGCCCGGTAACTGCCGTAGGATCACCGGCTTCAAAATAAGTGGTTTTCAGCACTCTGTAATAGATATTGTTGTCCTTATCCGTTTCGTGACTATAAGTAAGTGTCGCAACAAGCTCTGTCTGAGAGACACGCTGGACATCTTCACCCAGGACTTCTTCCGCAGCTTTCTCAAATCGCTCCAGAAGCTCTTCCGGGTCCATCTCTTTCTCTTTCTGAGAAATCACGGCAGCAATAATTCCAACCACAACGATAACAAGCGCAACGGCGATCAACAGGATTTTCTTTTTACTCATATTCATCCCTCTTTGAAATTGACGATATTGGCATTTACTTTCTTTGCATACTGCATGGTTTGAAAGGCACCACCCGAGTTATGTTCTACGAAAAAAACAACCAAGTCTGATCGATCAACCATGGAACGGTTTCTCGTTTGGTGAGCTGACTTGAAATGGCGTTCTGCAGCTTCTCCGCAAATCTCAACTTCATCATAATATTCATGGAACGATTGCTCATTGTTCTGATATTCTGCTGTTGCATAGGGTAGAACGAGCACGAGTGCGCTATTGTCATCACGGACTGATCGTTTGCACCTGCGAACGGTTGAAGCAACGATCTGATCGAACTCTCCGTCACGACCGACAAGGAACTCCACATACTCTTTTCTATTCAATAACTCTCGTATTAGGCTTTCCAGCTTTTCCTCTACTGGGAAAGGATTATCAATTATCCTATGCCCAAAGAACGACACAGTAAAAATATTCATATACCGGAACCTCTTTAAGAAAAATGCCCACCGAACAAACCAATGTCCGGCGGGCTTTCTTAATGACTCGGCTATCCTCTAAAGAACCCTTGCGGGTAATCGGGTCGGTTCCTTACGCATATAGCAGAGCGGTCGCAACCCTTCTCTTGTATGGTGTGTGTATAGCGGTCATATAAGATACTGTCTTGAGTTTGACACGGCTTGCTTTCACCTTATCCAAATACTATAAGCACAAGAATTTACAATATAAGGACTTATAGTATATCACGAGCCGCAAACAATATCAATAGTCTGTGGTGAAATCGTTTGAATATTTATAGACTATATATAGTCAGAAAAGGATGGATAAGGCTATGAGCGAAATCGCAAAATCAGTAGGTCAACGAATCAGAAATTACAGAACCCAACAGGGGCTGAGCCAAGAAAAACTCGCAGAGTTGTCCGGGTGTCACCCTACTTATATAGGCCAGCTCGAGCGAGGCGAGAAAAACGCGACGCTTGAAAGCATTGATAAGATCGCCACCGCTTTGAATGTGTCTTTGTCAAAGCTCTTTGAAAAGCTGGGTGGGCAGGAAGACGGCAGCCGGGATATTCCCCTTGAGTGTTACGAATTTCTCTCCGCTAAAACGAAAGAAGATCAAGAACATCTATACCGGATTCTGCTTGAAATGGACAAGTATAAAAGAAACTGAACACTATGAGGATACCGCTGAAAACGGCGGTATCCTTTTTTCGTTTTGTGGCTTTAACTATACATATTTTTCTCGCACTTTGCAAAATAAAAACGCTTATCTTGGGGTTAAGTGCTCAAAAAACAATATGGATACGCTAATTTTGCATTTGATACTCAAAAAGCGTAAAACTCTGTAATATCCTGTCGAATAAAGCGTAAGCCGTTGGGTTAGTGACGCTGCCTTTTCGCCTAAAATATATAGTGGATGGGTGGTGAGGCAAATGGACACTAAGTTTATCCGTGATAGGATTACGCAGCTAAGGATACAAAAGGGTGTATCCGAATATAAAATGAGCTATGATCTTGGACATAGCCGCAGTTACATATATAATATTTCATCCGGCAAATCTTTGCCTCCCATGGCAGAGTTCCTTGAAATATGTGATTACTTTGGTATAACCCCAAGCCAGTTTTTCAATGACACAACTGACAACCCGGTATTGTTGCAGTCTGCTATTGAAGAACTCAAGAAGCTCGACGATGATGATCTCATGCTCGTAATAAGCAATACCCGTCGGCTAAACAGGAACAGATAACCCATCTTCTTTGCCGACATTCTTACCGACAAGAGAAGACCGCAAGGCATCGGCAGATTTCGCCATGTTTTGCGGCCTTTTTGCTTTATTATGTATGTATCACGCAAAAAAGGAGGAATTAGCGCTATGGCTAATTTATTCAGCAGCCTTTTCAAGCAGATTGAAAAGCCACAGTCCGTACACCCGCCGTCTGCTTCACCGGCATTCTCCCAGTACGACTGTGAATACATAGAATACTGCATCGAGCAGGAACAGACCATCAGCAAACTGGAAACATGTTTGCACACCACCGACGATCCGAAAGAAATCGCCATGAAGACATTGAAAACTGCATGTGATTTCTACGGAGCTGACTGGGCAAGCGTTATTGAAATGGATTTGAGTCTGGGGGTATGGGCTCACGGCTGGTGGCACAACCCGGACCCTAAGATCACCACCATTCAATATGCAGATGAATTTGAAACACTCAAACCAATGGCTCGCTGGATAGAGGCTATGAAGAGAAACGAACCCATCATTGTTCTCGATATCAATGATCCACAGGTGACGCTTGAAGAACGCCGGGTATATGAGAAGCTTCACGCTCAATCTGTTATGGCGTTTCCGTTCGGTCCTAATCCTGTCGGGTTCTTTGTTGTTAGAAACCCTACTCGCTACATAGGCCGCATCAGCACAATGAAAACCCTTGCGTATGTTCTCCATCGGGCAATGGCCCAGAGGAAGACGATTGAACGGGCAAAAATGGCTCTTTCTCCCGATGATATTTCCTCCGAAAGAGATGTTATCATCAATTTCTTCGGCAGTATGGAGATCTGCACCTCCGCTGGCATCTGGAAAGAACAGGACTTCAAATCTCCCAAATGTAGCCGTGTTGTAGCCTATCTTCTGCTGCATCGTAAAGCCGCACATTCCGCTTTGGGTATAGCCGATGCTTTGTATCCAGAGGATGATATAGATCCGGAGACGATCAACCAAAACATTCGGAGTTATATGTATCGTTTTAGACGCTCACTCGAACCGATCTTTAAGCATCAGCTTATTGAATATACCGCAAATGGCTACAGGATAAATCCGAATATCAATATCATGACAGATCTGCAGAAGTTTGATCGGCTGTGGGAACAGGCGCAAAAAAATATTCCTGTGTCCCACAAGGCTCATCTTCTGAAACGAGCCATTCATCTATACCGTGGTACGGTATTTGAAACAGCTTGTGACGATCATTGGCTTGTTGGCATTGCCACAGAATATAAGCTGAAGTACATCGGTCTTGTCAACGAGCTACTTGCATTGCTGGCTAAGTATGACGACTATAATGGCATCAATACTTTTGCTACACAGGCTCTTAAATTAACTCCGGAAAACATCAAAGCTTATTACTGGCTGATTTATGCCATGTACCATTCAGGTGCCATTGAGCTTGCCAAGAACGAAGTACAACGCGCAAAAAGCATTTTGACGAGCGAGGAATACACCACACTCAAGAAGTATCTGTTACAAGACGAAACCCTCGCTTACTGCCAACTTTTTGCTGCTTGAGCACCCCATATAACGCTCATATAACGCCCATGTGACTTTCACGCGACACCAATTTTGAAAAAGGACAAGCTATATCACTCTCATGTAACGCAGAAAGGGTCTATGCGACTCCGATGCCACACTCATAAAACTTTCATACGATCCCCGTGAATTACCTTGACGAGGCAAAGACAAATTGCCTTGCAAGTAAGTTCACGGGGGTTTTCGTTTATGAGAGAACGGACCTACAGAGCAGTCATCTTTGCAGATGGCTGCTCTTTTTTTGTTTCCGGCATCTTCTGTAGATGCCGTGGTCCTCCGCTCTGAAATCTGACTTCACCACAAATCAGATTTCAGAAAACGGAGGAACAATAAATGGCTTGGAATAACGGCCTTGAAAGAAAAAAGTTTGAAGCTGAGCAGGCGAAGCTCGCCGCAGAGTATCGCGCTGCCGGTATGTCCGAAGCGCAGATTCAGCAGATGTACGAATTTGATCTGGAAGTGTTCAACAGCAATCGTCGCTTCGCAGAGCACACCCAGCAGTTCCCGGAAAGTCCCTTTGAGGATGGCGACGAAGGACAGTCGCCGCTTTATGAACGATTTCCGGAAGCGCTTACCGTAACCATGGATTTGCCCACCGGCAATTCTCGGTATGCGTGGATTGATGATCTCGATGATCCAGCGCTCGTGGATTTCGTAAAAGCCCTTTCAGAGAGAGACCTCGAATTGATTACTCTCCTTGCCTTCGATGACAACACACACCAAGAAGCCGCTAACCAATTTGGCATCACTCGGAGCGGTGTAACAAAGCGAGTTGAACAGCTACGAAAAATTTTTCAAAAAAATTCTTAAAATCACTCCCCAAAACGCCTTTCTCGTCGGCTACCACTTGGAAGGACAACCCCTTCCGCCGCAACGAATGGTAACACTTAGTTCCTTTCTTTGCAATCTGCACCTTGAAAACTGAATAGTCACTCATCAGATACGTTCCTGCAGATCACGAGCTACTGCAAGGTTGAGCGCCATGACCCTCTTACGAGGTGAGCGATAAATCAACTTGCGAGATTCGGGTTGTTCCCGAACCGGCGAGGACTGGCTGCAGGGCTAACGATACTTCCGTAATTCGCGGCCCGGCCACAAAGAAGGCGGGGAGGTTAGATTCCTATGGAGCGGTCAGCAAGCCGCCATCTGATGTTTCCCGCTTCCGGGGGTGCCGAGGGCAAATACGGAGAGCAACAAATCAAACAGACTGCAGGGCTGCGCCTTGTGGCACGCTCCTGCAGTCTACCTATTACATAATTCAAATCTTCAGAAAGGAACTTCGCATGAGCGAGATCAGGAATTATCAGCGGGGCGACATCTTCCTTGCGACTTTGGAACCACGCATTGGCTCCGAGCAAGGTGGCACCAGACCGGTGATTGTCCTTCAGAACAACATCGGAAATTACTATAGCCCCACTTTAATCACAGCTCCACTTACATCTAATATCCGGAAGAAGCGTTTTCTACCAACCCACTATCTTCTGGAAGGACTTCCGTTTATGAGTGGTCCGTCACTGGTGCTGTTGGAGCAGATCACGACCATCGACAAGCAGCGCATCATGCACTACCTTGGCAGCGTCAGCGACAGCCACATGAGCATGATTGATAAAGCTGTAAAAGTCAGCCTCGCTCTCGAACAACAGGGGTGAACACATATGGCAAAACGAGACATGTACAACTCTTCCGGTTGCCTCGATATGACCGCTTATCTTGCGTTGAGAAATATCGAGCGCGAGGAACGCAGAAAAAAGCAGATGCAGAAAAAGCAGGTCTGCAAGCCTAATACGACTACTCAGAAAACCGCCGTTCGCACAGTCGAGCAGTGGTTCAGATAAAATAGGAAGGAGTGATAAAAATGCGTGAACACAGAGGTGTCGCTGCAGACAAGCTTAACATTGAAAATGCGCTTTGTAAATATTTGGAAACGCACCACAGGGGTGCAAGCAAGACGATCTCGAGCAAAAAACTTGAGGTCGTCTTTTCTGTTACCGGAGCCGAAATCCGCAGAGCGGTCAACGCACTTCGCTGCGCCTGTCAGCCGATCTGCAGCGATACCTCTGGTTACTACTTCGGAGAAACTCAAAAAGAAATCATGGCCACCGTTGCTCAGCTGAATGGTCGCGTACAGAAAATTGCGATGGCGCGGGACGGTCTTATCAGCAGTATCGAAAGATTGGAGGACAGTTGATGGAAAGACTTATCACTCGTAAGGAAGCAGCTCAGATTCTTGGCATCAGCATTGCCACTCTCGATGCTGCCAGAAATAACGGACAGATTTCCTATGTTCAGTATGTTCCTAATGGTTGCGTATTCTTCACCGACTCCGGGCTTCAAGAGTATGTTGCCAAATGTACTCACAGAGCCAAGCCCGAAGAACGGGCTGGCATGATGACCTATCGCAAGCCCCATGGCCGCAGACGCTAAAATCGACATCCTTGCTGAAAATCGGGATGTTTGGTAAAACAATAGCACAGCAGCTGTGAAACAAAAAATCCAGGAGGTGACGGAATGGGCAGAAAGAAAAAGCAGATCCCCAAGTACGGGACTGTGACACTTAACGGCATCGAGTATTTCAGAACTCGCATTGAAGATGCCGATGGAAAGCGGGTGGCTCTTTATGCCAAAACCGCCGAGGAACTCTACGAGAAGGTTGAGGAGGCAAAGCGTCAGATCGAAGAAGCTTCCTTCCGCAGAGCAACCCCCACGGTTGCTGAATATTGTGAGCGTTGGTTGTTGATGCAGTCTGCACATATCAGAACAACTACCCTTACCGACTACAGTTCCAAGGTCAAAAATTATATTGTAGCTCCCTTGGGTCATATGTATATGGCCAATGTAACGACCGATGATGTCCGACTGGCTCTCGTAGCAGCGTCGGAAAAATCCAACTCCGTTTATCGGTCTGTACACATGCTCTATAAAGCAATTTTCAACTCCGCAGTCGATAGCAACATCATCGACTATTCTCCCTGCGAACGCATATCCGCAAAGGGAGGAAAACCGCAGAAGGATAAGGAGGCTCTTACTGACGAGCAGATCGTCAAGCTCCTTTCCGCAATTAAGGGGTTGCCGCCCTATGTCTTCGTTATGATCGGCCTGTACGCCGGTCTGAGACGAGAAGAAATCCTCGGCCTGCAGTGGGACAGCGTTTATCTGGACGGTGACGCCCCCTATATATCGGTCCGAAGAGCATGGCACTCCGAACACAATCGTCCGGTGATTTCTACTGAGCTAAAAACCAAAGCCGCTCGTAGAGATATTCCTATCCCAAAGAACCTTGCTGAGTGCTTACGCGAGGCAAAGAGCAAGTCCACCTCAGACTTTGTGGTAGCCAACAGTGAAGGTGGTCCTCTGTCCTACACACAGTTCAAAAGAGTGTGGCAGTACATTGTCACTCGCTCCACCAAGGAGCGCACCTATGTACGCTACATCAACGGACAGAAGATCACCAAGACGGTCACTCCGGTTCTCGGAGAGAAGGCCGCTCACAACGGCAATGTGGTGTATAGTCTGGACTTCCAAGTTACCCCGCATCAGCTTCGCCACACATATATCACCAACCTGATATATGCCTCTGTCGATCCTAAAACTGTTCAGTACCTCGCAGGTCACGAGAACAGCAAAATTACGATGGACATCTACGCCAAGGTCAAGTATAATAAACCCGAGCAGCTTTCGGCTGTTGTAAACACAGCGTTCGGTCAACCAGCCTAACCAAGTTTGACTGAGTTTGTAATGGGTTAAAATAGGGGTTAAATTCCGAGAGCGATGCCGAAAACCCTTGATACACAAGGGTTTTCGGGTTTGCGAGAAGAAGTAGTACGG
>JAZNNW010000177.1:0-13899 GCA_045580485.1 Candidatus Avilachnospira sp. | reverse complement strand
TCGTCCTTGTCCTTCTGGAACGCTGTCATTTCTTCTTCGACAGCATTTACTTCTTCATCATTGCTTGCTTCCTCAAGCGCCTTAGCCAGTTCAGATTCTCTGGTCTGGAAGCCTTCTTCTTTCTTCAAAAGTTCATCCAGAGACTTCTGACGCAGGTCAATCTTCTTTCGGAGCATCAGTGCTTTGATTGCCATGTTCTGTCTCTCCTTTCAGCTTCTTTAAAAGCTGCGCTTTTCGCATCTCAAGTCTGCGCTTTTTCATGTCATCAAGATCCTTCCCTCTTGCCGATACATGTGTCGCTTCATAAGCAGGAAATACACAAGGGGAAATTTCGTACAACGGATTCACTTTTGTGATTGTCCAATGTACCGATCCGTCTTCATGGTATTCCGTTTCTTCAGATTCGATATTGAAACCAAAACTGCATCCGCTCACATCCCCACGCTTGATCCGCTCATATGCGTTCATTGCATCGGAATCGTTCTTGTTGATCTTGATGCTTCCCCATAAGCCATGACTGTCGTCTCGCAGCGACATAGTACCGGCACTTGTCCGTCCGAGAATTAAATCGTCGTTATGGTTATATAACGCTCTGACATCGCCGCTGATGGATTCATCAAACGCTCCTGGGGCAATGCTTTCGGTAGCACCATCCCATACTTGGTAGATATCTCCATAAACAGCAAAATAACCTTCGATATAAAGGTCATCGCCGTCAGATTCGTTTCTAAACTGCACATCGTGCATTTTTATATATCGCTTTTCCATATCATTCTCCCTGTTGCAGTTTCAGCTGGTCTGCCGCTTTGTCTATCGGTATGTAATTTTCCAGTACCAGAAGCCTGTCAAGGTCGTCCTTCGGGTCAAGACCGATACGGCTTCTGACTTCATTGCCGGTTACAATTCCACGGTCATACAGAACGCCGAATACCTGTGAGATTGATGTGACATCCCAGTCCATCAGAGAAAGCGTATTAAACTTCAAATACCACTTCTCATTGATAATCAGCTTCCTTGTCATCTCCTGTGCGATAGATACACACAACGGACCGATAACTGTCTGAATGAAATTGTTCCATGCTTTCTGGTTGTAATCGCCTACGCCCAAAACAAAAGGCGGTACACCGAGTATCGCCGCCACCGCACGTTTATCAAGTTCTACTGTATCTTTGATTGCAAGGTCCGCAAGACTAAGCGGTCGTACCTGTTCGACCTGAAACTGTTCTCCTGGAATCAGCCACGGTTCACCGACTTCGGCACTCCGCACATAATCATCAAGAATCTTCTGTCTGCCTTCCGGCGTAGAGAATTCATCGATCATTGCGTCTACCTTAACAATGATTGATGGTTTCCATTTCGATTCAAGGAAACCTCTTTCTGTTGCCGCTGCCTGTTTCAGGTTCTGCGCAAGCGATCGCAGGGAAACATCAAGTCCTCTGCCCTTCCATAGATAGTATTTGTCCGGGTTAAGGACGAAGTGCAACAGATTTGACGGGTCTCTCTGTCGCCCGTCGATCAATATCTTATAGTCACGATAGCTGTTTCCTACCGGCATAAACTGTACACGGCTTGCGGAAATCGGTTCTAATGACCGCAGATAACCGTCCCATGTATGCGGAATGACTACCGCATTGCCTTTGCCGTATAACAGCATGTTCATGACTATCGCAGACATCCATTTCGACCTTGTCATATTGATTTCGGGATGAATGTCGATCTGCCGTGATAGTTCGTTCACGATACGCACATCACCGTTTTTCGTATTTGTCATGAGATAGATGGTCATGGACGCAATCAAGTCCGCAATGCGTCGGCATCCCGTCATTATCTCAGGGCATTTGTCCAGCGATGTGTATTCTCCGCAACAAAGATTCTCAAAGTCCGTACCAAGCACATACGCTACATTTGGCTTCGGTGCAGGTGTCGGAACATCGGAAAAACTATCACGGGTCTTCCGTCTTTTCTTTTTGCTCATTTAACCAAAAAAACCTCCGACTTTCTTTTGCTTTTCCTCTCCGTCAAAGCAACAGATACACGCAAACACGCTTGCGTCGAATAAGTCTATTCGACTTGTAGGCTGTACCTTTTCATATTGCACTGCATCGTCTGTCTTTTCGATTGCGTGTACATTTGATACGCAATATTCGTACGCTTCTGAGTGCAGATAGTAAAGTGTTCCGTTCTTCACGGAATGTTCGATATGTCTGAAGCCCTGTGACTTCAGATAAAAATACTGCGGAATGTCCTTAATGTTGAAGCCGGCTTTCCGCATCATAGGGAAGTATTCTTCCTGGGCAAACTTTCTGTCATGACCGACCTGTACAATGCGGAATCCCATACTACGCATATCAATAAACCATTGAACAATATCGCCCATGTTTACCGTAGGACCGTTGCACATCGTCAACCAGCCGTCATCCTTCCAACCGAATAACGGAATCCCATCCTCGTCAGCTTTCGCCGCCGCCTGTGCCACAGGGAAGAATGCATGCGTGATAACAATATCAATGCCTTTATACTGCCCATACAAGCATGCAGCTGTCAGGTCGTACGTTCGTGACAAATCCGCACCGCCGTACCACCGTATCGGCAGTTTGGCCAGTTCTTCCAGAGACCAGTTGTACTGACTGTCTGATCTTCGGAATTCCTCAATGTTGAACCATGCCTTAATGGCTGTGGTAAATACATTGAGAGATTTGGCAAAGAAGTCTTTTCTCTGCTGTGGGTCGTTCTGTGCCTGCAGAGAATCGTTAAGGATCTCTGCCGGGCGAATGGTTACGCCGTATCCAGGATTCGCCATTTCGTGTACTTTTGGATTCGTGTAGTCGATTTCACCGTTTTCGTCAGCATCCGCTTCGCAGATAAAAATGAAGTATTGTTCGTCGTCCACCGTCTGGTCTAGTACAGATTTGCAGTATTTCAATCTCTGCCCAAGGAAACCCTGTTCGTTGTCTCCGGCAGTAGAAATTCCTATAAGAAGTTTTCTGCTATAGCTCTTCTGGCACTCCTTAAAGAGGTTGTACTGTTTCGGCGTTTTGAACGCATGAATTTCATCGCATATACAAATGTTGGCATTCAGGGAGTCCTGCTTGTCTGTCGAGGCAGCTAAAGCTTTTACAAAGAAAGAGCCGTCTGCAAGATTCGCAGTGAATGAGTGTTCGTTGTGATTGTCGTTAATGTGAACGCAACCGCCGTCCTTATCCCATTCACCCATGTTCTTAATGTTGTATGCCATGAAATTAAATGCCTCCAGAGACTGGATCAACGCTGCCGATGCAATGTAGCATTTACTTCCCGATTTCCTGTAAAGCAGTGATAAAGCCCATGCCAATGCCCCGGCAAAGCTTGTCTTTACATTCTTTCTGGGAATGTATATCAGCGCTTCCTGGTATTTCGGTATCTCCGTTCCAGCCTTTTTGAAACCCACCAAGTTATAAATAATGTACTTATGAAATGGCATCAACAAAAAAGGCTTACCTCTTAACGGTACGCCTTCTATTGTTTCGCCCTGCTGATGGCAGAATGTACTTTCAATAATGTTAATGCAGAAGTCGGCATCGTCCGGCTTCATTTCATATCGTGGGTCTTCTAGGTCACGGAAGAATCTGTCTACACCCTTCTTCAGATAGTTGCATGCTATCTTCGATCCGTCACGAATCGAAGTTGCATAATCCATTACTTCTTTCCAGTGCTTATCGTGATTCTTAAGCGCCAAGGTTCTTTAATGCTGTGGCAAGCATGCTTGCCTTCGCTTTCTCCTTTTCCTCTGAGAATGCTTTCTTCAGTCCGCTTGGTGTCAGTCCTAACTGTGACCAATAAGTTAAAGCATCCTTCTCACATTCCTGAAGTATCGTAAGTAATGGATTCTTTCCGACATTTTCTGCGCCACGGTCCGAGGTTTTGATGATCGTCAATCGGCATCCGTCATCTTTCCACTGCTTCATTGCGAAGTCTCTGCGTTCCAGGATGTCCGCAAGCGTATCAGCTGCCGGAAGGTATGCATCTCTGTATGTACCCATCGCTTCCATGTCTGCGATGATCCTTTTTTTCCATGCACCTTTCTTCATCCTTTCACCTCATTTTCCTGCACGATATCATAATACAACATGTCAAGTATACAAAGTTTACAAATATTAACCTTCTAGTATGGTGGTTTGCCGTGTCCAGTTCGATAAGTATGGCTGTTCCAGGACCGAGGTCTCCGGGGGAAAATCGCCTAAAAATAGCGAAATTACGTGCGGCCTTGAGCCGGCCGTCCCACCCACGAGAGCAAAAAAAATTGTCATTTTGGGGGGGTATCCCACACCGGGAATCTGGTTTCCTGTTTTGATTGTTTTTGTTGTCTTTTTGGGCATCGGATCCGCTCGCCCTTGCCTGTGCTACCACCCCCCCATTTTTTGAATTGTGGAAAATTTTTTTGTCCACATTTTTTTCTTTTCGTGTCGTACAGCGAAACCATACCGCCATTTTTTGAGATCCACCACCGCCACCGCCGAACGGCAAAACATGTCCAGTGCCACCGCCCAACCGATCCGCCCAACCGATCCGCCCAACCGATCCACCGAGCCGATCAAACGCCAAAAAAGCCGAAAACGTGAAACCTGGTTTCACTTTTCTTTTTCGCTATATAGGATAAATAGCGTCATTTTCCGCACAAAAAAATTTTTTTCGAAAAAAATCAAAAAAAGGCTTGCAATTCTTTTTTTCGTTCGCTAATATGTAGGCGTACCCAAACATGGGATACACAAGTTCTTAGAAAATTGGCGCTAACGTTTGGTAGTATTCGTGCATGTAAGCTTTCATAGGTATATGCGTAAACTATCGTATCAGTAGGAAACTGAGAAAAGCGATCTTTGAAAACTAAATATCAGCATACCAGTAAAAGGATATCAGCTTAGGAAAGTGCTTTCCGTCATTCATGCCGTGATTGGTTTATCCATAGCGTGAGCGTGTCAGTAACTCCGCCCAAAGTATAGCCGAAAAGCCTATGGTAGCCGTTGCTGATAACAGTTCATAGACTGTTAACAGGGTATAAATTCGGTGCTTTTGTACCCTCTTAACAGCCTATGAGAAAAGAACATTTAGGAGGAAAACATCATGTTCAAAACTAAAAGAATGGAGTCCCTTTATAGGGATTGGAGCACTAAGGAAATAGCTCCGCTCAAGGTTTCCAAGGGAAACATAAAACTCAAGGAAACGAAACGCACCGCCTTTCTGATTTGGAATCTTCCGGCGGTAAAGACATGCCCGTTTGCCACACCACTGTGCAAAAAGATCTGTTACGCCTTAAAGGCGGAGCGTGTCTATAAAAGCGCCAAGAATTCGAGAGCGTTACACTTTGCTCAGTCCATGTGCGATGACTTTACGGATCGCATGATTTGGACAATCATGAAACGCCTTAAGCGGACAAAAAAGGGACAGCGTCTTGTTGTCCGCATTCATGAAAGCGGTGAATTCTACAATCCGGCATACGTTGCCAAATGGTTCAAGGTTATGGATTTTTTCAAGGGTGAGCTTGTAACGTTCGTTGCCTATACTAAATCATTCCCGTACTTTGACGGCGTAAAGCTTCCGGCAAATTTCATGCTTAACGCTTCCATCATGGAAGATACGCCGGAATGGGCGCTTGAAATGATAAAGCGCAACGGATGGAGGACTTACCGTTGCGTTATGACTGAGGCGGACATGAAAGCATGGTTGGAGCTTCAGGATCGCCATGAATGCAGATGTGCCGGATGTGGCTCATGTATGTCATGTTGGAGCGCTTCCAAAAAGCACATTGCAGTAATAGCACATTAAGCGGACGGACGGCATTGCCGTCCATCTGGCTGCCGGACGGATTCCGGCGGTTGGATGGATGCCAATGGCATCATAGGAGGACAACATGATTTACCAGATTTACAGAGAGTATCGGAGAATGCTCACGGGCGAATTCGTAGATACCGAATTTGTAACCGAGTGCTCAACGCGATCAGCCTGGTATCCACCCGCATGGCGCGAAGGCTTGCTGCCCTTGCCAAACAGAGTCAATCCGAGGAAGGAGGAAAACGCAATGAGCAAGATGAGCGATATGGCTCAAACCATCGAAGAGCTCCGCACTGCTGCTGCCGCAATTACTGACGCCGCCAACTGGCTGGCCCAGCAATTCTCCTGCGAGGGCAATGGCAAGCAGCATCTAAATGAAAGTGCTGCTAAAGCAGATGAGCCAAAACCGGCACTGACCTTGGAGCAGGTCCGGGCCGTACTGGCGGACAAGTCCCGCGCTGGGCACACCGCCGCCATCCGGGATCTCCTGCAGAAGTACGGTGCCAGCAAGCTCTCGCAGGTCGACCCCAAGAACTATGAAGCCCTTTTGAGGGATGCGGAGGTGCTGGACCATGCCACCTAACGGACACGCGCTTCTTTCCGCATCATCTTCGGACCGCTGGCTCCACTGCCCGCCATCGGCACGGCTGTGTGAGACCTATGCGGACAAGGGCAGCGACTACGCCGCCGAGGGCACCGACGCCCACGCGCTCTGTGAGTACAAACTCCGGAAAGCGACAAGCGTCCGGCCATGAACACGGCAAAAAATGATTTTATGGAGGATTTTGACAATGACTAACAATGTAAAACCCAGCAACCCCATGAAGGTTATCACCGGCCCGGAGACCCGTTGGAGCTACGCCAACGTCTGGGAGCCCAAGTCTATCAACGGCGGCACCCCGAAGTTCTCTGTCTCCCTGATCATCCCGAAGTCCGACACCGTTACGGTCAAGAAGATCAAGGCCGCCATTCAGGCCGCCTTCGAAGAGGGTCAGGCCAAGCTCAAGGGCAACGGTCGCTCTGTCCCGCCGCTGACCGCGATCAAGACGCCTCTCAGGGACGGCGATACCGAGCGTCCGGATGATCCGGCTTACGCTGGCTGCTACTTCATCAACGCCAACTCCGCCACCGCGCCGGGTATCGTGGACGCCGATCTGAACCCGATCCTGTCCCGCTCCGAGGTCTACAGCGGTGTGTACGGCAGGGCCAGCATCAGCTTCTACGCCTTCAACTCGAATGGCAACAAGGGCATCGCCTGCGGGCTCAACAACCTGCAGAAGATCCGTGACGGAGAGCCCCTCGGCGGCAAAGCCAGCGCTGCTTCCGACTTCGCCACCGACGAAGACGAGGATTTCTTGGATTAATGGAGGTAAAGGACAATGAACGAGATCATGATTTCCACCGTACTCTGTAACATTCTCATCGGATGCTTCTGCGGAGAGGAGGAAAAGTGATGATGATGGTCAAGGCAATCGCCGTGACCCTCGCTCTAATCGGACAGTACGGAACTGTTACGGAGCAGACAACCGAGGGCGGACGATGGGAAAACGACTACTACATAGTCGAACTGGAGAACGGACAGATCCACGAAATCGAGGCGGATGATCTCGAAATCGGAGACGAGGTGACAGTGTACTTCCTCGCCGGAGAACCAGTGTACACAAGGTACGGACACAAATAGTCGAAATAGGGCTTATGCCCTATCCTTGGGAGATAGCCTACCCAAGCTGACGATGACAGGCTGAAAAGGAGGACAATATGAAACTGTTTGAAAAAGCGGAAGCCATCTACACAGGCGGTGGCTTCTACATCTTTGCCGGAATCACAACGGACGGATGGCACTTCCTCGCCGGAAATGATCCATCATGGATCGAATTCACGAAAGCTCCGACCATGTCGGATGAGCTGACGGACGAGGGGTGGGAGTACATGTTGACAGACGAATGGATGGACGCAAACACAAAAGGAAATCAGATTTCCACCCAAGAGGAAGCGGACGCTTGGCTGCTCGAGGTACTGGACTACCTCATAGACGAGGGATGCCCGGTTGACGGACTCGAGGAGCTGAGGGATAGCTTGCGGACGGAATGACGCAGTCAGGAAGGCATCTGCCTTCTGTCTACCCCTATCCAATCGGATAGAGGCGGACAGAAGCCAAATGGCTGAGGAGGAGACAATGAAAGTCACATTCGAGAAAGACTACAAGCGGATCTTTACGGTCGAGGAGTACGAACAGGCAAAGAGAGTCATCGCCTACGAAAAGGATGACGATTCCACACCAAAGGAATGGCTCGGAATGGCACTCACACAGCTGTGTTGGGATAGGAACTGGACTGCTGACAGAGTCATTGAAGCGGAAGCCAAGGTAGTCAAGAACTGCCGGATCAATCAGTGGAGCGCATACGGAGAGGACACAGGGATGAT
Organism: Candidatus Avilachnospira sp.; assembly: GCA_045580485.1. Lineage (GTDB taxonomy): Bacteria > Bacillota > Clostridia > Oscillospirales > Oscillospiraceae > Avoscillospira. The sequence goes on along the minus strand of JAZNNW010000177.1, from coordinate 5,670 downwards.
GGATGTCTACATCAGCGGAGTCGCACATGTATGGATGGGCGATAAAAGAGGATACGTTGAGCTTTCCGCACATCTGACAGACATCTGGCAGTATGGAAGCCAATCCCAGTTCAACATCTCACACATCTACTACACGCCGTTCGAAATCAAACGGATGTGAAAGCGGAGGCTTTAAAGCCTTCTGCCCTTCCCTCCCAAGCGGAGAGGAGAGCAGAAGCCGTTAAGGCTCAGAAAGAAAAGGAGAAAAGGACAATGACAACACATGTAATCATCAGAAATGCATCAATCGGAGAATTCGCACTCAATGAGCAGATTTACGCAATGCTCGACAACATCGTTCCGACAGAAGACGAAATGAAAGAAATCATCAACCGCATCTCGGTCAGAGTAAACGGATGCCTTCCAGGATCTATAGCATGGTATCCGTATCTCAGTGAAGTCTGGGCGGACATTGACGAGACAGAGGAGCTTGAAGAGGACGATCTGCTTGACCTCATCAGTATGCAGACATACGGAGTAACCAACGACTGGATGAACGAATTGATCGTGGAGCAGCGCAAGCCGTACCTCTCCGTCAAGACGATTGTGGACAAGATCGACAAGTATAAGGAAGTCACCCTTTACATCGAACATCTGGACGGAACGCATGACCAGTGGGACTACGGTGAGCCGGAAGACCTTCTGACGGACGAGGAGTACATTCTCCGGGCGGAAGTGGTCGAAATCAGCACAACAGTCACCGACAACGGTATGGTTTCTGTTTACATCAGATGCAAGGAAAGGCATCAGATCTGACAGCAAAAGAGGACTCGTTGTCCTCTGCCTGCTCACCTCACCGAGGTGGATAGGCAGAAGCCAACAAGGCTAGAAGGAGAAAGAAAATGTCAAAAGTTAAAGAAGCACTCAGCAATCTCAGCATCACAATCACAGACGCAATCATGGACGAGCGTAATCCATACGAGGCTCGTGTCGGAGGCGTTGTCTGGACCGGAAGCCGTGACGAGATCTATGACGAGGTTTTCTCGAAAATCATCGATGGAAAGGCTGCCGAGCTGTTCGGAACAATGGACGGATTTGCAGGCGAATTCACAGATGAAGAACTCGTCAACATCCCGAAGACGATGAGCGCACTGTTCGGTCTGTATCCGTTCCTGACGGACAATGAAAGGGACCTGTACATGTACCCAACAATCGGAGACCTCTGGAATCTGTACTACGAATAAAACGGAAGGCTTAATGCCTTCTGTCTGCTTCCCCGGTCGGAGAGGCAGACAGAAGTTATTAAACTTCACAGGAAGAAAAGGAGATAAGGATATGACAAAGATTAGAGACATTTATTCATTCGGTGAAACGCTTGAAAACCTCAACATCAATCATCCAGTATACGGAAACGGTACATTGATCCGTTACGAAGATTCGAACGACTGTGAAGCAAAGTTCGCAGGTCACGGCTTCTGCGGATATGCATATGTCGACCAAGACGATGCGGATTTCATCAACTATCTGTTTGATTCAGAAGTCATTCAATAGAAAGGAATACGATCTTGCTATCGGAAGAATCGAGAAGGAAAAGGATGTGTACACTTTCGCTAGAATGCGGAAGCCAGGATGATGTATAGTAGACATAGGAAAAATGGAGGAAGAAAAAATGGCAACAAAAGTAACACCGACAAAGGCAGAGCTGCTTAGAAGAAGAGCAGCCAGATCCGAGGCTCAGGAAAGATGGGCAAAGGAAAACACAAAGCAGTTCAAGCTCAAGCTTCACCTTCGCAACGATGCGGATGTCATTGAGAAGCTCGCAAGCGTGGACAACATGGCCGGATACGTTAAAGCTCTGATCCGTGCGGACATTGCGAAAGGAGAACAGTAATCATGGAGTTTAAATCAATCGGAGACTACACTCTGGAAGAAATCGCATCGATGACGGACAGCGAGCGGAAAGAGTTGGAAAGACGCACACTTGCTGTCGAGAAAGACTACATCTGCTCCGGCAGCGCAATCGATGGCGGATGGTTCGACAAGCTTTCTCCGGGCGATCTCAGCGAGCTTCTGGAAGACGGAGATGAAGTCGGCAATCTTGTCCTGATCGAGCCGGAACTCGGAGACGAGATGTATATCATGACAACGAAAGACTTCCAGCCGAATAGCCGTGTGCATGAGTCGGAGAACAGAATGCTGACTATCGAATACCTTGAAAACGGTCTGCCATCCTGGCTTTTCCCAGAAAAAGGCATTAATTACTACCTTGCGGAGTATGACGGATCTAAGTGGAAGTTTACAGAATACGCAAAGATTTAAATTAAACAGACCCCACCAGTTTATCGCTGGTGGGGTCTTTTTTTGCGTACATATGTGTCAGTTATAAGTATTTGTTCGGCCTAGAATTTTCCCTCGGACAAGCGTTCCACGTTTTCTTCCACGGAGCTGTCCCAAGTGGAGTGGCACAGCTCGTAATAGCCGTCCCCCATCTTGTAAAAGTTTATCGCATGTGCAGGATCAGATGTCAGCTCACACACTGGATACGAGCAGTGATCTCCGCACTTCTTTCGGTCGCACTTGAATAATATCTTGGTATACATTTCGTTCCTTCCTACTGTTCCAGGTGGAGGTATCGCATCACCATTTTTCGGCACAGCTGCCTGTCGTGGAATCCATATACCTTCACACACACTCTGCCCCATGACATCCCCATAATGTAATGATCGGACACCATCGTACGGATGTATGGGTCTGGGAGTGAGGTAACCCACAGCCAGATTCTTTCGAGAAGCTCCGCATCCTCTGCCATCTTTTCCGCAAGCATCCTGTCGATTCTGTCGAGCTTTCTATATGCGGACGCAGTTGGATCAGAGGTAGTTCCCTCGCTTCTTGCGCCTATCTGTTCCCTTCCGTTCGGAGACTGGACAGGGTAATAAATCCACTGCCTCAGTTCTTCAAGCATTTTTATCTCTGCACGGATTCCCCGGAAGTGTTTCAGGTCCTCGTAGGTTATGTCCTTGAACAGACTGTTACCCTCGTTCCTGGGTGTAGTAATGTTGGACACCGATTCCGTATTCACCACTCTTGCTTTTCCCTTTCTGCTTTTTCTGCATGTACTTTTCCGGGACCGGCATGTTCTGCTTCCGGCATGTTCTTCTCAGCAATTCCATGCCTGCTTCTGTCAGTTCATCCGTATCACGGTCATGAAATTTGTTGTGCGTTTCTCTTGAAACGGAAATCAGATTCCACATTTCGTAAGCATATTCGGGATATTCATTTTTCGGAAATATGTGGTGGACGATCTCGGCTTCTTTCACTTTTCCGTAACGCTTTGCTTCTACATCCATGTAATTGTCACGACGCAGCACCGACTGTCTCAGCCTGCGCCATCGTGGCCCCTAATAAAAGGGATCCTCGTCGTAACAGTTACGTTTATTTTTCTGGTACATCTTTTGCTTCGGGCATCATTTCCAGTGCCTTTATACACATGTTGAAGGCAGCGGCTTCGATTACTTTGTCACGGGAGCATTGGCATTTTGTCCGTGAATCTTTCATCCTGGTGAGGACTGCTATCGTTTCCTCACGATTTATTAACGACATTCTAGGTCTCCATTCTGCCGGTCTCCTCTCTGTAGGTTAATCGTTGGACATATTATACAGTATCAGTCTTCATCTTTCCCTCATATTCCAGATGTCTATTGCATCACCGTCATCACACATGATCTGTCTGCCTACGGTAATGCCATACATTAACGGCGGTGCAATTCTGATTTCCGAATGGCATCTCTCGCATGTCACATTCAGTTCTTCCGTTGCGCCCTCTTCAACTCTGACGGAATACTTAGTAATTGCGCTTCCGCAGAATGGGCATGGCTTCAGGTCTCTCATTCAAAGTCCACCACCTTTACCTTGACAATCAAGCGGTCTCCCTTTGCGTCCCTGACAGGGACGGACGGTCTTCCTACCAGCCCTTCCATAGGTGCAGTTCCTATGGTGGACATAGGTCTGCTTTTCACCATATCGACCGCTTCATTGACGCTTCCTCTCAGAATGACTGGAACAGACGGAATGCTGAATGCCCTTGCGATTCCGTTCACTGCATCACGGTCAAGCCATTTATCATAACCCGGCAAAAGGACATCAAACAGGATGAAACCGACTCCGTCCGGGATATAGCTGCGCCCGACTTTCTGAATTTTGTTTCCGTATCCCTCTCCGAAAAGAATCGCCGGTGTTTCTCCGAATTTCTGTTCAAAGATCTCCTCTGCGGCAGTGCCGGAGAACAGTTCCACCAGCTTTTCTTCAAGCGGTTTTGGGATTACTGACCGTTCGGTTCTGCCTTGAAAGGACACTGTATGCCCATCCCAGACTACCCCGATATTCGTACCGTCAATCTTCTCGGTCCAGTCCCAGTCATTGTCTTTCAGATACTCGACAGCCGGGTTTACGTACTGTCCCTCGATAAGCTTCTTAGAACCGTTCATATCTCTTGCAAATATTGTCTCTATCTTCTGATATTTAATCATTTCGTTCTCCTCTCTGCCAGTTCGTCTCTCAACTCTTTCGATGCTTTTTTCAATTCGCAGAAATGGTCTCTCAAATGGATGGAGTGTGGGTTGTATCTGCCAATTCTGTCCGATTCCAGATACAGGCAGATCGAGCAAAGCGTTTCCAGTACTTCGACCAACAGCGCCTTGTAGAAGAGGATTTTCTTCTTGATTTTCTTCATTCTTCTTTCCTTTCCCCTTCCTCACATCCTGCTTCCATGTATGCGGAATGTTTGCTACACCAGTATCTACCGCCCCTTTTCAGACCGTGCCAGTGCTTGCAATAATCGCATGTGACGGGGCGGTAGGATGGGTCTGTTTTCCTTTCTGCGTCCGAGCAATAATCATCTTCATTTGGGCATCCATGCTGTGAAAAAGAACACCACCCTCTGCTTTTTTTGCGTTCACTCGGTAAGAACCACCGGCAGTCCCTGCACCGAATCACTTTCACATACTCAGCTTCGTTCCCGTACTTGTCTTTGATAGTGAATGATGGCATTTTTGAGACATCCACATCTGTCAGCAAATCAAACAGCTTCTTTTCGGTTTCCTCATCGAGCTTGAATGTAAATGTCTCTTCAGTTTGCATCAAACTTGCATCAAACTTGCATCTATCTTGCATCTTCTTTCCTTTCTGCCCACGGATTCAGCATTTCCCTCAGTGTATTTAATTCTCTTCTGATTCTGATAATGTCATCCTGTTTCTGGCAATGATTTTGCATTCCGCTCCATGAGCCCTTACCTGCGTTTTTTATGCTTTTATTCAGTCTCAGCATCAGCTCTGTGCAGAACTGCGACTGGCTTTTTATATCGTCAAAATCGTATCCTGTTTTGCTCATTCTTCTTTCCTCTCCGCTCTTGAACAGTAATCATTCGGCTCGCACAGCATCATCACAAGCCTGTTTTGGCATTTCCAAACAAGTCCTGTTAAACGTAGGAACTTGCAGTCCCTGCACCTTATGACAGGAACAGCGTCTACCTCTGGAGCATCTTCCATCAGCTTTCTGGCTTTTCCTGCTTCACCGACATGTACTCTGTCGTACTCTTCAATTAAAGCGTTTCGGTCAATTAGACTTGTCATTTTCTCTCCATTTTTTGATTAAAACCGTTAGAATAACCGAATTAATTCGGATTGCAGGATTTT
>JAZNNW010000176.1:0-4208 GCA_045580485.1 Candidatus Avilachnospira sp. | reverse complement strand
CAGTTCCACCATTTCCTCGGTGAGCAGTTCCTTGGGGCTGTCCTTGTGCTTGAGGTTGTGAACCAGGATGGACTGGTTCGCCAGAAGAGAGATGAGCCACACGATTTCACCGATGGCCATCTCGAAGTTCTCGGACTTCATGAGATGGTCGCCCAAGTTTTCTAAGCCGCCGTAACGACCGGCGATTTCCTTGGTGGCCTTGGTAGTCAGGAGCAGTTCGTAATCCTCACCGCCCACATTGATGACAGCTTTGCGTTCGTCAATCATTGGTCAGTCCTCCTTATTCCTCAGTCGTGGTTGTAGTATAAGAAGGCTCGTACACTTCCTTATACCAGTTGGTGATGGTTGCTGCGGTTACAGCGGTATCGCCCTCGGTGACCTCTGCCTTCCAGGGATGCTTGCCCTTGCCGTCCACCTTGTTACGGCGGAGAATGGTGCCTTCGATGGTGGGCGTAGAGAAAGTAATGCTGTCACCCTTGGTAGCCAGCGCCGTTGCGGGGATGCCGAACTTGACGCGGTACAGCCAGAAGTAGCGGTACTTGCCGTTTGACTTCTTGGCACGGAAACCGACAGCAACGGGAGTGCCGCCATCCTCTGCGGTGGAAATGACCACACCGTTGTTATCGATAACGGCGCCGGTAAGGTCGGAGGCAACGCTGCCGCCCAGGTCATCCACGCCCAAGGAAAGAGTGCCGGACTTGAATTCCTTGACGATTTCGGACGCGCCGTCATCGGCATAGAGCGTAGCCTCTGCCAATTCCACGGAGAGGTCGGCGGTCATTGCCTTTGCCATCTGCACCGGGGTCGCATAGGTTTCATTACCGTCCGCGTCCTCGGTAATCTTGGCATAATACAGTTTATCAAGACCAATCGTAGCCATGATTTATTCCTCCATTTCATAGTACTTGGCTACATCCACAGCATAGTGGTGGTAGCCTGTTTCTGTTTCATAACCGATGTATCTGCGGTCGGTTATGGTGAAATCCGCACCCAGGAGCGTCTTTACAAGGGCGTTTTTGTCCTTGATGTAGTTGCCCTGGGAATATAATGAAAGGCGCACTTCCTGGACATCCACACCGGGAGCGTTGTCGGCATGAAGGTCATAGGACTCAACCATCGGAACAATAACAATGTACCGTTCTGGGGCTTCATCCTTGAACACACCCGTTTCGATGGGAATATCCAAAGAGGAAAGCGCGGTGTAAAGGTCAGAAAGGATATTCATCGTTTTTCGACCTCCTCTTCAAATTTCTTCTGCATTGCCGTAATCGCAGCAGATTTGGATGCCGTTTTTGCCGGTTTCAAAAAGGGCTTTGCAGGCTGACCGTGTTTTCCGTATTCCAGGATGTTGGCAATTTTTGCATTGCTGTCACCGTCAGAACGAGGGTCAACAAAGCCGATTTTGACATTGTGGTTGCCGTCCTTGTCCAGCTTTGCAGGAGACAGGCCGATGGAGCGTTCCAGTTCGCCTGTGGAACGGGAGTCATATTTGGTGCCTTGACCCACGACCCCAGAGAGGTTGCCCTTGACCCTTGCCAAGACTACCTCGCCACCGGCTTCCAAGACACTTTCGGCAACGGCATCAAATTCGCTGCCGAGACGGGAGATTTTCTGCAAAAACTCCTCCGGCATTTTGATATCAACCTTTGCCAACGGTAGGTTCACTCCTTTTTGCCAGCACTTCAATGTACATCCCACGACCTTTGACATCCTCAACGGATACGATGTCGTATCGGCTACCATCGCACACGATAACGTGGTCGGTGGTGATGCCTACACCGGGAATGACACGAAAGCGGAACAGGTCGGTTGCCTCGGAGAAAGCGGCGAGATTTGCCCACCGCTGACTGCCGTGGCGACCTTCCCGGTAAACACGGACAGATGCGAGAACCTCATCCGCCGTGGTGGAGAAGCCCTCGCTGTCTTTGACCCGTTTTGTAGCAACAATATCGGCAAAGCCGTTCATTTTTCCGAAACTCATGGTCACACCTTCCATTCCCGGTCAAGACGAAGCAGAAGATTGACTGTGTTCCAGACCTGCTGACCTGCCTGCACATTATCAGCAAAAAAGCCGCCGGTGCTGCCATCCCTGGACTCGTAAAAGTGGGATGACAGCATAATGACGGCTTGTTCGGTTGTAGCGGGCATAGCGTTTTCGCTGTAAAAGCCCGCCGGAATATGCTGATAACTTTCTGCGTATGAAACAGCGGCGGTGATGTAGCCCTTCAGCAATGCATCATCCGCCTTATGGTCGAGAATCAGATTCTGTTTTACTTTTTCAAGCAGAGCGTCCATCACCGCCACCTCCCATCACTTAAGTTGCGGACTTCATCTGAAGCACCTTCATGGCTTCAGACAGTACCAGCTTGGCATCCACACGCTTAGTAGCCAGGAAACCGATCTGACCGGTATCGGCATAACGCTCGTTGAGGCGCTTGAAGGTCACGCCCTGGCGGTCACCGATCCAGTAGAAGCTGAAATCACCGAAGAGAACAGGCTTGCTTCCAGCGGCGATTTCGGGCATGAAGGGAGAAGTGAACACGGGCTTGCCGAGCAGAGTCTCGTGGTCACCCTCATGGAGTGCCTTCTGCCACAGGAACTGACCATCGGAGCCCTTCAGCTTACGGATGGCAGCCATAGTGGAGTCGTTGAATACCCAGATGGCGTTCTCGCGGTAAGGAGCCTCCAGGCTGTAGAACAGGGAGATGATTTCCTCCGCAGTGATAGCGGTAGCGGATGCAGCGGTCACACCAATATCGGCACCTCCGTCATCAGCCAGGATGCCCAGGGGCTTGGACGCACCGTCACCGTTAAAGAAGGCATCCTCTTCCTTGTTGCCGATACGACGGGCAAACTCTGCGGAGAAGTAACCTTCCAGGTCAAAGGCGGCATCGTTCAGAAGTTCCTCGGAGACCTTGATGATGGTACCGACCTTATGGGCTCCAATGGTCTGCTGACCGAAAGCATCGTCACCTTCGGGGATAGCGCCCTCCTCGTCAATCCAGGAAGCGGTACCCTTGGTGGTGACAACAGGAATCTTGTGGCTGCCGGAATTGGTCTGGAACACATAAGCGTGTTCACGGACAATACGCTTCTTGCCCAGGGACTGTACCAGGGTCTTCTCGAACTCGTCGGGTACAAGATAACCACCCTCGGAGTCAACACCGACCTTCAGAGAGTTGCGAACCTCGTAAGAAATGCCATCGCGGGTACGGGTGGCGTTCCAGAAGGCTTCCTTGTAGGCATCGGCAGCGATGCCGGTCTTGGTGTCCACCTTGGCGGTGGCGGGCTTAGTGGTGATGGGAGTGCTGGTGGGAGCGTTCATCTCACGATCGATGGCCTCCTGGCGCTCCATGCGGTCGATCTCGGCGCTGTAGTCCTTGACCTTCTGCTCCATCTGATTGTAAGTGGCGGCATCCTCCGCAGAGAGCAGGCCGTCCTTGTCGCGCTTGGTGGCTACAAAAGCCTTGGCAGCCTCCCAAGCCTGGTTACGCTTTGCGCGCAGCTCGTTGATAGTCATAATAAATTACCTCCAATTTTTGATAAGATTGAGCCGTTCCATAAAGTCATCGGCTCTGTGTGTACGGGTGGGTTCGGTTGTCTTGGGCGCAATACGGCACTTGGCTGCCAACTTCTCCTTGAGAGAATTGACAACGGTTGCCTCGGAAAACAGCATGGATACGGAGGGTACGTCCATGTCCTCTGTATCACTACCGCGCTTGAGGACGCCATCTGCAAAGCCAAGTTCTACGGCCTTGTTTGCGTCCATCCAGGTTTCTGCGTCCATGAGATGACTCAGCTTTGCGCGGGAAAGCCCGGTCTTAATCTCATAGGCATTGATGATGGAATCCTTCACGCTGCCGAGCATCTCGATGGCTTTCTGCATTTCCGCAGTGTCACCGAAAGCGATGGTCATAGGGTTATGGATCATCATCATGGAAACGGGAGACATCAGCACGGTGGTACCGGCCATAGCAATGACCGATGCTGCGGATGCGGCGATGCCGTCAATCTTGACGGTGACATTGCCGGGGTAATCCATCAGCATATTGTAGATTTGGGCTGCGGCCACGCAGTCACCGCCAGGGCTGTTGATCCAAACGGTAATATCACCGGAACCGGACATCAGTTCCTCTTTGAAAAGCTGGGGTGTGACGTCATCGTCAAACCAACTTTCCTCTGCGATGGTGCCGTTCAGATGCAGCGTC
>JAZNNW010000175.1:0-19323 GCA_045580485.1 Candidatus Avilachnospira sp. | reverse complement strand
ATCCTGACGTCATGGATACCTGGTTCTCCTCCGCACTGTGGCCCTTCTCCACCATGGGTTGGCCCGACAAGACTGAGGATATGGATTACTTCTATCCCACCAGTGTTCTGGTCACCGGCTACGATATCATCACTTTCTGGGTTTCCAGAATGATCTTCTCCGGCTGTGAGCATACCAAGAAGGCGCCTTTCCACACTGTCTTTATCCACGGTCTTGTCCGTGACGATAAGGGCCGCAAGATGTCCAAGTCTCTGGGCAACGGCATTGATCCTCTGGAAATGGCTGACAAGTACGGTGCCGACGCACTGCGCTTTAACCTGATCACCTGCAACAGCCCTGGCAATGATATGCGCTTCTATGTGGAAAAGTGTGAAGCCATGCGTAACTTTGCCAACAAAATCTGGAACGCCAGCCGCTATGTCATGATGAATATGACTATCGAGGAGAACAAACTGCCCGATGTCTCTAAGCTGGAGATTGAGGATAAGTGGATTCTCTCCAAGCTGAACAAGCTGGTAAAGGAAGTCACCGAAAACCTTGACAACTATGAGCTGGGCGTTGCTTCTGCCAAAGTCTATGACTTCATCTGGGATAACTACTGTGACTGGTATATCGAGCTGACCAAGTCTCGCCTGTACTCCGAGAATGAGGAGAGCAAACTGGTGGCACAGCAGACTCTGGTTTATGTTCTGGATCAGTTCCTGCGTCTTTTGCATCCCTTTATGCCCTTCATCACCGAAGAAATCTGGCAGGCTATTCCCCATGAAGGCGATTACCTCATGAAGGCCCAGTGGCCGGAGTATACCGAGGCACTGAACTTCCGTCAGGAAGAAGCTGCTATGGAAAGTGTTATGAATGCCATCCGTGCTGTCCGTAACCGCCGTGCTGATCTGAATGTACCTCCCTCCAGAAAGTCCACGCTGTATATCGTGACGGACAAGGCGGATATCTTCTCCCGTGGCGAAGGCTTTATCACCAAACTGGCATACGCCAGCGAACTGATCGTCTGCGACGCAGCTCCCGATGGTCATGCTGACATGGTCTCTGCCGTTACGGCAGATGCTGCCATGTATATGCCCATGAATGAGCTTGTGGACATGGAGAAGGAGCTGGCCCGTCTGGCAAAGGAAATCGAGAAGGCAGAGAAGAATATTGCCGGACTGAAGGGTAAGCTGAGCAACGAGAATTTCGTCGCCCGTGCCCCCGAGAATGTGGTCGCCATGGAACGCGAAAAGCTGGAGAAGGCAGAAAGCCTGCTGCAGCAGTTGAAGGAAAGCGAAGCCCGGCTGAAAAAGTAAAAGCCCTTCGGATCTTCGACAAAAAAAGAATGTCATAACTTCTATAATAGACACGCATAGATTTCTATGCGTGTCTATTTTTTATACATAGGAGGAAATATGGTGCAATTGACCAGCTTTTTGCAGGATAAGCGTCTGACCATTGCGCTCAACGGCGAGATCGATCATCACGGCGCCAAAAACGCCCTGCATAATATCGCAGATAAAATCAACCAGTTTATGCCCATGACCTGTATATTGGATTTTAAGAACATTTCTTTTATGGACTCCAGCGGGATTGCCATTGTGATCCATACCTACAGAAGAATGAAAGAGCTGGGCGGGTCTTTAAAACTAAAAAATGTACCAAAGCAGCCGTGGAAAGTCCTGAGTGCGGCCGGCATAGACAGAATTGTTGAAACGGAGAGGAGAGAAGAAATCTATGAAGTGTGAAAATCAGATGGTTTTGGAATTTCCGAGCAAATCCGTCAATGAAGGGTTTGCCAGAAGCGCTGTTGCCTGCTTTGCTGCACAGCTTGATCCGACACTGGATGAGTTGGGCGACATTAAAACGGCGGTATCTGAGGCTGTAACAAACTGCATCGTTCATGCTTATCCCAACACCATCGGTAAGATCACAGTGAGGTGTCGAATTCTCAAGGATAATATATTGGATATTGTCATCAAGGATAAGGGCACAGGGATCGAAGATGTGGCACAAGCCCGGACTCCCATGTACACCACCGGCGGTGAAGAGCGCAGCGGCATGGGCTTTACCATTATGGAAAGCTTTATGCATCAGCTGAAGGTCAGCTCCCAAAAAGGGAAGGGTACTACGGTACATATGAAGCGAAAAATACTGAAGCGGGGCGGTCGGTCTTGAGTGTCGGTCTGGACGAACTGCTGAAACAGGCGCAAACAGGTGATAAAAGTGCCAGAGAAAAGTTGATTGTAGACAATTCCGGTTTAGTGTGGTCTGTGGCAAAGCGATATTTCGGCAGAGGCGTAGATGCCGATGACCTCTATCAACTGGGGTGTCTCGGGTTTCTAAAAGCCATCGACGGATTTGATACAGAGTTTGGCACGCAGTTTTCTACCTATGCCGTGCCCAAAATAGCAGGTGAGATTCGGCGTTTCCTCCGGGATGACGGTGCGGTAAAAGTTAGCCGCAGTATCAAGGAACGCTCGGCAACAATCAAAATGGCTCGTCAGCGATTGACAGGAGAACTGAACAGGGAACCGACACTTTCAGAACTGTCGCAGGAACTGGACCTGACAGTGGAGGAAATTGCTGCTGCAGAAACGGCTACTGCCCACACAGAATCCATTCAGAGGGAAAGCGGCGAGGATGGGTTTACCTTAGAAAGTGTGCTGACTGACGGTTCCATGGAAGAAAAACTGGTGGAACATATTGCACTGAAGGAAGCAGTTTCAAACCTGGCGGAACGGGAGCGGCTGGTCATTGATCTGCGGTACTATCGAGGCCTGACACAGGATAAGACCGCAAAAATCCTCGGTGTATCACAGGTTCAGGTCAGTCGGATTGAGAAAAAAGCACTGCAGCAGCTGCGAGGATTTTTATAGGAAAAAAGGGTGACAAAGCTCTGAAAAAATAGTAGAATAGACCTATCAAATATGATGGGTGAAACTATGAACCGAGATCTTGAACAGCGCTTTCTGACTGCCAGACGGCAGATCATTGCACGCCGTTTTGAACATCTGAATGAAATGCAGCAGCAAGCGGTTTTGACAACACAGGGACCGCTGCTTTTGTTGGCAGGTGCCGGCAGCGGTAAAACAACTGTACTGATTCATCGAATCGCCAATTTGATTCAATTTGGCTCTGCATCGGATTCTGACGAGATTCCCGCCTTTGTTACCGAAGAAGATGTGGAATACATGGAATATTTCCTTCGGGAAGGTAATCACGAGCTTCAGTCTTATGCTGAGCAGCTTTGCACCTACGAACCGGCTGTGCCCTGGAGCATCATTGCCATTACTTTTACCAACAAAGCTGCCAACGAACTGAAGGATCGTCTACAGAACATGCTTGGAGATACAGCCAGGGATGTCTGGGCCATGACCTTCCATTCTGCCTGCTGTCGAATTTTGCGGAGAGATATTGACCGATTGGGCTACTCCGGCACATTTACCATTTACGATACTGCTGATTCTGAACGGGTCATGAAGGATGTCATAAAAGATTTGAGTCTGGATGAAAAATCCTTCCCGCCTAAGCTGTTTCTGAACCTCATCAGCAAGGCAAAGGATCAGATGCAGGGACCAAAGGAATTTGACCGTGTTGCAGCAACCTCCGGTGATTTTCGTATGGAAAAGGCTGCCTTGGCCTACGAAGAATATCAAAAGCGTCTGAAAGAAGCCAATGCACTGGATTTTGATGACATCATCCTTTTAACTGTACAGCTTTTGCAGGAGAATGAGGATATTCGTACCTATTATCAGCGAAAGTTCCGCTATGTTCTCATTGACGAATACCAGGATACGAACCATTTGCAGTATTTATTGTCTTCTTTGCTTGCCGGTGGATATGAAAACATCTGCGTAGTCGGTGATGATGACCAGAGTATTTATAAATTCCGGGGTGCCACCATTGAGAATATTTTGAATTTTGAAAAACAGTATCACGGTGCAAAGCTCATTCGTCTGGAGCAGAACTACCGCTCCACCCAGTCGATTTTGAATGCTGCCAATGCGGTAATCTCTCATAACAGCGGCAGAAAGGGCAAGACCCTCTGGACGAAGAATGACAGCGGTGACAAGATCTTACTCTACGAAGCCATGAACGAATCAGATGAGGCAAATTTTGTTTCCACTCGAATTTTCCAGCTTTCTAAGGGCAAAAACTACAAGGATATCGCCATACTTTACCGTACCAATGCCCAGTCCAATGCGCTGGAATATGCATTCAAGCGAAACGGAATCCCTTACCGGATCATTGGCGGTACGCGATTCTTTGACCGTGCAGAAGTCAAGGATATGCTGGCCTATCTGTGCGTTATCAACAACCGGGCTGACGATTTACGCCTGCGGCGAATTATCAACAATCCTCCTCGTGGAATCGGTGTCAAGACGCTGGAAATGGCCGCCAGACAGGCCGTTGCCGAGCAGGTAAGTTTGTATTCCATCGTGGCTGATGCAGCCTCCTACGGCCCCTTGGAGAAGGCTGCAGGGAAACTACAGAAGTTTTCTGACATCATTGAAGAATGTGCGGCCCTTCTTGACACCATGTCCCTGCCGGACTTCTACGATGCACTCTTAGTTCGCAGCGGCTATCTTGCCATGTTGGAAGAGAAGAATGATACCGAAAACCGTACCAGGGCTGAAAATGTCCGTGAATTGCGTTCCAGTATTATCAGCTATATGGAAAATACAGACGAACCGAGCCTTAACGGTTTCCTTGAAGAAATTGCCCTTTATACGGATATTGAACAGTTTGACGCTGAGGCCGAGGCTGTGACCATGATGACCATGCACAGTGCAAAGGGTCTTGAATTCTCCCATGTTCTTCTTGTTGGACTGGAGGAAGGCTTGTTCCCCAGCGCCAGAAGCTCCTTCACATCGGAGGATATCGAGGAAGAGCGCCGTCTTTGCTATGTGGCAATTACAAGAGCGAAAAAAACTCTGGCGATCTCTTATGCAAGGCAGCGTATGCTGTACGGTCAGACCACTATGGGCAGACCGTCCCAGTTCTTATCCGAGCTGCCACCGGATTGTCTGGACGGCAGACTGCGTCCGCAGCCCAAAGAGCCTCAGATGCCTTATATTCCGGCCCGACCCAGTTTGTACGGAGATGAAGCTTATGTTCCGTCTTATCCACGCAAAGAGCCTAAAAAGCAGTATTCTTCTGTGGTTTCTCAAGGCAGGAAGGCAAGCCTCCAGCTGCAGAAGGGCGACATGGTTCGTCACAGTGCCTTTGGTAAAGGTATGGTGTTGACTGTTTTGCCCATGGGAAACGATGCTCTGTTGGAAATTGCCTTTGACGAGATCGGAACTAAGAAACTTATGGCCAATACAGCGAGTGCCCACATGACAAAACTGTAATTGGCATATACCTCTGTTATGGAGGTGTGCCATGAATCGTAACCGTAGAACTCGCCGCAGACTGTTTGTCTGCTTGCTTTTGATAGTTGTAGTGATATTGGTGCTGTTTCTACGGCTTTCCCTTAGCCCTATGGTAGAGGAACTGGCAAAGGCAAGGGTTGAAAACCGAGCATCTTATATTATTAACGAGGCCATCGAGGCGCAGCTGCGATCGGATGATATCGATTATGAGAATATCATCTTTCTGGAAAAGGATGTCAACGGTGCAATTACTGCCCTTAAGACCAATATCAATGAAATCAACCGGCTGAAAACGCAGATTTTGTCTGTTATTGATACCATGCTTTTGGATCTGGATGTCAATGAGATCGGTTTGCCGTTAGGTAGTTTGATCTTGCCGGAATTATTCTCCGGTACTGGACCGAAATTGCCGATCAAAGTTTTGTCAATCAGTGCATCGGATGCAGATTTTCGCAATGATTTTTCTGCTGCAGGCATCAATCAGACTTCCCACCGGATCATGATGGATGTGACCATCTCCATGACCGTTCTGACGCCTGTGGGCACAGAAAGTGTAACGGTTACATCCGGTATGGTGGTTGCAGAAACAGTCATTGTGGGCAGCGTACCCGGTAGCTATGTGAATGTAAAACCGACGACCGTCGGAGAATAGGAGTGCAAAATGTCACCCATAGAAAGAGTAGAGCAGCTGTCAAAGGAATTGGAGCGGCATAATTATTTGTATTATGTTCTGGATAAACCGGAAATCCAGGACTATGAGTACGATGCTATGCTCCGGGAGTTGGAGATTTTGGAGGCAGAGCATCCGGAATTGGCCTCTCCCAATTCTCCGACAAAGCGTGTTGGCGGTGTGGCACTGAGCCAGTTTAACGAGGTGGAGCACCGTGTGCCCCTCGAAAGCCTGCAAGATGTCTTTTCCTTTGACGAACTGCGTGATTTTGACAGCAAGGTGCGGGAGAGTGTTCCAGATGCAGTCTATACTGTTGAACCCAAGGTAGACGGTCTGTCTGTGTCGTTGGAATATGTGGGCGGTGTATTTGTCCGGGGCGCTACCAGAGGCAGCGGTACTGTCGGCGAAGATGTGACGGAAAATCTCAAGACTATCCGCTCAATTCCCATGTATCTGGAAAATGTTTCCGGGACTCTGATCGTCCGTGGCGAAGTCTTTATGCCCAAAGCAGTCTTTGAGAAACTCAACCAAAAGCGGGAAGAACGGGGGGAGGCCCTGTTTGCAAATCCCAGAAATGCTGCTGCAGGCTCACTGCGGCAGCTGGATCCCAAAATTGCCGCTGAAAGGCAACTGGATATTCTGATTTTCAATCTCCAATATGCAGAAAACAGATTCTTTTTAACTCACAGTGAGACTTTGGAATATTTACGAGAACTTCGTTTTAAGGTCATCCCTTATAACTGCTGCGATACCATCGACGATGCAGAAAAGCGGATTGCTGCTATTGATGAGAATCGATATGATCTGCCTTTTGATATCGATGGAGCAGTGGTAAAGGTGAACGCTCTTGCTGACCGTCAGAAAATGGGCAGCACCTCTAAGTTTCCCCGTTGGGCTGCAGCCTTCAAATATCCGCCGGAAATCAAATCCACGGTTGTCCGTGATATCGTGATCCAGGTGGGCAGAACCGGTGTTCTGACCCCAAAAGCTGTGGTAGAGCCTGTTCGCCTTGCGGGAACCACGGTCACCAATGCAACGCTCCACAATCAGGATTTCATTTCTGAGAAGGATGTGCGGATCGGAGATACAGTCAGAATCAGAAAAGCCGGTGAAATTATCCCGGAGATTCTGGAAGTGGAATTCCCAAAGCGACCGGATGATACGACACCATATCTTTTTCCAAAAACCTGCCCTGTCTGCGGTGCTGAGGTTATGAGAGATGAGGACGGAGCAGCTATCCGCTGTACAGGTGCAGAATGTCCCGCTCAGCTGGCCCGGAATTTAGCGCACTTTGCCTCCCGGGAAGCCATGGATATCGAAGGTCTTGGCGATGCCATCGTAGAACAGCTGATCGATGCAGGCCTGCTTCGTTCACCTGCTGATCTCTATTATTTGGATAGGGAAGCGGTGGAACAGCTTGACCGCATGGGAAAACAGTCTACAGATAACATTCTAAGGGCTATTGAAGCCAGTAAAGAAAACGACCTTTCCAGACTACTCCATGCCTTTGGAATCCGGCAGGTTGGTGTAAAGGCAGCAAAAGTTCTGGCAAGAACTTTTGGCTCTCTTGACAGACTTATGAATGCCGATATTGAAGAGCTGACAGCAGTACCGGATATCGGTGGCATTACAGCAGAGAATCTTGTTCGTTGGTTCCGGAATGAACAGTCCCGTGATATGATTGAGCGGCTTCGTTCTGCCGGCGTAAACTTTGAGAGCAGAGAACAGATTTCGGATACCCGATTCTTGGGTATGACTTTTGTTCTGACCGGTGCTCTGAGCTTATTTACCAGAGATGAGGCTACGGAAAAGATTGAATCTATGGGCGGCAAAGCATCCTCGTCGGTCTCAAAAAAGACCACCTATGTGGTCGCCGGTGAGAACGCAGGTTCCAAGCTGAAAAAGGCCAATGAGCTGGGTATACCGGTTCTCTCCGAAGCTGAATTTCTGGAAATGTTGAAATAAACGGAAATCCCTTGCTCCGGCAGGGGATTTTTGTTGCTTTCACAGGTTGACAAGACAGCTGACAAATCATATAATCACATCAATAAAAGAGAAAGCTGGGATCATTGTGAATAAAATCAAAGCCTTTCTGAAAAAGAAAAATGTTGTCGTATCTGCCAAACGCTACGGTATCGATGCGCTCAGTGCTATGGCGCAAGGATTGTTCTGCTCCTTGCTGATTGGCACCATTGTGAAAACGGTTGGTCAGCAATTTGGCGTTGACTTGCTGATCTCCATTGGTGATTTTGCAAGTGCAATGTCCGGTGCTGCCATGGCAATCGCCATCGGCTATGCCCTGCAGGCGCCTCCGCTTGTTTTGTTCTCTCTGGCGGCTGTTGGTTATGCTGCAAATGTCAGCGGCGGCGCAGGCGGACCGCTTGCGGTGCTGTTCATTGCCATTATTGCTGCCGAATCAGGTAAGCTGGTCTCCAAGGAGACAAAAGTCGATATTCTTGTGACGCCTCTTGTGACCATCGTGGTAGGCTGTTTGCTCTCCATTTGGATTGCTCCGGCGATCGGTGCCGCTGCCAGCTATGTAGGTAATCTCATTATGTGGGCAACAGAGCTGCAGCCCTTCTGGATGGGTATTCTGGTTTCTGTTGTCGTTGGTATTGCCCTGACCCTGCCGATCTCCAGTGCCGCAATCTGTGCGTCTCTGGGTCTGGTTGGCTTGGCCGGTGGTGCTGCAGTGGCTGGTTGCTGCGCCAACATGGTTGGCTTTGCGGTCATGAGCTTCAAGGAAAACAGATGGGGCGGACTGGTATCGCAGGGTCTCGGTACATCTATGCTCCAGATGGGCAATATCGTCAAGAATCCTAAAATCTGGATTCCTGCCATTGTGACCTCTGCAATTACAGGCCCTCTGGCAACCTGTGTCTTTGGACTGGAAATGAACGGACCTGCTGTGTCTTCCGGAATGGGCACCTGCGGTCTGGTTGGTCAAATCGGCATCTATACCGGTTGGATGAATGAAATTACAGAAGGTACGAGAACAGCAATTAGTGCTTTTGACTGGCTTGGGCTTATTTTGATTTGCTTTATTCTGCCCGGTGTGTTATGCTTGATCCTGGGTCATGTCTGCCGCAAGATCGGCTGGATCAAAGACGGTGACCTGAAACTGGATTAACGAGGCAATGTTATGCAAATCTCTGTACTTTGTAGTTCCGGACTGGCTATAACGCATGAGGGAAAGGCGCTGTTTGTTGATGTCCCTAACGGAAAAATAGAACCGTTCTGCGAAGTGCATGACAGTACATGGCAGAAGATTTTGAACAGAGTACCTCCGTACGATTGCGTTTCTGGTTTTGTTTTCACACATGCACACCCGGATCATTACAGCAAGTCTAAAATGATCGACTTTGTTAATTGCTTCCCGGAGATTCCGGTGTTTCTTCCCAATGAATCTATGTGTGGAACTGTGGAAATTGGCCTGTTTACCGTTTCATACCAAAGAATAGACCATGCACCCATGGATGTTCCGACGCCGCCTCATGTTGTGCTCTGGATCACAGCAGGAGATCGCTCGGTCTATGTTGCTGCAGATGCGAAACTGGATACGGAAGCGCACAAATCATTTTTGAAAGACAGACAGGCGGATATTGCCTTTTGGAATTCCATGTATCTCTCCCAACCTCTGACCCGACAGCTGTTGAAAGATACCGGAAAAAGAAATTATATATATCATATGCCGGAAAGCAATCCGGATGGATATGGTCTTTGGCGAAAATGCGAGAAGAATCTGCAGCGATTTGAAAACGAGCTGGAAACTGTAACGGTAATAGGGGAATACCCATACAATATTGAAGTTAGGTGAAGATCTATGACACGAGCTATGATATTTACAGCTGTTTGTCTGGCTGCTGCTGCCGGCCTTATGGCGCTGCAGGTATACCTCTCCAAGCGGGATGGAAAGTGGCCTGGGCTAATTATTCCAATCATTTTCTTTTTGATTGGCTTTCTGTACCCGCTGAACATGTCTGTTCCTTCTGAGGGCGTTAACGGCTCTTTTGTTGTTAGTCTGTTGTTCAGCTGGATAACCGGCAACATACCGACATTTATAACCCTTGGCATTTACTTCACCGCCAAAAAGGATAAAAAACAATCATAGGGGAAGCACCTGCGTGTAGAAACATGCAGGTGCTTTTGTTCTGAAAGAGAAAACAGCAACATAGCTTGTAGGGGAGGGGATGGACATGAAGAAAAACAATAAAACGATCGGGAAGAATTTGTTGACAACGCTGGTGATTATGATAATAGGTACAGCGGTGATCTGCGGCCTGTTTGGAATGACAATTTCAAATTTGATCATTCCAAATCAGTTGGGGGCTATCGCTGCACAGGCGCTAACAGAAGGGCTCGTATTATTATGCTGTTATGTAATGGTACGCAAGCTGCAGCAAAGTCGGTTGGTAGCGTCGATGATTGTGTCGGCGGTGTTTATGCTGCTGAGAGTCATGGGCGGCCTGGTTCTGTTTCCGAAAGAAGAGGTAAACCTATTAGGGTGTGCAGTTACCTTAGCTGTAGGCGCAGCGGCAGGATTGTTGTCAGGTATGAAAAAGCAAAGACGCCGATAAATACGAAGGAATTTATGCAAATTGTCCGATTATATAAATTCGTGTGGATGCCATTGGATTTTGCAAGCAAACTTGCAAAATCCAAAAATTGCGGTATTTAAGCACAATCAATACTATATATTGTGGAGGTTCGCACATACGCCTCTTAAAAGGTTACAAATAGTTACTAAGTTAACATAATCTAATTTACATAATATTTTGGCATAATTAACAAAAATTTACGAATTTGCGGATTTTCCTTGAAATTTCCCTTGATTTGCTATATATTATCATCACTTGATAATTTTTCTTTGGTAGAAATAATGTGGCATAAGAATTTTCCTTTTGGTTCTGCTCTCTCTGAACTTGGCATAAGCTGAGTTGGGAGGGGTGGTCCATGAGTAATTCATTTTGCAAGAATTCTGCATTTTGTGCTCTCTTTTTTCTTTTCTTCGCTATTGGCACTATATGTGGTAGTTTTCTGCTCCGCTTCATACTTACCAGCGACAGTACTTGGTTGTATGCTTACTGTTCATCGCTGCAAGCTGCCGATTCAAGCAGTTTTTTTCTGCTTATTTGGCTTCGCCTTTTACCTTTTGGACTGGCTCTGGTTTTTTATTTTCTGCCATGCAAGGACAGGCTGTTTCCTATTCTGATTTGTCTGCAAGGTTTTTTAAGCGCATACACCATCGGCGCGTTTGTTGCTCTGGGAATATTCCTTAATGGCATCTTGGTGTTTGATCTAGTTTTGTTTCCGGTATTTTATTCTTTTTGCAGGAAACTGTGGGGAAGTCCACGAAATTGATTTGTGAGGAAAACGGATTATGGTTCAGATCTTGGAGGCCTATGAGGAGTATCTGATTCAGGTGAAGCGTTCATCTGAAAATACAGTTGCTTCTTATATGCGTGATCTGCGGCAATATGCTGCATATCTTCAGGAATTGAATATTGATGTATTGGATGCTGATCAGGATGCTGTTCATCATTATGTGGATCATATGCATGATAAAGGCAAATCTGCAGCGACCATTTCCAGATGTCTGGCTTCTATGAAGAGTCTGTACAGCTTTGCCATTGCCCAGGGAATGCGAGATTCTAATCCCGTTCTGGGAATCCATGTAGAAAAGGCGGAGAAGAAGCTTCCTCAGATTCTCACCGGCAAAGAAGTGGAGCTGCTGCTGGATCAGCCCAAGTGCACGGACCTTAAGGGTTACCGTGACAAAGCTATGCTGGAGCTTCTTTATGCCACCGGTATCCGAGTCAGTGAGCTAATCAATTTGGATGTTTCCGATGTCAATATTCTTGGTGGTTTTATTAAATGCGGTTCGGATGGAAAGGTGCGTATTATCCCGCTGTATCCTGCGGCGATTAAAGCCCTTTCTGATTACATATCCGAAATTCGTCCCAAAATGATCGCCGACACCGATGAGGAATCTCTGTTTGTGAATGTTTCCGGTGATAGAATGTCCCGTCAGGGTTTCTGGAAGATCATTAAATTCTATCAGGAAAAGGCTCAGATCGATAAGGATATTACCCCCCATACACTGCGCCACAGCTTTGCAGCGCATCTGCTGGAGAACGGTGCTGATCTGCGCTCCATTCAGGAAATGTTGGGTCATAGTGATATATCCTCTACACAAGTCTATGCACAGTTGGTTAAGCAGAATTTGAAATCTGTTTACCACAAATATCACCCCAAGGCATGAGAAAACCTCTTGAGATTTCATTTCTCAAGAGGTTTTTTGTTATGATTCATTCAAGGATGCCCGAACGGAAATCATTTGTGCTGCGATAGATACTGCAATTTCCGCAGGTGTTTCAGCACCGATTTTCAGACCAATCGGTGTCGTGATGCGATCCACATCTTCATCCGTAAAGCCGTGCTCTTCAATCAGAGCCTTACGAACCCCGGCTGCTTTTGCTGCGCTGCCAATCACTCCAATATAACAAGGGTGTGAGCGAAGAAGCTGCGCCTGTACTAAAGTGTCATATGCATGCCCCCGGGTCATCACACATGCATAATCATCTTCGTTAATGGTGATATAATCGCCGATATTGGTAAAATCTACGCTTAGAACCTGCTCAGCAGTAGGGAAGAGGTCAGGATCCGTAAACTCCGGACGGTCGTCCATAACGACACACCGAAACCCTACATGACTTAAAATCGGTACAAGTTCCTGCGCAACATGGCCACCGCCGAAAATATAAACACGACTTGAAAAACTGATTTGTTCCAAAAACAAATCGGAATCATCGTTAGAAATGCGTTTCGGTTTCCTGGTCAAATAGGGGAGCAAGTGCGCAGGGGCATTTGACCTTCCCAACAGAGCCAGTTTTCCTCCACCAGAGAGATCGGAAAGAAGCCACAGATCTTCCTGTAAAGAGAATCTGTGCATTGCTTCCTCGGAAAGTGCCAATGTTTGAGGATCACCAGCTGGTAAATAGTGGAAGAACACTTGCACCGCACCGCCGCAGATCATTCCCAGATTTTGAACATCATCTCGAGTTAGGGAAAAATCGCAGCAGTCTGACGCCTGTTCCTGCAATACCTTTTGAGCGATTTGAATCGCTCTGTATTCTACGGCTCCGCCGCCAATGGTGCCACAGAGGCGTCCTTGGTGATTGACCAGCATCCGGGCACCTGCGCCTCGAGGCGTTGCTCCGGAAGCTGCGATCACTGTAACCAGCACCACATCCGCACCTGCAGAGAGCTGCTGATACATGGTATTTATAATTTTTTGCATAGCAGACACTCCGTGATAGAGGATTATAAGCCGGTCATGGCATTGAGAGCTTCCAACTGCTGCATATTGAGGCCGCGCTTCATGGAAAGACCTTCCTCAATATCCACATCGATCATGGTGCCGTTGCTGGAACAAATGACTCGGTTGGAACCACCGGCAGCCAGAACTTCCACAGCTTGATAGCCCATACGGGTTGCCATAACACGGTCCCGGGCAGTAGGAGTGCCGCCACGCTGAATATGACCAAGAATCGTAACACGGGGGCTGAGCGCAACACTTTCTTCGATCTGTTTACCGATCTCGATAGCACTGCCAGCGCCTTCAGCTACAACGATCATAAAGTGCGTCTTACCGCTGAGACGGGAACGGCGGATCTTTTCGGCCACATCCCGTTCAAAATCCACAGGAACCTCCGGCATTAGGACAGCGGTTGCACCGACAGCCAAACCGACATAAAGTGCCAGATGACCGGCATTACGGCCCATAACCTCCACAACAGAGCAGCGCTCATGGGACTGCATGGTATCACGCAGGCGGTCAATGGCATCGATAGCTGTGTTGGAGGCAGTATCAA
Organism: Candidatus Avilachnospira sp.; assembly: GCA_045580485.1. Lineage (GTDB taxonomy): Bacteria > Bacillota > Clostridia > Oscillospirales > Oscillospiraceae > Avoscillospira. The sequence continues at coordinate 5,419 of JAZNNW010000175.1, read as the reverse complement.
AGCCGATGGTGTAATCGGTGCAGACAATATCGTTATCAATGGTGGCAGGGATACCCACCACAGAAATACTGTGCTTAGAGAGTGCCTGAAGGCCCCTAAAAGTACCGTCGCCGCCGATACCGACAATTCCGTCCAGACCAAGAAGTTTACAGGTGGCAGCAGCTTTCTCCTGACCGGCTTGTGTACGGAACTCGTCACTGCGGGCGGTATAGAGGATGGTACCGCCACGATTGATAATGTGGGTAACATTGGAAGTGTTCATACGCTCAATGTCACCGGCTATCAAACCGTTATAGCCACGACGAATGCCAACACATTCAATCCCACGGTAAAGACATGCACGCACAACACTGCGGATCGCTGCGTTCATACCGGGAGCGTCACCGCCGCTGGTCAATACACCGATGCGCTTTACCTTATTTTCCATAGTTCGCACCTCTGAATAATTATTCTACCACTATTTTATTGTTTTTTACTGCCATTGTAAAGCACTTTTTGCTTAATTAGGCAGGGAAGGGGATTGCGTCAAGTCCCTGTCTGTGGTATAAAATAGGCAGAAAAACCACGATATACGGAGGCGCTTTCGTTTGGAATTTATCATTAAAACTGTATACGACTATCAGGCAATGAAAACCATGGCTCGTGCACTCCGTAAAACCGTGCGCAAGAGAAGAAGCCGCCGATCCCATATCTTTGGCTGGATTGTGGTAATTTTGGGACTTCTGATGAGTCTTCCTCTTGGAAATTCTAATTTTACCGTTTCTTTGAGGACCGTTATCACATGGCTTGCTATCGCAGCGATACTTGCAGTATTACGCTGGGAGGATGCCATAAATGGATATTTTGCAGTAAAACGGATGCTGCCGCAGCTAAAAACCGCAACCGTTATCTTTACCGAAGAAGGCTATCATTCTGAAACTGAAGTCGGTAATTCAGATTTCCGATATGATAACATCATTGCAGTAGCAGAAACAAAGGAATATTTTGTGTTTGTTTTCAGTAACAGTCATGGCCAGATCTATGATAAACGGGGTTTTATATCGGGATCAGAAGAAGATTTCCGATCCTTTTTGGAGAACGCCACAGGATTGGAAGTGCAAAAATTAGAATAAATACAGCAGAAAGCCGGGGAGTAAGAGATGCACCACTTGTCTTCGGTTTTCTGTTTCACCCCGTCGAACGCAACAAAATAAAAATTTTGTTGCGTTCGCAGTATAGATGTGCTATAATATCGGTATCAAAGGCATGTGAGGTGCAATATGGAGCGAAATTATGACTGCCCCCAGATCCTTCGGGAATTTCTGACCTATCATGAGACCATCAAGGGTCAGTCCGCAAAAACCATTCATGAATACTTTTTAGATCTTCGGATGTTCCTTCGTTTTATGGTTCTGATTAAAAATGAAATGCCCTACGATACCGACTTTGAGACCATTCCAATCAAACAGATCGATTTGGAGTTCATTAAAAAAATCACAGTATCGGATATCTTTGATTTTCTTTCTTATCTGGCCAATGACCGTGTGAAATTTGAAGATTCCCAATCTGAGGAAACTGGAATCGGAAATGCTGCCAGAGCCAGAAAATTATCAGCGATCAAATCCTTCTATAAATACCTGACTGTACGAACCAAGCAGTTAACAGAAAATCCGGTACAGGATTTTGAGTTTCCTAAAATCCGTAAATCTTTACCGAAATATCTCACATTGGAAGAGTCAAGAAGATTGCTGGAAGCTGTTCAGGGTCCCAATGCCGTAAGAGACTTTGCAATATTGATGATTTTTCTGAATTGTGGGATTCGCCGAGCCGAGCTGGTCGGGCTTAATATCAGTGATATCTACGAGGATCGTATTCGAGTTGTTGGTAAAGGCAATAAGGAGCGCATTGTTTATATGGGTTCAGCCTGTAAAAAGGCAATCGATTCTTATCTAATTCAGCGAAATAAGGTGGTTTTAAACGATAATCGAGCACTTTTTGGCTCCAGAGATAAAAATCGAATCAGCATTTCGGCAGTCCATCGTCTTGTAAAGAAACACCTTCTAGCAGCCGGTCTGGATGCGACTCAATTTTCTGCTCACAAGCTCCGTCATACAGCAGCAACACTGATGCTCTCCAACGGTGTGGATGTTAAAACTGTTCAGGAAGTACTCGGGCACGAGAATTTGAATACAACCCAAATCTATACGCATATCGAAAATACAGAACTTAAAATCGCGTCTGAAGCCAATCCGATATCGAAAATTAAGCTCAGTAAATAGAAAAAATGCCGTTTGTAACGGCATTTTTTCTATTTATAAGGTAAATTCTATGGCTTCCCAAATGTTTCGGACACGGATCAATTCTAAACCATCTGGTGCTTCAATTTGTGCCGTTCCCTGTTTTGGTACAATACATCTGGTAAAGCCAAGGCGATGAATCTCAGACAAGCGCTGGGACAGATTAGAGACAGCACGGATCTCCCCTGTCAATCCCACTTCACCAACCGCTGCCGTATTGCTGTCAAAGATCTTGTCACGATAGCTGGAGGCTGCTGCCAAAATGACAGGCAGATCAGCTGCCGGTTCATCCAGATGCAAGCCGCCAATGACATTGATATAGATATCGCTGGAGCTGAGGTTCAGCCCTCCCCTCTTCTCCAGAACGGCCATCAGAAGTACAGCACGGTTGTAATCAAACCCGTCTGTTGTCCGCCTGGGGACGCTCAGAGAGGATCTTGCGGCCAGCGCCTGGACTTCAGCCAGTACAGGTCTGGTACCCTCCATGGCGCAGGCAACACAGGTGCCGGGCGCATGAGTCGGACGACCGGAAAGAAGCATTTCAGAGGGATTGGGAACCTCTCGAAGGCCATTATCCGCCATTTCAAAGACGCCGATCTCATTGGTAGAACCAAATCGGTTCTTAGCAGCCCTTAATATGCGATAATTATGCTCACTTTCGCCTTCAAAGTACAAGACACAGTCAACCATGTGCTCCAGAACCTTGGGTCCGGCGATAGAACCTTCCTTGTTTACATGACCGACGACAAACACTGTGATTCCGCTGGACTTTGCAAGCTGCATCAGCACCATAGTGCAATCCTTGACCTGAGAAACACTGCCTGGGGAAGATGTGTTCTCGCGGCTGTAAAGCGTCTGAATAGAATCGGCAATGAGGATGTCCGGCTTCAGTTCTTCTGCAGCCTCCACTAAGGAAGAAAGGTCCGTTTCGGACAGAACAAACAGATTATCCGTGGTCACACCAAGGCGATTGGCACGAAGCTTGATCTGGGTTTCACTTTCTTCGCCGGAGACATAAAGCACCTTCTGAGTTTTTCCCAATTCGGAACAGATTTGCAGCAAAAGTGTGGATTTACCGATTCCGGGTGCACCGCCAACAAGAACCAGTGATCCCTTGACAGCACCACCGCCAAGGACACGATCCAATTCACCGAGTCCGGTGAAAAAACGGACTTCACTGTCACAGTCCACTTCTTTTAAGGTTCTGGGCTTTCTCCCCTCACCTTTCATTACCGTGGCCTTTACGCCTCGGACGGCGGTTTGCTCCTGTTCCACGATGGAATTCCACTCACCGCAGGAGGGGCATCTTCCCTGCCATCTGGGCGTCTCATTGCCGCAGGCAGTACAAAAAAATACAGATTTAGACTTCAACTTCCTGTTCACCCTTTGCTGTATATTGGGTCAGTGCACCGGTAATGGCGCACACAATTTTCTTCTGGTAATCGGATTGCTGCAGCAGTGCCTCTTCCCTGCTGTTGGACAAAAATCCGCACTCCACCAGCACGCCCGGACAGGTAATTTTATCCAACAGATAAATGGAGTCTGCCCTTTTGCAATCTCTGTTATTTTTAGGATCCAACGCAGATTTCAACTGCGCCTGCATAAGATACGCCAGTTCCCTGCTGCCTGCGCTTTGAGCGTAAAAAACCATTGCACCGGCGTATTTTTCCTGAGGAAAGTGATTTTGATGGATACTCACCAGAATGGCAGGTCTGGATTGATTGACCAGATTTACACGATTTTTCAGATCGGAGATTTTCTTCTCGGAATAGGTTTCGCTGCCCTCTGAATAGATGGCGGTATCGGTGGTGCGTACCATACAGGTATGAAACCCACAGAATGCAGTCAGTTGCTCCAGGCGAAGTGAGATCTCCAGGTTCAAAAGGCTCTCTGAAGCGCCTGTGACGCCTGTGGCGCCGCCATCTTCTCCGCCATGTCCGGCGTCGATCACAATCGTTGTGGGCATTTGCGCCATCGCAGCCGACGCTGCAGTCATATTAAAGCGTACAGCACCAAATATCAACACACAAAGCGATGTAATCAGCATAATTGCGCCAGCTGTCAGCCTGCCGTTATGGTCCATATCCTCGCCTCCCCTGCTGGAGACTATGAACCATGGCTTGTTTTTATGATTATATCATGAAAAGAACAATATGAGAAGTGTCGAATGACACACAGCCCTGTCGAAAAGCATAGAATGTTTTGGCAACCATCATATCGTTCAAAAGGAGGAACCGTTTTGAACTCTACAAATAACTGCACGGACGCACAGGGCATGCTGCCTTCCTGCGCACCGCTGGCAAATCCCTATGTACCATTCCAACAGGAGAATGCCGAAACCTACGAGGCTCCCATGGGCATGGTTCGCGGCACCATGTATCCAGGCCTTGATCTGCCTTTTATGGGTATGGTCAATCAGAAGGCAAAAAGCAACACCCTTCTGCATCAGCTGCAGTCGCTGAACTTTGCAGTCTCTGAGCTGGGCTTGTATCTTGACACCCATTCTGACGATCAGGATGCAACCGATCTGTTCAACGAATATGTGGAGCGCTATGCAGATGCGCTGAAGCAGTATGAACGGAAATATGGCTCTACAACACAGTTAGGTGCTGCGCTGAACGGCCGTTACGAATGGCTGGAGAATCCCTGGCCGTGGGATTACGATGCCAATATGGAGGGCTAATGTATGTTTATTTATGACAAGAAACTTCAGTATCCCGTAAAAATCGCAAAAACCGATCCCAAACTGGCATCAATCATCATCAGTCAGTACGGCGGTCCCGACGGCGAATTGGGCGCATCCCTGCGTTATCTGAGCCAGCGATATTCTATGCCCTATCCCGAGCTCAAGGGTCTCTTGACGGATATCGGTACAGAAGCATCGTCATGACACCAAAAGACCCGGTCAACACGCTGCTGACCGGGTCTTGAAATCAGTTAAATTGCAGTATGAGCTCGTATTTACCAGCATTTTCTGCATATACAGCCTCTGTATCTTCATCGAGAAGATTCTCACAGTGATCAGATGCTGCATAAAACACACAGGTTCCGCAGGAGGAACTCAGCGCCCTTGGAACCGGTGCCATTCTGGCAGAAATTCCGGCAGCCTCCAACGCACGGTGGGTCATAAGTGCGCTGAGATG
>JAZNNW010000174.1:0-8595 GCA_045580485.1 Candidatus Avilachnospira sp. | reverse complement strand
GTGATGAAATTGTCTTCCTAAGACCACTTGGCCTCCGACTTCCTGCCCGCTGTCTGCGGCTACCTGGTTCAGAAGGAAGTTTCCATCATGGGCAAGGCCCTGGCCAACCCCGAGCGTCCCTTCGTTGCCATCCTGGGCGGCGCAAAGGTCTCCGACAAGCTGAATGTGATCAACAACCTGCTGGAGAAGGTCGACACCCTCATCATCGGCGGCGGTATGGCTTATACCTTCCAGGCTGCCAAGGGCTACACTGTGGGCAAGTCCCTGCTGGACACCGAGAAGATCGACTACTGCAAGGAAATGATGGCCAAGGCTGAAGCCAAGGGTGTCAAGCTCCTGCTGCCCATCGATGTGGTTGTTGCCGACGGCTTCCCCAACCCCATCGACGGTCCCATTGATGTGACCACTGTTGCCGCTTCCGCCATTCCCGATGACAAGGAAGGTCTGGATATCGGTGAAAAGACCCGTGAGCTGTTTGCTGACGCTGTGAAGAATGCCAAGACGGTTGTCTGGAACGGCCCCATGGGCGTGTTCGAGAACCCCACTCTGGCAAAGGGCACCATCGCTGTTGCCGAGGCTCTGGCAGCTTCCGAAGCTACCACCATCGTTGGCGGCGGCGACTCCGCTGCAGCCTGCGAGCAGCTGGGCTATGCTGACAAGATCACCCATATTTCCACCGGCGGCGGCGCCTCCCTGGAGTTCCTGGAAGGCCTGGAGCTGCCCGGCATCGCCTGCCTGCAGGACAAGTAATTTACCCCTAACGACAAGGAGATTTTAGATATGAACAGAAAGTATCGTAAGACAGTCATCGCCGCCAACTGGAAAATGAACAAGACCCCCACCGAGACCAAGGCCTTCATGACCGAGTTCAAGGCCATGATGCCCAAGGGCCGCTGGTGCGATGTGGCCATCTGTGTTCCCGCCGTTTGCATCCCCGCTGCTGTCCGCGCTATGCGTGAGACCCGCGTGGGCATCGGTGCAGAGAACTGCAACGCCAACGCTTCCGGTGCATACACCGGCGAGATCGCTACCAATATGCTGGTTGACGCCGGCTGCAAGTATGTCATCATCGGTCATTCCGAGCGCCGTGCTATGGGCGAGACCGATGCCGATGTCAACGCCAAGGTCAAGGCCGCTCTGGCTGCCGATCTGATCCCCATCATGTGTGTGGGCGAAAGCCTGGAGCAGCGTGAGACCGGTATCACCGAAGAGTGGATTACCATGCAGATCAAGGCCGGTCTGAACGGTGTCGCCGAAGATAAGATCCGCAAGATCGTCATCGCCTACGAGCCCATCTGGGCCATCGGTACCGGCAAGACCGCTACCCCCGAGCAGGCTGAGGAAGTCTGTGAGCACATCCGTACCGTCATCCGCAAGCTGTTCGGCGCCAAGATCGCCCGTGCAACCTCCATCCTCTACGGCGGTTCCATGAACGAGAAGAACGCCTTTGAACTGCTGGCTCAGCCCGACATCGACGGCGGCCTCATTGGCGGCGCTTCTCTGGTTCCCGAGAAGTTCGTCAAGATCATCGAAGCTGCCAACCAGCCTACCGCTTAAGTTTCATACAAAACAGCCGTCTTTTCAGACGGCTGTTTTTTTATTGTCATTTTCTCTCAGCCGTGGTAAAATATCTCCAGAGAAAAGGAGGCCCTGCCATGATCGAACTGGATATTTCCAATGTTTGGACCTGCGTGACGCTGCCGGAACTGCTGGGCAGTGAAAAAGAGATTTTTGACGCCCATCAGCTGCTGCGGAATAACGAACCGGAAGGGCCGGATTTTCTGGGCTGGCTGGGTCTGCCGGACAGTATCAACGGGCGTCTGATTCATTCCATTCGCCGCAAGTGCGACCAGATCTGCAATCAGTCGGATGTGCTGGTGGTCTGCGGCAGCGGTGACAGCTACAATGCCGCCCGGGCTGCCATCACCTGCTACGGCGGTGCCAACAGAAATCTGCTGACCCGTCCCCAGGTATTCTTCGTAGGTGAAAGCCTTTCCGGGCGAAACTGGGTGGAGCTGCAGCAGCTTCTGACAGAGCGGGACTATTCCCTGTTCATCATCTCCCCCACCGGCACAGAATTGGCCTCCAATATCGCAGCCCGCAGCCTCCGCTGGATGATGGAGCGGAAATACGGTCCCAGCGCCAAAGAGCGTATCAGCATCGCCACCCCTGTGGGTACAGCCATGCACAAAATGGGTCAGGAGGAAGGCTTTGAACTGTTCCCCATGCCCAAATATATGGGCGGCACCTGCTCTGCCCTCAGTTCGGCTGCGCTGGTTCCCATGGCAGTGGCCGGTATTGACCCCCTTTCCGTTCTGGAAGGTGCTGCCGAAAGCTACCGGGAACTGGATATCCGCTCCTTTGAAAATCCCGCATGGCTCTATGCCGCCGCAAGAACCGTTCTGCCTACCAAGGGCAAGAACCGGGAGCTGCTGTGCTTTTGTGACAGCAGCCTCACAGAGCTGAGCCGCTGGTGGCAGCGGTATGTCCTGCGCCATGAAGGCTCTGCCATCCAGTCCGGCAGTCTCCTGCTGCCCGGAGATCTGGACGGCACGGAACAATCACTTTTTGCAGGAAACAATGTCTTTGAGACCTTTGTCCGCTTCGACCCCATCTCCAAGCGCATCCCTGTGGAAATGGACTGGAAGGATTACGACGGATTGGGCTTCCTCTCCGGCAAGCATCTGGACTTCGTGGAAAACAGCATCCTGACCGCTGCTCTGGAGACCCATAACGGCGTCGGCATCCCCATTCTGGATATCCATGGCGGTGAGCTTTCTGCCCAGACCTTGGGCGAGCTATTCTATTTCTTTGAGCTTTCCGCCGCCCTCACCGCACAGGTGGCAGGCCGTGATCCCTTTGCCGAAACCGCCTCTCCCACCGTAGCGGCTGCTATGGATGCCATGGGCAAGGCGGAATAGAGAATCTGAGGGCTGTTTTTCGGTAAAAGTGACACTTGTAATTGTGTGACAAACCTGTTAGAATGTTAAAAAGGGGGACGAGCTCCCCTATGGCAAATAAGGAGGTTTTTCCTATGGTTAAGGTTATTTTGGGTCTGAAGGGTTCCGGTAAGACCAAGAAGCTCATCGATTCTATCAATTCCGCAATTAAAGAAGAAACCGGCAGCGTGGTCTGCATCGAAAAGGGCAACGCTCTGACTTTTGATGTGGATTACCGTGTCCGTTTGATTAATGCCAGCGAGTATGATATCGGCAGCTACGAGTTCCTCAAGGGCTTCGTCAGCGGTCTGCACGCAGGCAACTTTGATATTACCCGTATCTTCATCGACAACCTGTACAAGCTGTCCGGCACCAACGACAACGACGCCACTGCCGCTTTCCTGGCATGGTGCGATGCTTTCGGCAAGGCCAACGGCATGAAGTTCACCATTTCTGTCTCCGAAGATCCTGCCAACCTGCCCGAGAGCATTACCAAATATCAGTAAGAATATTAAAATCCCGCTGCAGCAGCAGTGGGATTTTTTGTTATCTGATAATGTCAAAAATAAGCGCATCCATGTCAGGCTTTTCTTCGCCCCATTGGAGGGCAGCAGAGAACCTGTCCTTTGCCGCAGTCAATAAGCTGCGGTTATTGGTATGCAGCCATGCGATCGGTTCGCCGACCTCCACAAAATCGCCGGTTTTCCTGTTGAGAACGATGCCCGCTCCGTAGTCGATGGCATCGTCTTTTTTCATCCGTCCGGCACCCAGAAGAGACGATGCCACACCGACCTGGGCCGCATCCATGTGGGTGATGAAGCCGCTCCGTTCAGCCAGAATCGGCTCCTGCACCGATGCAGTCGGTAATTTGGAGAGGTCGGTATCTCCGCCCTGTGCAGCGATCCAGCGGTCACGGGTCTCCATGGCAAGACCGCTGTCGAGGGCTTGAAGGACTTTTTCCATGGCTTCCTGTTCCGTCCAGCCATGGCACAGGCACAGCAGTTGGGCAGACAGTGCCATACAAATCTCTCTCAGATCACCCGGCTTGCCCATAAGGACTTCTGCAGCCTCCCGGACTTCCAGAGCATTGCCGATGCAGTCACCCAGAGGGATATCCATATTGGTCAGCAGGGCTGCCACATTTCTGCCGCAGGCTTTGCCGATGTCCACCATGGCTCTTGCCAGCGCAAGGCCGTGCTCTTTGGTCTTCATAAAGGCGCCGGAGCCGCATTTCACATCCAGAACCATGGACCTTGCACCGGCTGCCAGTTTTTTGGACATGACGGAGGAGGCAATAAGAGGAATGGAATCCACCGTTGCTGTCACATCCCGCAGGGCATAGAGCTTTTTATCCGCCGGTGTCAGATCACCGGACTGGCCGATGACCGCCACACCCACTTCCTCTACCTGACGGCGGAATGTCTCAGGAGAAAGGGTAGTGGAGAATCCGGGGATGGATTCCAGTTTATCCACCGTGCCGCCGGTGTGTCCCAGACCTCTGCCGGACATTTTAGCCATTTTTCCACCCAAGGATGCCACGGTAGGCGCCACGATAAGGGTGGTCTTATCTCCCACGCCGCCGGTAGAATGTTTATCCACAGAAAGGCTGCCGAAACAGCTCAGATCCACCATGTCTCCGGACCGCATCATGGCATCGGTGAGCACCGCCGTTTCCTCCGCAGTCATGCCCTGAAAGCAGACCGCCATGGCCCAGGCGGACATCTGATAATCGGGAATGGACCCGTCGGTATACCCCCGGATGAGGAAGCGGATTTCTTCTTCCGTCAAGGCATTTCCGTCCCGTTTTTTCGCAATGAGGTCAACGGCTCGCATATCATACTCCTTCTTCTGTCCACAGAGGTTCTTCCGTGGTCTCCATATCTTCCGGCAGAAGCTCGCCGGGTGCTTCTTCCGTCGGCGGCTGTTCCTCGCTGGGACCGACAATGTAGATATTGGGTCGGCTCTTATAGGTGCTTTCCAGTTTTTCCTCCCGAAGCAGCTTGCCATCGCCGTCAAAGACCTTCTTGGTCACCACAACCTTGGAGCCGGTATAGGCGGTCTGCTTCTGTTCCCGGAAGCCCACGGGCTTGGTCTCATCCACTTCTTCCACATCTTCATCGGTCCATGTTTCCAGCGTCACCGGCTTGGACAACTCCACATAGTTGTCCGATTCCTTCACGCCCCAGAAGGTGATATTGACCTTGCCCCCATCGATATTGGCCTGAATCTTAATGGGATTTTCCCGATTGTTGCGGAACTTGTAGTCCAGACCGGAATCCCAGAAAATAGTGGCATCGCAGCCGGCCGGCACATAAGTGACCAGATACATATGAGGCTCCCGCATAACCGTGGGCAGATCCATGTACAGGGCGGCATAGTAGATGGTGGAGGCCACCTGACAGACACCGCCGCCGACACCGTCCACACTTTCACCTTCACCGCCATAGATGGTGGCAGGCTGATAGCCCTTTTCCTCCGTCCGCTCGCCCACAGCCTCATTGAAAGAGAACACCTCGCCGGGATTGATGATGGTGCCATTGATAGCCTCACAGGCCAGACGGAGATTCTCCGTTCGTTTGGCATTGTTGACATAGACGCTGGAACGCTGTTCCAGAATCTGACCGAACATCTCATAAGTCAACTTGCCGGTGGTCAGCTGCGGCTCCAATACCTCCAGAGGGATCTCCAGTTTTGTACTGTCCTCAGCCTCTGCCAGCCGGGTCAATGCCTGCTCCAGATCAAAGGTGTGACCCTCCACACCGGCAATGATCTGCCGCTTTTCCTTGTCATAATAGGCATCGGCTACCGGGGCAGCCAGTTTGCTGTGAAGCCCCTCCAGATCCACATTCTTGTAAGGAATCTTCTCATACTCCCATTGCAGAGGCGTAAAATCGCCCTGCTGGAAGGCATCATAGACCGCCGCATAAAGACCTGCCGTATCCAGTTCCCGACCTGCCGTGCCCATCTGCACCGTCACCTTGGTCATACCGGCATCCATGGCCATGGATGCATGGATGGGCGCCGTCTTGACATCGGCTGCCGTCTGATAGATGAGGCTTTCCAGATAGGCTGTATCCAGATCCAGCGCCGTTTCCAGATCCATTTCATGTACCTTGCTGCCGGCAGTGAGATAGCGGATGAGCGCTGCAAACACATTGCCCGTTCTGCCATAGTCCATGGCTTTTTCAATGGCCTGTTCGGCATCCACAACCACATTGGTCTGCTCCGGCTCAAAGGACAAGGTTCTGTCCGGCAGCTGCACTTCCAGGGTCTGGGAATGATAGGAATCGGCAACGGTCTGTTCCACCAGTTCCTGAGCTTCGGAGGCGGTCAGACCGCCCACTTCCACCCCTGCCACCCAGACATTGGGATAGATGGTCTTTCCGTTTTTCAGTTTTGCGCCCACAAGTGCCGCTATGAGCAGAATCGCCGCCAACACCGCAGGGATGATCCAGCGGGCAGGGCTTTTCTTCTTTTTCACAGCAGTTCTGCCTCTGGGCTGTTCAAATTTACCTTTTTTCGCCATGGTTTACTCCTCGTCGGAATCTTCTTCCTGCAGCATCTGCTGCATCCATTTTTTCCGGGTCAGCAGCACCGTTCCGCCGCCGCCCAACAGAAACACGCCCAGTGCCACAGGCACCATCCACCAGACAAAGGTTTTGGATTCTTCTTCCACCACCGGGGTTTCTTCCGGTGCTTCTTCCTCCATTACCGGCGGTTTCGGCTGTTCTTCCTCCGTGGGGATCATCTCCACCGGCAGAAGGACCTCCACCGTTTTCGGTTTTGCCTGTTCCACATTATATTCCGTCACCAGTTTGGCAATGTCTGCCACCACACCTTCGCCGTAGACATCCTGGGTGTAGACCGCCAGCAAAAAGGGCTGCTCCGTATAGATGATTCCCACATCGTTGACAGCACCCTCGAACCAGCCGTACTTGTGGGCTACCTCATACTCCGTGACCCCGGCACAGAAATACTGATCCTGCTGGGCCCTTTTCATATAGCCGATCATCTCCGAAAACAGTTCCCGGTTCTCATAGAGATGCTTCAAAGCATCCATCATCATGTGGGTGCAGTAATAATTATCGGCATAATAAATGAAATCGATTTCTTCATCAGCCATGGTGAAATATTTGCGCATTTTGGTCTTATAGTCGGCAAAGACCCCATCGCCGATGGCATAGAGCATCCCGATGGAGACTTCGTTGTTGGATTCCACCAGGCTCAGCTCATGGGCCTTGTCCAGAGAAACGCCCACACCGGGAATGACCGCATCGGATTCGATCTCACCGGCAGCCTCCAGTTCATAGTAATACATATTCACCGGCAGCTTGAAGGTGCTGGCTGCCACCATGAATTTTTTATCGTTATAGCTGTAGCTTTCTCCTGTGACGGTGTTGTAGTAGGACATGGAAAAATTGCTCTCATCGAGCCCATGTTCTTCCATGTAGGCTTCCACCGCAGGGGCAAGGTCAGAACCCTCCTGGGCCCATACCGGGCAGATCAGAAGAAAGACCAACAGCAGCAAAAATAGTCGCTTCAAGTGTTTCACCTCATCTCTATCATACCACAGGCAGAAACTCTGAACAAGCACAAAAGATCATACCACAGCATAGAATTGGATGAACCAATCTCCGGGGAGTGATCTTTTTGAATAATTACTGCTGCACCAACACCGGCTGCAATCCCTGTCCGCAGCCCACACCGCCCGCACCGCCTCAGCGTCCATGCTGCCCCTGCGGCGAAGACTTCCGCAAGGCGCTGGAGCTGATCTGCTGCCCCCAGCTGCGGTTTGCGGTTGATTTTTCCAGCTTTGCCTTTGTGACGGACGATTATGTACTGGGCACACCGGTAACAACGCCGCCCACCGACACCGCTCCCAGTGACAACCTGACGGAGCCGGTTGGCGTCTACACCTGCGGCGGCGACAGCTGTGAGACCATCACAGTCTCCGGCACACTGTATCCCGCAGCGGCAGACAGCGCTGCCTTATCCCCTGTGGTGACCCAGGCCGCTCTGTGCCGGCTGACAGCCATCGCCTTTGCCGCTGCCACTACCACAGAACCCATCGCCACCAACTTCCAGACCATCAGCCAGACCCTCGGTCAGCTGCTGCGTCCTCAGAAGCACAATGACTGCTGCTCTGTGGCAGATGCCCTGACCACCGCCGCCGCTGTGCGGGCATCCACCGTGGTCGCCGGACCGTTGGTGGTGCAGAACAGCACCATTATCGGTCAGATCGGCAGCATTCTGGTCATGGCCAACAGCACCGACAACCGCTTCTACTTCATCTGCGCCAACGCCATCGACTTTATGGGATAAGCGTGATCCCCCGGTTTTACCGGGGGATCTATTTTCTATCGACCACCTCTCAGAGTAGCGACAGGCAGCCGGGAGGGGGACATGGGGGAGAGTGGCTATTTTGTGATGTAAATCGGAACGAAAACACAGGCAGAAACGATCACAAAATCCGGACAACGCTCTCCCCCATGTGTCTTTTTCATCCAATACTTTTGTGACATGACAAAAGTATTGGCCGTCGGAGACTGAAATCCGCCATTGGCGGATTTCACATACCTCTCAGTCAGCTTTGTTGACAGTTCCCCTCGAAAGTCTCTGCACAAAAAAGAGACGAACCTCCGCCCCCCCCGGCACT
>JAZNNW010000173.1:0-19102 GCA_045580485.1 Candidatus Avilachnospira sp. | reverse complement strand
TGAGCTTGCATTCCAACAGCTTGGTTGCACCCTCGCCGTCACCGGCGATGCAGCGGCACAGGTACATGGTGGCGGTGTTCAGTGCCTTCATAAAGGCAAAGTCGGATCGTAGCCATGTCGTTCTGTGGGCCAGGGAGTTGTGTGATGAAATTGTCTTCCTAAGACCGCTTGGCCTCCGACTTTGAGCTTGCATTCCAACAGCTTGGTTGCACCCTCGCCGTCACCGGCGATGCAGCGGCACAGGTACATGGTGACGGTGTTCAGTGCCTTCATAAAGGCATCAAAGCCTTCACCTTCAGCGGTGATCTCCTTGTTTCCGGCCATGCCGTTGGCAAGGACGGTGACCATGTCATTGGTGGAGGTGTCGCCGTCCACAGAGACCATATTAAAGGTGCTCTGAATGTCGGTGCTGAGTGCCTTCTGCAGCATAGCAGGGGCAATGGCGCAGTCGGTGGTGATGAACACCAGCATGGTGGCCATGTTGGGGTGGATCATGCCGGAGCCCTTGGCGATACCGCCGATCTTACATTCCACGCCGTCCACCGTGAAGGAAACGGCGATCTCTTTTTTCTTGGTGTCCGTGGTCATGATGCCTTCGGCAGCCAGATCACTGTAGTCGCCCAGACCCTTGACCAGTTCAGGAATACCCTTGGCAATGGGGGTCACATCCATTCTCTGACCGATGACGCCGGTGGAGGCTACCACCACATCGGTGGGATCGATGTTCAGCTCCTTGGCAACAAGGGCACAGGTTTTCTCAGCCACTTCAATGCCATCGGCATTGCAGGTGTTGGCATTGCCGGAGTTGCAGATGATGGCTCTGGCCTTGCCGTTGGCGATGTTGGCCTTGGTGACGGTCAGAGGTGCACCCTTGACCAGATTGGTGGTGTAGACGCTGGCAGCGGAGGCTTCCACCTCAGAGAAAATGAGGGAAAGATCCCGCTTGGTGCGGTTATGACGGATGCCGCAGTGGACGCCGTTGGCAGTAAAACCCTTTGCGGCGCATACGCCGCCGGAAATGATGTTCAAGCTCATAATATGTACTCCTTTTACAGTTCCAATCCTGTGGTGGGGTCGCAGCCCAGAACCAGATTGAGGCACTGGACAGCTGCACCGGATGCGCCCTTGCCCAGATTGTCATATCGGGCGATGAGCAGGATACGGTCGTCATTGCCGCAGACGGTGATTTCCATGTTGTCCTTGCGGGACAGGCCTGCACCGGAGACGAAGCCGCCTTCGTCCATCTGGGGCAGATATTTGACCATGGGTCCCTGATACTGATCGGCGTAGACCTTCTGAATGTCGGCAACGGTGGTGCCGGGCTTCAGCTGCTCCTTGAACAGAGGCACTGTGACCACCATGCCGGAATAAAAATCGGAAACGATGGGGCAGAAGATGGGAGCCTGCTCCAAACCGCAGATGGCTTTCATCTCCTTCAGATGCTTGTGGCTCTGGGTCAGACC
Source organism: Candidatus Avilachnospira sp. (assembly GCA_045580485.1). GTDB lineage: Bacteria > Bacillota > Clostridia > Oscillospirales > Oscillospiraceae > Avoscillospira. The sequence goes on along the minus strand of JAZNNW010000173.1, from coordinate 17,639 downwards.
GTACTGCCGGGGAGCATCCAGAAGACTGTCCCGGTCATCGGCTTCGTACTGGGCGATCATGGCCTTGCCGCCGCCGGAGTAGCCGGTGATGGAGTGGCAGGTGAGCTGTGCTGTCTCCGGCAGCAGACCTGCTTTGACCAGAGGGGAGACCAGAGCGATGAAGCCGCTGGCGTGGCAGCCGGGAACGGCAATGCGGTGGCTGCCGAGGAGCTTTTCTTTGAAATCCTCACCCAGTTCCGGGAAGCCGTAGGCCCAATCGGGATTGGTTCGGTGGGCGGTGGAGGTGTCCAGCACCGTCACACGGTCATTTTCAATGAGACTGACTGCTTCCATGGCAGCAGCATCGGGCAGACACAAGAATGCCACATCGCAGCTGTTGAGTGCCTGTTTCCGAGCCTCCGGGTCTTTTCGGACATCATCGGGCAATATCATCAGCTCCAGATCCTGTCTGGAGGAAAGTCGTTCAAAAATACGCAGGCCTGTGGTGCCGGCACTGCCGTCAATAAAGACCTTTTTCATGGATACTTCTCCTTTTGGAAAATATACATGGATTATACATCCTTATTCAGAAAAAAGCAATGGTTATTCCACTATCTTTGAATATTTAATCATCTTGCACAAAAATACCGCCGAGCCCTGCCAATCCTTTGGCAAAAACTCGGCGGTATTGGTATTTTTGTTTAATTTACAGGCTTGGGACAGATGGCAGTGACTGCATCATCACCTGTATATATACAGAACAATACATCGTTTTCTGTATGCTCCGCCCACTGGAGCATTGCATCGGCAGTGACTTTTCCGTAGGTGCCGTCCTCGTCCAGCACCCAGTACTGGCAGTCATCTGCTACGGACATGGTCATGTCCGACCAGCCTCGTTCATATCGGTAGCCGGTGGGAGAATCCTGAGATTCAAACTGACGCATTTCATCATAGGTCAGTTCGCCGTTGTCCAAGGCAGTGATGTAGGCGAAAATAGGCTCGGACAGCCAATCTTCCATGGGAAAGGTCTGGCTGACATCCAGATAGCCCTTACCGGATGCAGCTGCCGCAGCGGAAACAGACCCCACATTGAGGGTTTCCCAGAGGGAAGATAGATCCGTGGGCTGCAGAGGATACAGGACACCGCCTGCCTGCAGGCAGGCATTGCGGCCGTCGGTGCCGAAGCAGAGGGTCAGCTGGCTGCCGTCCAGAGTGACCATACGCAGTGCGTACATGGTCTCCGTCATGATCGCATCGGAAGGGGTCATTTCATTGGGGAGATTGTTTTTCAGAAAATCAACGATGGCTTCCTTGTCCTTGCCGGAGCGGCAGGTCTTGACGGCATCATCTATGTAGTTGGTGAACTCAATGCCCATGAAATCATCGGCGTTCATGGCCATGATTTTGGAAAGGTTCAGATTGCCGATGTCGCTGATGACAGGGGCAGTGGGGTCCAAAGCTCTGTCCACAAAACGAAAGTGGTAGGTACAGCTGCCCCAGCCGTATTTGTTCTCATTCCACTGAGCGGTGACGGAGAACAGGTGATCCTGCCCGTCCAGAGGTGCAGGGAATGTGAGATTTTTCAGCTCCACAGGCTGTGCGGTGGCGAAGCCGTCCTCAGCGGAGAATACTTCAACCGTCAGCTTGTCCGGCAGAATGGCAAAGTCCAGCGCCATGTTGTCGCCTTCACCGGTGGAGAGGTAAGTCAGCCGCTGGTCAACGGCTCTGGGGTCCACAGCGTCGGTGGTGACGGTCTGCACCTTACCGCCTTCTTTCCAGTTCCAGGCATAGCCGCCGGTGACGGCATGGATGCTCTTTTCGCCGTAGGTGACTTCCAGAGCATAGGGCCTGCCGGGAATTACCTCCTGCTTTCCGCAGCCAATCAGGCATACTAACAGCAGGACAAATACAAGAATGATGCTCCATTTTTTCATGGTTCCATCCTCCAAATTGGCATTTTGTGTATTATAGCACATTCTTGCTTTCCTGTCCAATCTTTGCTATGATGTTATCAAATATATTGTGAGGCGTTTACCATGCAGAAAACCAGACTTCGCAGCTATGCAAAACTCATTGCCCGTAAGGGCTGTAATGTCCAGAAGGGGCAGGATGTGTTCCTGAACGCAGGAATCGAGCAGCCGGAATTCACCGCCATGGTGGTGGATGAACTGTACAAAGCCGGTGCCAGAAAGGTTTTTGTGGATCTGAGTTATGATCCGCTGGATAAGATTCATGTCCGCCACCGCACCGTCAAAGCCCTTTCCACTGTGGAGAGCTTTGAAGAAGAAAAGCTGAAGTATATGGCAGAGAAGCTGCCCTGCCGCCTGTTTTTGATCTCCGATGACCCCGACGGTCTCAAGGGCATGAACATCGAAAAAATGAGCAAGGGTCAGCAGGGCAGATACCCGGTGGTGAAACCCTATCGGGATGCCATGGAGGGCAAGCACCAGTGGTGCATCGCCGGTGTACCCGGTGTGGCGTGGGCGAAAAAGATGTTCCCCGGTGAGCCCAGGGGCAGAGCTGTGGAGAAACTGTGGGAGGCCATTTTGCAGACTGCCCGTGTGGAGGAAGATCCCATGGCAGCATGGGATGCCCACAACAAGGATCTCCATGACCGCTGCGAATATCTCAATTCTCTGGGCATTGAAACTCTGGAGTATAAGGCATCCAACGGCACCGATCTGACCGTGGGCATGATCCCCGAAGCCATTTTCTGCGGCGGCGGAGAGACCACGGATAAGGGTGTGTTCTTCAACCCCAATATGCCCACGGAGGAATGCTTTATTTCCCCTATGAGAGGCAAGGCAGAAGGTGTCGTCTATGCCTCCAAGCCCTTGAGCTATCAGGGTCAGCTCATTGAGGATTTCTGGTTCCGCTTTGAGGGCGGTAAGGTGGTGGAGGCCCACGCAGAGACCAATGATGAACTGCTGCAGCAAATGCTGAATATGGATGAGGGTGCAAGATATCTGGGCGAATGTGCCCTGGTGCCCTATGACAGCCCCATCAACAATACAGGGCTTTTGTTCTATAATACCCTCTTTGATGAAAATGCATGCTGCCATCTGGCATTGGGCATGGGATATGCCGATACCATCCGGGATCACCATAATAAGACTCTGGAAGAGTGCCGGGAATTGGGTATCAACGATTCCATGATCCATGAGGATTTCATGATCGGCACGGAAGACCTGCAGATCACTGCCCGCTGCAAAGACGGCAAGACCGTCATTATTTTCAAGGACGGCAACTGGGCTTTTTAGGCTGAGAAGACTCGAACCCAAACAGGTTTTCAGACAGTTGCATTCCCCAATACCTCAGAAAATCCCTTGATAATACACGAAGTATTGTCTGCGTGATTTTCTTTGTCTTGGAAAATGCAACTTGCTGAAAACTGCAAGGCACCTCTCAGCAAGTGATTTTCAATTGATTTTTGGCGCAGATGACGCCGCCTTGCTGACGCAAGGCAAGGAAGATAAGGCAAAAAGAAACGAAAAGCATTGCTGAGAGGCTATTTCGGTTCGTGTCCTCTCAGCCGAAGGAGAATTTCTATGACCCCATTGGAAGAAGCAAGAAAATACTTTGCCGATGACTGTTATGCCACCTGCTCCACCGGCTGTGATATTCTGGAAGTAGGGGAGAAGTATGCCAAATGCGTCCTGCCTCTGGACGGACGCCACTGCAATGCGGTGGGTCAGGTCATGGGCGGCGTGGCCTATACGCTGGCGGATTTCACCTTCGCCGTGGCAGCCAATTTCCGGCAGGAGCGCACTGTGACGGTCAATGCCTCCATCAGCTATCTGGGCACCGTCAAAGGTAAGGTCCTCTATGGGGAAAGCCGCCTCATCAAGGACGGACGGCGAAACTGTTTCTATGAGGTTTCCGTCACAGACGATCTGGGCAATCTGGTGGCAGTTGCCAATTTTACCGGCGCCCACCTGTGACCGAGGAGAAATTATGCTTTACCGATATCCCGATTATCTCCATGATTTCAACTGCCTGGCTGGTGCTTGTCCCGATACCTGCTGCCGCCAGCAGTGGGAGATCGTGGTGGATGCAGAAACGAAAAAGAAATATGAAGCCTTGGAAGGTCCTTTGGGCGAAACCGTCCGGGCAGCCATGTATGTGGATGCTGAGGGGGATACCTGCATCGGACAGGTGAACGGTCAATGCCCTCTGTTGACGAAGGACGGTCTTTGCGCCCTTGTCTGTGAGCACGGTGATGGGATGCTCAGCAGCACCTGTTATCACCACCCCCGTTTTTCGGAAATTTACGGCGGTCTGGAGGAGACGGTGCTGTCTCTTTCCTGCCCTGCGGCGGCAGATCTGCTGTTGGAGCGGGAACAGCCATTGTTCTTCGTGACCCATAGGGATGAAAAACCGCCTCAGCCCAACGATCTGGATGGAGATATCTTCCAGATGGTCATGGCAGGTCGGGAAACGGCTCTTGCCATTTTGCAGGACAGGCAGTATCGCCTTTCTGACCGTCTGGTACTGTTTCTTGCCTTTGCCAGCCGTCTGGACGGCTGTATGGACAGACCCAATGTGGCATTGGCTCTGTGTGAAAATTACAAATCGTGTACTTATCAGAAGCGGGAACTGATCCGTCTGCGCCGCCACCGCCGGTGGGGCACCATGACCCATGCCCGTCAGCTGCTCCTTGCCATGGAACATCTGACGGAGGAATTCCCGACCCATCTCAAAGAACTGGAAGCCACCGATGTGGATCAGCATGCCGTCCAACTGGAACAGTTGGCAGTCTATTATGTGTTCCGATGGTGGCTGAAAGCCGCCTGTGACGGCTATGTCTGGCGGCAGGCAGCAGCCGTGGCGGTCAGTGTGCTGGCAGTGTCCGGTCTGGCACGGACTATGGGCAGCGTAAAGAAAGCCGCCCGGCTCTATGCCAAGGAAGTGGAACACAGCGAAGAAAATCTGTCCCTTTTGCGAAAAGCCATGGATCTGCCTCATTTTTCCAAGGAGCGGCTCCTGATGCTTTTGGAGGTCACAAATGCAATTTGATGCCCATTGTATCGAGTGCTTGGTTCGTCGCCATTATGAGCTGGCCATGAATAAAAAAGACGGTGTCAAAGCCGACCAATATCTGCGGGATGTGCTGCGGATCATTCTGGATGCCCCCAAGGGTGTGTCTGCCCCGTGGCTGACGGGTCAGTTTTCTCTGGCCTATGAAAAGTATTGGCCCGGCGAGGATGCCTACGGCAAACTGAAAAAGGACAGCAACGATCTGGTTCTGAGTCTGCTTCCCAACATTCGGGAAATGGTGGAGAATTCGGAAAATCCTGTGAAATTGGCATTGAAATTTGCCCGAACCGGAAATTTTCTGGACTTCGGTATTTTAAAGCCGGAGGTCGCCCATAAAGCTCTCTGGGATGCCATCGAGCATACTCCCGAGGCAGAGCTGGACGAGGATACTTATAAAACACTGGAAAAAGAGCTGAAAACCGCAAAAACCCTGCTGATTTTGGGGGATAACTGCGGGGAGATCGTCTTTGATATCCTTCTGGTGGAGCAGCTGAAAAAGCAGTATCCTCAGCTGGAGCTGCTCTATTGCGTCCGTGGCAGAAACTCTCTCAATGATGCCACCCGAGCCGATGCCGCCTATGTGGGCATGGACAAGCTGGCAACGATTTTGGATAACGGCTCTGGTATCTCCGGTACGGAATTAGATTATGTCAACCAAGAATGTAAGGAAGCCATTCGCCGTGCCGATATTATCCTCTCCAAGGGCAGCGGCAATATGGAATCCCTTGCCGGCTGCGGTCTCAATGTGTATTATATTTTTATGTGCAAATGTCCCCGTATGGCAAAGCTGCTGAACTGCGAGAATATGACCGGTCAGTTCCTGCGGGAAAAGACCCTGCCGCCTATAAATCCCATAGCAGGGGCACTGTAAGGAGGAAGTTTTATGATTCTATTGGGCTATATCCTGACCTTTGGTTGGGTATTCTTTGTCATGGCGGTGACCACCGTGCTGAAAAAGCTGGCAGGTCTCAATGATGAGCAGTCCCGAAAGGTGGTCCATGTTTCCGTCGCCTTTGCGTGGATTCCCATGCGCATTTGCTTCGGCGCCACCTGGCATCTGCTGGTGCCGGCACTGTTTTTCACCGTCTTCAATTTCCTTTCCTATAAGTTCAACATCCTTTCCGCCATGGAGCGGCAGGATGATGAAAAGAAGTCTCTGGGCACCGTCTATTATGCCGTCTCTATGGCAGTCATGGCTCTTTTGTGCCTCCGGGATGAGAGCTTTCTGGCGCCTTACGGCATCGGTATGTTCTGCATGGCTTTGGGTGACGGACTGGCACCCATTCTGGGCAGCATCGAAAAAGGCAATGTGTGGCTGCTCCATGGCCGCCGCAGCCTCTATGGCACCTTGACTGTGTTTCTTAGTTGTTTGCTTGTGGTGATTGTGATGTCCGCTGCCTTCAGCCTGCCCTATATCCCATGGGAAATGCTGCTGATCGCTCTGGGTGCAACGGTTTTGGAATTCATCGGCGTTAAGGGCATTGATAATTTGACTTTGCCCATCGGCACATGCTTGCTGGCTTGGCTGCTGTTATAAGGAAAAAAATATGGAAATCTGGAAAGAATTGATTTTGGCTCTGGTGCTGAGCAGCTTGCTGGCGGCTTTAGCCGGCGTGCAGAAAGCACTGACGCCCAAAGCACTGTTTCTGGCATGGAGCTGCTCGCTCATCATCACCTTCTGCGGCGGAGCCGTCAGCTTTGCCATTCTGGCAGCCACCTTTGTGTTCACGGTAGCGGCAGGCAAGATCAAAAAAAGCCGCCGTGCCGTTGAAAAGAAGGTCAACGCCAAGTCCGGCAGCCGGGATGCCATGCAGATCTTCTGCAATGTGGGCACGGGCACGATTTTGCTCCTGCTGAGCTGCCTGTTGGAGCTGCCGCAACTGAAACTGGCTTATGCCGCTGTCATGGCAGCCTCTCTGGCGGATAGTTTGGCATCGGAACTGGGTATTTTGTCCAAGGCAGACCCGGTGGATATCTGTACATTCAAAAAGACCCAACGGGGTCTTTCCGGCGGTGTGACCCTCTGGGGCTTCGTGTCCTCTCTGCTGGGTGCAGCCCTCATTGCAGCTGTCTATGCCATCGGTACGCCCAAGGGTCAGCACATTTTGTTCATCATTGTCTGCGGCTTTGCCGGGGCACTGCTGGATAGTATCTTAGGCTCTTTGCTGCAGGTGAAATACCGCTGCCCCGTCTGCCAAATGCTGACGGAGCGAAGAGAGCACTGCGGCAAAGCCACGGAAAAAATCAAAGGTTACGAAAGAATCACCAACGATACAGTCAATCTGATCTGCAATGTATCCGTCGGTGTTCTGGCGGCAGTGTTACTGCTGATTGGAGGATAAACTATGAAATACAAGGCAATTTTGTTTGATATGGACGGTGTCCTCATTGAGTCCGAATGGCTCATGCGGGATACCGCCATCCAGTCTCTGGCGGAGCATGGTGTCCATGCCAAGCACGAGGATTTTCTGGAATTCACCGGCATGGGTGAAGACCGATTTATCGGCGGTGTGGCGGAAAAATACGGCCTCAAGTATGAGAAATTTATGAAGGAAAAGGCCTATGACTATTTCGGTCAGCGGGTCATGAAAGATACGGATGTGCCCGAGGGTGTCAAGGAAATGCTGGAGACCCTCCACAGCCGTGGTCTGAAAATGGCAGTCTGCTCTGCCGCAGACCGCCGGAAGGTCCTGTATAATCTCATGGCGGTCGGTGTGGATGCAAGTATTTTTGAAGCCATCATCACCGGCTCTGAGGTGGAGAAGAAAAAGCCCGACCCGGAGATCTATCTGAAGGGTGCAGCCGCCGTGGGCATCGACCCCAAGGACTGTCTGGTGGTGGAAGATGCCATCAGCGGTGTCCAGGCAGCCCGTTCTGCCGGTATGGATGCCGCCGCCGTTCCCACAACTTTTGCTTTGGAAGAACTGAAAGAGCGGATCAATCCCACTTATCTTCTGAACCACATCAAAGACCTTTCCGACCTGCCGGAATTGCGGTAAAATTTCGTCGATATTTTTCCTGCGGAAAATCGATATGTTCCCTGCGGGAACTCGATATATTACGCTGTAATTCGATATGCGCCTTTGGCGCAATGAGGTATCTTCAACAATGTTCAAAAAAACTCCAAGTTTCTACGAAACTTGGAGTTTTTTATATGGTTTTCGAAGAAAACATATCGAAGGCGAAGCCTATATCGAACACCGATAGGTGTATATCGAAGATTTGCGGAGCAAATCTATATCGACTGGATTTATTCCAGTTCAAACACACCGGTGTAGAGCTGATAGTAGGTGCCCTTCTGAGCCATGAGGTCATCATGGTCGCCCCGTTCAATGACATGGCCGTGATCCAGCACCATAATGGCGTTGGAGTTCATGATGGTACTGAGACGGTGGGCGATGACGAAGACCGTCCGACCCTGCATGAGCCGATCCATACCTCGCTGGACAATGGCTTCGGTTCGGGTGTCGATGGAGGAGGTGGCTTCGTCAAGAATCATCACCGGGGGATCTGCCACGGCGGCTCTGGCAATGGAGAGCAGCTGCCGCTGACCCTGGCTGAGACCGGAGCCGTCACCGGAAAGAACGGTGTCATAGCCCTGGGGCAGACGGATGATGAAATCATGGGCATAGGCCAGCTTGGCAGCGGCGATACATTCCTCGTCGGTGGCATCCAGCTTGCCATAGCGGATATTCTCCATGACTGTTCCGGTAAACAGGTTTACATCCTGCAATACCACGCCCAGGCTGCGGCGGAGGTCGCTCTTCTTGATCTTGTTGATGTTGATGCCATCGTAGCGGATCTTGCCGTCATCAATGTCATAGAACCGGTTAATGAGGTTGGTGATGGTGGTCTTGCCGGCGCCGGTGGCGCCAACGAAGGCGATCTTCTGACCGGGTTTGGCGTAGAGGCTCACATCCTGCAGAACTAACTTATCTTCCACATAGGCGAAGTCCACTTCAAACATCCGCACATCGCCGGTGACCTTGGTATAGGTCAGAGTGCCGTCCTCGTGGGGATGCTTCCATGCCCAGATGCCGGTGCGGTTGTCGGTTTCTGTCAGTGTGCCGTCCTCGGCTTCCACTGCGTTGACCAATGTCACATAGCCGTTGTCCTCCTCCGGCTGCTCATCCAGCAGGGTGAAGATGCACTCAGCACCTGCCAGTGCCATGATAACGGCATTCATCTGCTGAGAGATCTGAGTCACCGGGCGGGTGAAGCTCTTGGACAGCGTCAAAAATGCTGCCAGACCGCCCAGAGTAATGAGGGCTTCGCCGGAGAACACAGCCATGGCACCGCCCAGAATGGCGATGAGCACATATTGCAGATTGCCCAGCTGGGCCATGATGGGCATGAGGATGTTGGCAAAGGTGTTGGCCTGCCGGGCATTTTGCCGCAGGTTTTCATTTTTGCAGTCAAATTCGTCTTTAGCAGCCTGCTCATGGCAGAAGACCTTAACCACCTTCTGACCGGAGATCATTTCCTCAATATAGCCGTTGACATCGGCCAGAGATTTCTGCTGAGCGGAAAAATATTTGGCAGAGTTGCCGCCAATCTTACCCACCACGATCAGCATGGCAAAGATGGTGACGATGACGAACACAGTCAGAATGAGGTTGTTCATGACCATGGCGATGAACACAGCCCCGATGGTCACCAGACTGGACAGCAGCTGAGGGATGCTCTGGGAGAGCATCTGCCGCAGGGTGTCGGTGTCGTTGGTGAAGTGGCTCATGGTCTCGCCGAAGGGATGGGTGTCAAAATACTTAATGGGCAGGGTCTGCATGTGGGAGAACATATCATTGCGGAGATTCCGCAGTACCCCTTGAGAAACCGTTGCCATGACGATGCCCTGTACAGCGGCAGCAAGGATGCTGATGCCGAACAGTACCGCCATTTCCAGAATAACCTTCCAAAGCTCGGAGAAATCCCCCGAACCGCTGAGGAGCATGGGCTTAATGAAATCATCAATGATGGTTTCCGTATAGGTCATGGTCACGGTGGAGGTGATGGCGGCAGCCACAATACACACGCATACCACAATCAACTGCCAGGTATAGGGCTTCATGGTGCCCAACAGACGCTTGAGAGTGTCCTTTTTAATGGAGCTGAATTTCACAGGGCCGTGAGCGGCGCCTTTGGGTGCAGGAGGCATCAGCCCACCTCCTTTCTGGTCTGGGACTCATAGACTTCCCGATAGATTTCGTTGGTTTCCAGCAGTTCCTCGTGGGTGCCAAAGCCGAGAACTTTGCCGCCGTCCAGAACCAGAATGTGATCGGCATCCTGAATGGAACTGACACGCTGGGAGATGATGAGCTTGGTGGTGTCGGGGATCTCCTGGGCAAAGGCACGGCGGATCAGGGCATCGGTCTTGGTGTCCACAGCGGAGGTGGAGTCATCCAAAATCAGCACCTTGGGCTTCTTCAGCAAGGCTCTGGCAATGCAAAGCCGCTGCCGCTGACCACCGGAAACATTGGTGCCGCCCTGCTCGATCATAGTGTCGTAGCCATCGGGGAACTCCCGGATAAAGCCATCGGCCTGCGCCAGCTTGCACGCACGAATCATGTCCTCGTCGGTGGCATTGGGATCGCCCCAGCGGAGGTTATCCTTGATGGTGCCGGAGAACAGCACATTCTTCTGCAAAACCATGGAAACAGAATCCCGCAGAGTCTGCAGATCGTAGTCCCGCACATCCACACCGCCGACTTTGACAGAGCCTTCCGTCACATCGTAAAGGCGGGGAATCAGCTGCACCAGACTGGACTTACTGGAGCCGGTACCGCCCAGAATACCCACAGTTTCACCGGAGGCGATGGAGATGTTCACATCGTCCAATACAGGCCGCTGGGCCTCTCTTGCATAGGAAAAACGGACATGGTCAAAGACGATGGAGCCGTCAGACACTTCCGTAACAGGCTGTTGGGGGTTCCGGATGTCGGGCTGCTCCTGCAGCAGTTCGCAAACTCGCTCCACAGAGGCTCTGGAAAGGAAGATCATCATGGCGATCATGGAGAGCATCATCAGATTCATAAGCATCTGCAGCACATAGGTCAGCATACTCATGAGATCACCGGTGGACATGGCAGCACCGCCGGAGGTGACAATGATTCTCGCACCCAGCCAGGAAACAGCCAGAATACAGATGGCAGAAGCCAGATTCATAGCAGGGCTGTTGAAAGCGATGATAACATCGGCCTTGCGGAACAGTTTGAACAGACCGCCGGAAGGCTCTTTGAATTTCTCAATCTCGTGGTCTTTCCGTACAAAGGTCTTGACTACACGGATGCCGCGGACATTTTCCTGCACCACTTGATTGAGCCGGTCCAGAACCTGGAAGCCCTTGCGGAACAGGGGGTGCACAGTGACCATAATGACGAGGAAGGTGACTGCCAGCAGAGGCAGCACCCACAGAAATACACTGGCCAGCTCCTTGTTGATGCGGTAAGCCGCCACCACGGATAAAATGAGCATCACAGGTGCCCGAACGGCGATGCGAATGGTCATCATAAAGGCATCCTGAATTCGGCTGACATCGGTAGTCAGACGGGTGACGATGGAGGCAGAGGAGAACTTATCGATGTTGGAGAAGGAAAACTCCTGCACCTTGTGATAGAGTGTCTGCCGCAAATTTTTGCCGAAGCCGGTGGCAGCAATGGCGGCACTTCTGCCGGACAGGGCACCGAACACCAGAGAGATGGCACACATGGCTACCAGCCCAAGACCGCATTTGAGAATGTAGTTCATATTGCCCATGTCGATGCCGAAGTCGATGAGGTCGGCCATATACATGGGAATCAGGATGTCCAAGATCACTTCCAGCGTGATGAAAATGGGAGCGAGGATGGCATCCTTTTTGTATTTGCCCAGACAGGGCAGCAGTTGCTTGATCACAGATACTCCTCCTTACTTTTATCTATGATAAATCTGCAAAAAAGCAGTGTCAAGGAGTTCATAAAAAGTTCAGAATTACAGGGCTTCCAGACGAATCTCCGAGTGGTATTTTTTCGTTTCTCCGGGAGCGACGAAGGCAAAACCGCTGAAGCTGTGATCGTAGTCCAGTTTCTGACAGTTGACCATGCAGGTCTGCGGCTCCAGGCAGATGTATTTATCGGCATTGCCATTGTAGAACAGCCGCCAGCCCAAGTCAGGATCATTTTCATAGACCACCTGTAAGCCCTTTTCTTTGTCCATGAGCTGGATGCGGTTTTCACCGAAGCTGCGGTAGTGACGGCTCATGGGCAGCTTGAGAGCGGGGAAGCAGCCCTCCTGCATCTGCTTTGTGTGCTCGTCATCGGGCATGATTTGTCCGGTGGGCAGATAGTTTTCCATATTCCGCTCCACCAGATCCGTCACATCGGCAAGGACATAGATGTTTTTAGGGTCGGAACCTTCCGCAAAGGGCACCCGGAAGGTGGTGTGGTAGCCCAGGAAACAAGGCATATTGGTTTCGGAATGATTGGTGACAGAGGCTGTGACAGAAAGACCCGGTTCCTTCAGTAAATAGGCAAGTTCAATGGTGTGGCGGTGAGGAAAGCTCTCCCGTTCTGCCACTTCCAAACGGAAAATTGCCTCCGTTTCTGTTTGCTTCACCACTTCAAAAGGTGTCTCATGAACGGTGCCGTGAAGATGGCAGCCGGTGTTGGGCTCGTTGATGGGAAACTGGTAGGTTCTGCCTTCAAAGGTAAATGCACCACCCTCAATGCGGTTCACAGGAAAGAGAATGGGCATGCCGTAGAGGTAGGGGTTGTCAAAGTGTTCGTAGTCCGGCTCCCGGAGGATTTTGGCATTGTGACCTTCATGGCGCAGGCTGATGCAGTTGGCACCACGGGCGGCATTGATCTTTGCAGTCATCTGACCGCAGACGAGAGTGATGATCTGTTCCATAAAAAAAGTCCTTTCTAAAAAGGCTCTCCTTGAGGTGATTCCCCCGGCGGGGGAAATGTCAGCGAAGCTGACAAAAGGGGGGCGCTAAGCTGTCAGCGAAGCTGACTGAGAGGTGGGTGCAGGAAGTATCGTTTCCACCTCTCCGTCACGACTTCGTCGTGCCACCTCCCCTCCAGGGGAGGCTTATTTTAGATAATTGTGATAAGCCTCCCGGCGGTACTGTCCGGGGGTCATGCCGGTCTCTTTTTTGAATACCCGGCTGAAATACTGCTGGCAGCCGAAGCCGCACTGTTCTGCAATGTCGCTGATGGGAATGTGGCTGTTCCACAGGAATTTTTTGCTCTGAGCAATGCGAAGCTGCGTGAGCCATCGGTGGGGCGACATGCCCACGGCATTGGTAAAGAGGTTGTGAAAGTAGATGCTGCTGAGGTTGACGGATTTGGCAATATCCTCCAAGGTAATGCCTTCGGCATAATGCTGTTCCATGAACCCCTTGGCTTGCGATACCACCGACTGATCGCTGCCTGTTCCATCGGTCAAAATCAGCATCAAAAAGGAGAGAATTGCCTCATAAAGAGCCAGAGAATCGTCGCCCTGCTCATGGAGCAGAATGATCTTGCTCAGCAGAGATTTTGCCTTTTCCGGCTGGGTGCAGGGAAAATATTCCTCTGCCTGCAAGAGCCGCTGTGCCAGTTCTCCTTCGGCGGCAAATTTCAGATACATGGTCTGAAAGGGCAGCTTGCTGTAACACACCTGTCCGGGATGCTTGATCTGGATGTGATGTTTCCGAATGGGGAAGACCCTGTCATCGGCATAGGCAAACTGCCCGTCCTCCGTGTAAAATTCGATTTCAAAGAGCTGGGTCGTCCGCTTGGGGGAGTAGGTCACATCCCCAAAAACCTGACTATGGAAGCTGCCGCAGATGAGATTGGTGGGCAAGATCAGCATATTTCACCGCCTTATAGTAAGATAAGATAAAAAGAAAGTAAGAATATGCCTATAAATAAGAAAATCTTTCTTTTATAATACAATAAGATAACACAAAAGTAAAGAGGTGCCCATCATGGAAAAAGTGAAGATTTCTGTTGGCAAACTGGTCATTCCCACCTATCCCGAGCCTGCGGCAGAAGAACTGCCCATGTTCGCCGAAAACCGGGTCCATCAGAGAAGCTCCGGCAATCCCTACCCCAACAAGGTGGTCATGGCGGTCAACAGGGAGGAGAAAATCGACCGGGAATATACGGTGGTGACTCTGGAAAATGAGTATGTGAAAATCGAGATTCTCCCGGAAATCGGCGGCAGAGTCTACTCCGCTTTCGATAAAGCTGCCGGCGTGGATATGTTCTATAAGCAGCATGTCATCAAGCCTGCCCTCATCGGTGCTCTGGGCTCCTGGATCTCCGGCGGTATCGAGTTCAACTGGCCCTTCCATCACCGGGCGTCCGGTTATATGGCCTGCGATTTCACCACCGAGACGCTGGAAGACGGCACTGCCATCTGCTGGCTGTCGGAGCATGAGCCCATGGATCGGATGAAGGGCATGGTTGGCATCGTCCTCCGCCCCGGCGAGAGCTTCTTTGAAACCAGAATGAGACTGTATAACCGCACCGATACAGAGCGCTCCTTCCTGTGGTGGGAGAATACCGCCGTGGCGGTCAATGAGGATTACCAGATCTTCTTCCCTCAGGATGTGAGTTATGTAAACTTCCACTATCTCAAGTCCAGAACCACATATCCCGTTGCCGGCAACGGCGTCTTTAACGGAATCCCCATGGACGAGCCCAGAGATATTTCCTGGCATAAGAACACCAGAGAGGCCACTTCTTATTTTGCCGCTGCTTCCGATTATGACTTCTTCGGCGGTTATGATCATGGCAAACAAACCGGTGTGGTCCATGTGGCAGACCATCATGTGTCCCCCGGTAAGAAGATGTTTACCTGGGCCTACAATCAGCTCTCCAAGTCCTGGGAAAATGCCTTGACGGATACGGACGGCCAGTATGCCGAACTGATGGCAGGTTCTTATTCCGATAACCAGCCGGATTTCTCCTGGCTTGCGCCCTATGAGACCAAAGAGTTCTCCCAGTACTGGTATCCCATCGCCAAGATCGGCACCCCCACCTATGCCAATCTGAACTGCGCTTTCAAGGTGGATCGGGAAAAGGGTGAATTCGCCATCCAATCCACCGCCCGCTATAATCATGCAAATATTCGTATTTTCGATGAAAATGGTGTTTATCTGGAAAAGGATTGCAATCTGTTGCCGGAAAACCCCATGAAGTTCTCTCTGGGGGAAATTCCGCAGTATGTGACCGTTTCCGTCACCTGCAATGGGGAAGAAGTGGCAGAGTATGCCGAGCAGAACTTTGACAAGTTCAATATGCCCGATGTCATCACGGATATGCCGTCTGCCGCCTCCATGAACAGCGCACAGGAGCTGTATCTGGCAGGTGTCCATGTGGATCAGTACCGTGATCCTGCGGTGAAGGCCGATGCCTACTGGAAAGAGGCTCTGAAGCGGGATATTTATCACATTCCCTCCCTCATTGCCATGGCAAAGTTTGAGTACAATCAGTACAACTATGCCGAGGCTGAGTCTTATATCACCCGTGCCATTGCCCAGCTCAATCGGTTCAATGCCCGCCATCAGAGCGGCGAAGCCTATTATACCTACGGCAAGGTACTGGAAGCACAGGGTCAGTGGAAGAAGGCTCACGACTATTATAATAAGGCCGCATGGGCAGCCGACAGCGTGGTCAAGGCCATGACCAGAATTGCCGTTTTGGATCTCCGTAAGGGCGATGCAAAGGAAGCCCTCCGTCATGCAAAGACAGCTCTGGACCGTGACGGCAACGACGCACTGGCAGCTGCCGTGGCAGTGCTGGCAGCCAGAGACCTTGGCAAAGATGCCGATGCACTGGCAAAGCAGATGCTTCAGAAAGACCCCATGGATCATATGATGCGGTATCTGACCGGTGCAGAAGATTTCTACACCGTTATGGACAGTGACCCTGCCCAGACCTGTCTGGATCTGGTCTTTGACCTTGCCGCCATGGGCAAAGAAGAACTGTCCGTTGATATTCTGGAAGGCTTGGTAAAGGCTCGTCCCGAATGTGCCAACCAGATGGTGCTTTATACGCTGGCTTACTATAAGGGCACCGATTTCACTGCCGCAGAGAATGCACCGCTGGGCAGAACCTACCCCTTCCGCCGGGAAGAGCAGAAGATTCTGGAGGCTGTTGGCAGTGACAATGCCAGAATGCTTCTGGGCTGCTTGCTGTACAACCGCCGCCACTATGCAGAAGCCGCCAAGCTGTGGGCAGAGTGTAAGGATTATATCTCCCGCCGCAATCTGGCAGTGGCATACTTCAGCCATCTGGGCAGAGGGGAAGAAGCTCTTGCCATGATGAAGGCTCTGGTGGAGGAGCGTCCCAACGACCATCAGCTGCTGTTTGAGACCGTCTGGCTCATGAACAAGCTCTGCACCGATCCTGCAGAAAAGATCCGGCTGATTTTGGCACACCCCTGTAACCGTGACGATGTCATCACCGAGCTGTCCAAGGCCTATAATCAGTCTCTGCAGCCTGACAAGGCACTGGAAGTGCTGAAATCCCACAACTTCGTTCCCTGTGAAGGCGGTGAGCATGCCATTGCCGACCAGTATATGTTCGCCTATCTGGTCAAGGGCAAAACCGCCATGGAGCAGGGCGAGACAGAGAAGGCTCTGGAACTGTTCCGGGAAGGTCAGATTTTGCCCCAGTCCACCGGTGCCGGTATCTGGAACCACTGCAAGCGAATCCCCCTCAAGTACCATGAAGCCTGCTGTCTGGAAGCCTTGGGCAAGAAGGCAGAAGCTGATGAAATCTTCTCTTATATCGCCAATGTGACCATCGAGTATTTCAGCAATATGCACTTGAAGGAGCTGCCCTACTATCAGGCTATGGCATGGAACCATCTGGGTCAGCCCATCAAGGGTCAGCATCTCATCACCAAGTATGTGAGAAGCTGGACTGACATCGAAACCGTCAAGGATAACGGCTTCTTCCAGACCACCCCCTTCTTTATCTCCTTTGTGGATGAGCCTGTCCACCTGCGGAAAGCCCACCATCTGTATCTCAACGCCCTATGCCATGCCTATATGGCCACCGGCAAGGCAGAAGCTATGATGGCAGAGAGCCTCCGTCTCAACAACGAGACCATGTTCGCCACATTCTTCTCCAAGTTCGGCTTTCTGAAATAAGAAAAACTCCCCCAACAGGGGGAGTTTTTTATGCAGGCAAATATTTTCTGAGAAGTGCCAGCAGTTCTTCTTTCTTTTCGCATTTTGCCTGCTTCAGCAGCTTTCGCAGGCGATATTTCACTGCCGTCTCTGCAAGGAAACAGGCTTCGCAGATGGCTGCCATGGTGCTGCCGTCCAAAAGCATTTGGAGGATGGTGCGATCTGTCTCATCACTTTGTTCCAAAACCCGTTCCACTTTCAGCATCTCATCCAGCTCTGTGTCCTCATAGAACACATCTTCTTCCTGCGTCTGAGGCAGGGCAATGTCCTTCACAGCAGGGGAGGGAGCTTCCTCCATGCTCCACCGGACGGAAAC
This sequence comes from Candidatus Avilachnospira sp., assembly GCA_045580485.1. Classification (GTDB taxonomy): domain Bacteria; phylum Bacillota; class Clostridia; order Oscillospirales; family Oscillospiraceae; genus Avoscillospira. The sequence goes on along the minus strand of JAZNNW010000173.1, from coordinate 144 downwards.
AGACATATTGGACATCCAGCTGTACTTCTTCCGCTTCTCATAGAGAAACACGGCGGCTTTGCCGTACTGCTCATAGTTCAGGTCGATGGTCAGAATGTCCCGGCTGTAATAGCCTAAAAGCTGAGACTGGGAACAGCTGAGGAT
>JAZNNW010000172.1:0-24667 GCA_045580485.1 Candidatus Avilachnospira sp. | reverse complement strand
CAACTGGTGCACCAGAGGTGCGTCCATCCCGGTCCTCTCGTACTAAGGACAGCTCCCTTCAAATCTCTTACGCCCGCAACAGATAGGGACCGAACTGAAGTCGGATCGTAGCCATGTCGTTCTGTGAGCCAAGGAGTTGTGTGATGAAATTGTCTTCCTAAGACCGCTTGGCCTCCGACTTACGCGAGCTGGGTTCAGAACGTCGTGAGACAGTTCGGTCCCTATCTGTTGCGGGCGTAAGAGATTTGAAGGGAGCTGTCCTTAGTACGAGAGGACCGGGATGGACGCACCTCTGGTGCACCAGTTGTCCTGCCAAGGGCATAGCTGGGTAGCTACGTGCGGACGAGATAAACGCTGAAGGCATCTAAGCGTGAAACTCTCCCTAAGATAAGATCTCTCATCCTTCATGGAGTAAGGCTCGACGTAGACTATGTCGTTGATAGGTCAGGGGTGGAAGCGCAGTAATGCGTGTAGCTGACTGATACTAATAAGCCGAGGGCTTGACCTACAATTGGAACAAGCAGACTCAAGGAGCCTCGAATAGATTGCAGCGTGCATGACCATGTTCAGTTTTCAGGGTATATCCCTTTAGGAGCGACGAGCTCCGCTTGAGTTGGTGTTGATTGGAGTGTGGGTCCACCTGTTCCCATCCCGAACACAGAAGTTAAGCACACTTTCGCCGACAATACTTGCTGGGTGACCGGCCGGGAAGATAGGTAATGCCAACACAAAAAACCTCACGAGTAATCGTGAGGTTTTTTGATTCCATGATAACCTTGGATATCAGTGATAGCTGGTTTGTCTCCGACGGCCCATTCTTTTGTCATGTCACAAAAGAATGGGGAGAAAAAGACACATGGGGGGAGAGCGTTGTCCGGATTTTGTGATCGCCTCTGCGTATGTGGTCGTTCTATTTTGCATCACAAAATAGCCACTCTCCCCCCTCCGGGTTGGAACTAAGGCTTTCTGCTTCGCTTTGCTTGCAGCAAGCCAAGTTCCTGCCCAGCTGCTGCAGTCGCTTCTTCTGCCACAGGCAGCGCTCCTTTGCAGCCCCCTCCCGGCCCTCGTCGATTCTCTGGCGGTAGTCGATTGTTTATTAAAAATTTTTTTAAAATTCGGGAACTTTTGTGGTGGTGCGTTCGTCTTAAATACTAGATGTTGTGGATTGACATAATATTTTTGAAGAATCCATAAATTCTTTGAAAAACACTGTACAAACGGGCGAAAATGTGATAGAATACGCTCATAAAATCCAGAAGTATGTTTCCATAACTTCTGCCATTTTTAGAAAGAGGTGCAAATTTATGAAGAAGAACTTTACCAGAGCGTTGAGCCTGCTTCTGGTTCTGGTCATGATCCTGGGCGCTATGCCTGTGGCTCTGGCTACCGAACCCGGCGGCGATCCTACGCCTACCGTTACCCTTCCCTCGTCCGTTACTGTGACTCCCAGCACTGCCGCTCCCAAGGCAGGCCAGCCTGTCACATTTACAGTTTCGGTTCCTGCAGGCTTTACTGCCAGCAGCTACACCTGGACCAATGCCATTGGCTCCACTGCCACTGCCACTGCTACTTATGCAGAAGCCGGTTCTCAGACCGTCGGTGTTACCGTCGTTCTGACCTCTATTGAGGATTCCACCGTCACCGGCAGTGTTTCCGGCAGCACGACCGTCACTGTTGCTGAGGCTGACATCACTGCCACCGGTCTGGTCATCAGCGGCGTTAACACCATGGCTGCCCTGACCCAGGAGCAGCTGACTGTGGTCGCAACCCCCAACGGCGCAAGCCTGCCCAGCGATGTGGTTTGGAGCTCCTCCAACACCGCTGTTGCTACTGTCAATAAGGGTCTGGTTTCTGCCAGAACCACCGGTACGACCATCATCACCGCTTCCAGCAAGTCTCTGAATCTGGTCGCTACCCATACCATCACCGTCACGGATGTGGTCGTGACCGTCAATGTTATCCCCAGCAGCCTGACTCTGAACCCCAACGAGAAGGGCAAGCTCGGCGGCACTTTCACTCCCTCCACTGCCGGTCAGTACATCACCACCACCATGACCTCCAACAACCGTGCCATCGCTACTGTTGACGGCAGCGGCAATGTTACCGCTATCGCAGCCGGTTCCACTTACATCACCATTAAGTGCTCTATCGATACCAGACAGGCCCCCGACTATCTGCGTTTTGCCGGCGGCAAGTCCACTTGGGAAGTGGATGTCCCTGTTACCGTTAACAGCAAGTACTACATCGGCAATGTCAGCTCCCAGAGCGCTATGGCCGGTTCCACCATCACTCTGAACCCCTACCTCTACAACGGCAAGGGCGAGCGTGTGACCAATGCCAACTTCAGCGTGCAGGCCACCGGCTGCTCCCTGACTAACAACGGCACCAGCTGGTATGCTACCAGCACCACCCCCGGTTCCGCTACTGTTACCTTTACCGTTACCAATGCTGAATACAAGAATGACGGCGTTGCTGTCACCAAGACTGTCAACCTGGGCTTCTACCGCTCCAACACCCTGACTGTCAATGTCCGTGACAACATCTCCAGCTTCCGCTTCAATGACAGAGGCGTCATCGCATCCTCCTCCATTGGCTACAATAACAACTACACCACTCTGACCATGACCGATCTCATCGGCATGGCTATGCCCACCACCGGCAGCCTGTACAATGTGGACTACTACTCCTTCGGCGTTTCCGGTGCTAACGGCGGCGAGCTGCTGTCCCCCTCCTCCGGTTCTTCTCTGAACTGGACCGGCAGCACCAAGTATGTGGACAAGAACAACCTGGATGCCGTTGGCTTCCAGCAGAAGAGCGGTTCCAACAAGATCTCCAACTTCACCATCTATGCCATGTCCGGCAGCCAGACTGACGGCGTCATCGTCGGCATGCTGACCCTGCAGATCAACGCAGGCGCTGCCAGCGGCGGCATCGAGTATTCCACCAACTACAATACGCCCGTGACTTTCAAGGTCGCTGACTTCCAGAACTACTGGACCGCTCACAAGAACGACCAGTACGGCTACGGCACCAACGGCGGCTACAACACCTATGACTGCGGCTGCCACGGCGTGACCCGCTGCGTCACTCCTTCCTGCCGTTTCTATGTGGGTACCAACAACAACTACTACAACACCAACGAAACGCTGAGCTATGTGACCTTCGGCATCAGCAACACTGTGCCCGCCTACGGCACGCTGTACACCACTTCTGCCAAGACCACCAAGGCCACTGCCGGTATGCAGTTCCGTGTGAGCACCACCAACAACAACTATAATAACAACTACAACTACAGCAGCTATCTGCTGTCCTCCGTGACCTATGTCCCCAGCACCAGCTACACCGCTACCTACACTGTGGACATCCCCTTCACTGCCTACGGCACCAATGGCACTTCCGTCACCGGTTATGTGTCCATCAAGCTCAACGATAACGGCAACAAGATCGGCGCAAGAGGCACCACACTGGATGACTCCGTTGCTGCCAGCATCGCTGCCAACTATTATGCTGCAAAGGGTCAGACCATGGGCTATGTGGTCTTTGAACTGCCCTCCGCTCAGCAGGCAACCCTGTTCCGCAGCATTCCCAAGGTCGATGGCTACAGCCGTGTCACCGAGGCTGCTCGCGTGCAGAGAGGCGACAAGTTCTACTACAACAGCACTTACACCAGCGGCTATACCTACGGCAGCACCTACGACCAGTATGTAAACAACAATAACAAGGTCAACTGCGGCTGCAACAACCTGACTACCTGCTATAACACCTGGTGCAAGTACTACGACGGCACCAATTACAGCACCACTGACTGTGGCTGCCATAACCAGTACTACTGCAACAACAGCTGGTGCATGTACTATGATGGCACCAACTACAACAATAACAACACCATCGATTGCGGCTGCCACAACCAGTACTACTGCAACAACAGCTACTGCAGATACTACGATGGCACCAGCTACACCAATACCAACAACCAGTACTCTGCCAACCAGATGAAGCTGACCGACCTGAGCATCGTGCCCGCAGCCGGCTTCAAGGGCAAGCTGACCCTGACCTACACTGCTTACAATGCAGGCGGCGCATCTGCCTACACCGGCTACATCACCTATGATGTGGAGACCCAGACCGCTTCCAAGGTCTTCTCCGATGTGAAGGGTAACTACTCCTGGGCTGCTGACTCCGCAGACTTCCTGTACTACGAAGGCACCGCACAGGGCTCCAACGGCAAGTACAATCCCTCCGCCAACATCACCCGCGGCGACTTCATGCTGATGCTGTACCGTGCCTTCCTGGAGGGCGATTACAGCACCACCGCTGTCACCGACAACTTCTCCGATGTGACCAAGGGCACCAGCACCTACTCTCAGGAGACCTATCAGGCTGTTGGCATCGCCAAGAAGCTGGGCATCGCTCAGGGTACCAACGGCAAGTTCAATCCCAAGTCCTATATCACCCGTGAAGAGGCTATGGTTCTGATCTACCGTACCCTGGACGAGGTCAACCGTGACCTGCGCTACTCCTCCAGCACCAACGCTTCTTCCTTCAGCGATTACAGCAAGATCAGCACCTGGGCTACCACTGCAATTTCCAGCCTGGTCAGCCATGGTGTCATCCAGGGCTCCAATAACAAGATCACTCCCAAGTCCAACATCACCCGTGCTGAGATGGCTTGCATCCTGCACCGCGTGATCACCTACTAATCGATCCCGTAAAGAGGCACCTGCTTTCGCAGGTGCCTCTTTTTTGCAAAAAAAATTAAAAAAAGATGGAAATTCTCTGCTTTATATGCTAGAATGGATGATGTATAGGTGTCAAACTATACCCAAATAGAGATGGATACAACATCTTGTGGTATCACTACCGGTTATCACACATAGCTTGGAGAGGGACGCGAATTTCTCCGGCAGCGCAAGGAGGATTGCACCTTGTCCGAAAACGAAATGAACATCGAAAAAAAACCCGCGGAAGCATCGGAAAGTGTGCATTCCGAGCACCATGAGGGTCATAGCCATCATCATGGCCATTATGAAAGGAAGTCCCACCGCCATCACCGCCACCGCTTCAAAAAGCGCAGCAGCAAAAAATCTGCCCGGCAGAGCCTTTTACAGAACAAGAAGTTCCTTACCAATATGGGTATCATCCTGCTGCTTGTGCTGTTTTTGCTGCTTCTGGGCTTTGCTGCCGCTAAGCAGGATGCAAAGCGGCAGGATATGGATGGAGAAAGCATAACTCCCTCCATAAAGGCGACTGCTTCGGAGGGTACGATTGCCATAACAGTGCCCTTCTATGACGAGCCTGTGTATCTGGTAAACGAGGCGGCTCTTGCCTGCACCAAGGCCAATGTGGATATTCCTGTCAGAGAGGTTCTGCGGGAGTACCGGATCGGCGAGCAGCGGATGGACAGGGGCTTGCCTGTGAAGCTCAATTATCATATCAACGGCCTGCCTGCCGACTGTTCCGTAACAGGTGCGACCGTAGAGGTCAGCGAGAATCAGACCATGGTCGCACCCCGGGTGTTTTCTCTGGAGGGCGGTCAGCGTGAGGTCAAAGTCTATCATTTAAAGACCGGTACCCGGTATTATTATCGGATCACTGTAAACTTCTCCAATGATACCGCCACATCTGTGCAGGGCACTTTCCTCACAGCCCAGACCCCCCGAATCCTCAGCATTGACGGCGCTGTCAATATCCGTGATATCGGCGGCTGGAAAACTGTGGACGGCAAGACCGTGAAACAAGGTATGCTTTTCCGCGGCAGCGAGCTGGACGGTGCTGTTGAACCCGATTTCAGCATCTCCGGTGCAGGCTTGCAGGATATGCTCTCTGTGCTGAATATCCGCTCAGATCTGGACCTGCGCGGCGCCGGCGAAAACAAGTACGGCGTGGATGCTCTGGGCGCCGGTGTGGAACATACTTACTTCCACATGCCCATGTATGCAGGCGTGTTTACAGAGGATGGAATGACCCGTGTCCGTCAGCTGTTTACCTATTTTGCAGATGAAAATACCTATCCCGCATATCTCCATTGCACCTACGGTGCAGACCGAACCGGTACGGTCTGCTATCTGCTGGAGGCCCTGTTGGGTGTCAGCGAAGCGGATTTGCAGCGAGAATATCAGCTGTCTGCCCTTTACTATGGCGATACTTCCGAAGCCTTCACCGCATTTTTGGAGGCGCTGGACCGTTACGCCGGTGATACGGTGCAGGAAAAGGTGGAAAACTACCTGCGCTCTGCCGGTGTGACCCAGGAAGAGATGGACGCCATCCGATATCTTTTGACAAAATAACTTTTTAGGCAATGGAAACCGAATTAGGAGAGCCAAAATGAACGAGAAAAAAACAGAAAACCGCAACGAAGTCGAATTTGACTTGCAGCGGATCTTCAGCACCATTTGGCACCGGCTTTGGGTGGTGATCCTGGTGGGTGTCCTGGGCGTTGTCGTCTCTCTCGGCGTGACCCGATACCTCATTACCCCCATGTACCAATCCTCTGCCATGTTCTATGTGAATAACAACTCCCTGTCTGTGGGCGATACCTCTTTCAGTATCTCCTCCAGCGATATCACGGCGTCCAAGAGCCTGGTGGAAAGCTACATCGTCATTCTCAATACCCGTGAGACCCTGAACGATGTCATTGACTATGCCGGTGTGCAATATACATACCGAGAGGTCAAGGACATGATCTCTGCCGAATCTGTCCGTGAAACGGAGATCTTTGAGGTCAAGGTCACCGGTCCCAATCCCGAGGAGGCGGAGGCCATTGCCAGTGCCATCGCCTATATCCTGCCCAACCGAATTTCCGATATTATTGAAGGCACTTCTGCCAAGATCGTGGATTCCGCTGTGGTGCCCGGTGCGCCCAGCTCTCCCAACTATCCTCAGAACCTTGCCATCGGCTGTCTGATCGGTATTCTGCTGAGTATCATCTGGATCGCCCTGCAGGAGGTATTTGATATCACCATCCGGGAAGAGGCTGATGTGTCCCGCGGCTGTAAATATCCCATTCTGGCAGCTGTACCCAATATGAACGCCGATCAGCATGGCGGCAGATATTACTATTATGGTGCCTACGGAGGCAAACGCAGCAAGAAGTCTCAGACTCGCAGCAGCAAAGAAGATGTGCCCATGGTGGGCAAGCAGATCGGTTTTATCGCCTCTGAGGCTTACAAGCTCCTGCGAACCAAGCTGCAGTTCTCCTTTGCCGACGAAGGCGGCAGCCGTGTCATCGGCGTTTCCAGCGCCCTTGCTGGTGAAGGCAAGTCTCTGACTTCCGTCAACCTGGCCTATACCCTGTCCCAGCTGGATAAGCGAGTCCTGCTGGTGGACTGCGATATGCGTAAGCCCTCCCTCAATGCCAAGCTGCCCATCAAGAAGGTGCCCGGTATTTCCAGTGCCCTTTCCGGCCAGCTGTCCTGGCGTGACCTGCTCCAGCCCTGTGGACTGCCCGGTGAAGAGGAAGCCTTTGCCGTTATCGCAGCCGGCCGCAATCCCCCCAACCCCGTGGAGCTGCTCAGCTCTGCCAAGATGGCAAAGATTCTGAAGCAGATGCGGGAAGTGTTCGATTACATCATTCTGGACCTGCCTCCCGTAGCAGAGGTCAGTGATGCCATGGCAGTGGCCAAGGAAACTGACGGTATGCTGCTGGTGGTCCGTCAGGACTACTGTGACCATTTGGCTCTGGGCGGCGCTGTCCGTGAATTTGAATTTGTCAATGCCAAGATTCTCGGTGTCGTCTATAACTGCACCCTGGATCAGATGGGCGGCTACGGCAAGAAATACTACAAACGCTACTATCGCCGCTACTATGGCCGCTATGTGGGCAAGTACGCCTATGCCAGAAGCCGCCGTTCAGAAGTAGAAGCCAATGCCGCCAAGGCAGAAGAAGGCGTGACCAATGGTTGATTTTCACAGCCATATCCTGCCGGGCATCGATGACGGCAGTACCGATGTGGAAATGTCTCTAACCATGCTTCGGAAGGAAGCGGAGCAGGGTGTCAAAACCGTGGTGGCAACGCCCCACTTCTATGCCAATGAAAATACGCCATCGGACTTCCTTGCTGCAAGGCAGAAAGCCTTGGAGCAGCTGCAGGAGGCTGCCAAGGACGAACCGGAACTGCCCCATGTGATCGTCGGTGCGGAGGTGTTTTATTTCAGAGGCATGAGCGATTCCGAGGCCATGTGGGATCTGCGGATCGGCGATACCAACTATATTCTGGTAGAGCTGCCCATGCCCCCGTGGAATGACCGTGTCTACGAGGAACTGAGCGGACTGGTGACCAAGCAGAATTTGGTGCCCATTGTGGCCCATGTGGATCGGTACCTGCCGCCCCTGTTTGGGAATCGGATCATGGACCGATTGCTGGATAGACATCTGCTGATCCAGGCAAATGCGGGCTTTTTCCTTGGAAAACGGGCAAAAACAGCAAAAAAACTGCTGAAAGAGGGCAAGATCCATTTGCTTGGCTCAGACTGCCATGATCTGACGGAGCGAGCCCCCAATCTGGGTGCTGTGGCGCTGGATGCAGCGCTGTGGTCCCGTATCCAGCACTATGAAACAGTCGTGCTGGGTGAAGATTGTTCGTAAATCTTGCGTCTTTGACGCTAATATATTTGGAGATGATCATATGAAAAAGTTTATCGTTGCATTGTTGATCGTGACCCTGTGTGTGGCCATGGTTTGCCCTGCACTGGCTGCTGAGAGCTTTACACCCAGCGTCACCTATAAACCCGTGCCTGAACTGACCGGCCCCGTGGATGAAAACGGCATGAAAGTTGGTCAGCTGATGGTCAATGGCGAAGTCGTTGGCAATCTGTACCTGAGAGACGGCAAGTTGACCGTCATCTGCGACGCCGTCCATCCCGAAGGCGTTGCCGAAGACCATGAGTGTCTGATCGTCACACCTTATTCCGAGGTTCCCAATGATCCTCAGATTCCCGAGGAAGATAAGGCCCTCATCTACTGGGTCTATGAGCAGATTCTGGCGCTGGGCATGAAGTTCTTTGAGACCTGCGAGGGCCTCAATGAGCACATTGCCTCTGTCCTGGGCGAGGGCAAGTCTGTCCATGATCTGATCGTCAAGGATCTGTTTGAAGTCACCGTCCTCTGCGACGAGCTGGAAGAGTGGCTGGAGCCCGAAGGCACTACCATCTGCCTGGACTTTGATCTGAACCTGGCCCCCGGCACCTTCGTGGAAGTGGTTGCCTACAAGGGCGGCGATTGGCGCAGAATCGAGGCTGTGGAAGTTCTGGATAACGGCCATGTGGTCTGCAACACCTTCGAGAATTTCTGCCCTGTGGCCATTTTGGTCTCCAACGAGCAGCTGGCTGATACCGGCGCTGTGGAAGCTGTCAACACCGGTGATGTGAGCAACATGGGTCTGTGGATCGCTGTGGCCGGTGCATCTCTGGCTGCATTGCTGGCCTGTGCTGTTGCCCTGCGCAAGACCAAGAAGGCACAGTAATCAAATTCAACAACAGGGAGTGACACTATGCGCAGAAGGCGTATTGGCGGTTATTTGCTGACCGCAGTCATCCTGGTTATGGTGATCGTCTTTGTATACAGTGGATTCCGCATCCTGGAATCCACTGTATTTTCAAAACAGGCCCAGACTGTTTCTGCACCTGTCTCCAAGACCATCGTCCGGGATGATGTTCAATATTTCCCCCGGCAGGATATCGATACCTATCTGCTGATGGGTATTGACCGCTTTGGCCCTGTGGAGGACAGCAACTCCTATAATAATGACGGCGAAGCTGATACGGTCATGATCCTCATTTTCGATCAGAAGGATGAGACCGCCAGTGTTCTGGCCCTCAACCGGGATACCATGGTGGAGATGCCGGTGCTGGGTCTCGGCGGCAAAGAGGTCGGTACCGCCACCGGTCAGCTGGCCCTGGCCCATACTTATGGCAGCGGTCTGAAGGACAGCTGCGAAAATGTACGAAAAACCGTGGAAAATCTCCTCTACGGCTTTGAGATCGACCACTATATGTCCATGAATATGGATGGCATTGCCATTCTCAATGACGCTGTGGGCGGCGTGCCCGTGACGGTCACAGAGGATTTCTCTGAGGTGGACCCCACCATCCCCATGGGCGAGACGGTTCTGATGGGCGATCAGGCCATTTCCTATGTCCGCCTGCGAAAGGATGTAGGCGACCAGATGAATATTTCCCGTATGGACCGGCAGAAGCAGTATGTGGACAGCTTTTTGGAGACCCTGAAAGGCAAGCTCCAGAGCGAGACGGCATTTGCAGTGTCGCTCTTTGAGGATGCCTCCCCCTATTTGGTGACGGACTGCTCCACCACCGTTCTCTCCTCGGCTCTGGAGGACTATGCTGATTATTCCATCAAGGAGATCGTGACACCGGAAGGCGTAAACCGCAAGGGCGAGACCTATATGGAGTTCTATGCCGACGAAGCTGCCTTGGACGAACTGATTTTAAGGATGTTCTATGCACCGAAATAAATGCAGAATGCAGAATGCAAAATGCAGAATGATTCTGTATGTTTTGCTTATACTTCTATTTTTAGGGGTATTATTCTTTAGTATTTACCAAATTTACCGACAGGTGACAGAGCAGAAACAGATTTCTGCACAGAATGAGGCATTGGTGGAAGAAGCGGTGAAAGTGGTGGAGCTTCCTGTGGAGATCGAGGAAGAAGTCCCCATCTATGCACCCATAGAAGTGGATTTTGATGCCCTTCTGGCGAAAAATCCCGATGTGGTGGGCTGGCTCTACTGCGAAGGCACCGGTATCAACTACCCTGTGGCCCAGGGTGCGGACAATGAGCAGTACCTCCGCCGCCTGCTGGACGGCACTTATAACCGAGCCGGTACGATTTTCGTGGACAGCCGCAACGCCGCCGATTTTTCTCAATGGAATACCATTATTTACGGGCATAACATGAAGGATGATACCATGTTTGCCATGGTGCCCTCCTATGCCGACCAGGCATTTTATGAGCAGCATCCCCATTGGTGGCTCCTGACCCCGGAGCAGAACTACCGGGTGGATCTCTTTGCCGGCTATACCACAGAGCCCAATGCCCTGCTCTATACCCTGCCGGATGGGGAGGCGGAGCAGCAAATGGTTCTGGGATATGCCTCCAGATTTTCTGACTTTGAAACGAAGCTCGAACCAGAGACAGATGCCCGGTTCGTCACCTTCTCCACCTGCCTGTACGATGCAAAGGATTCCCGCTATGTTTTGATGGGAATTCTGAAAGAAGCCCAATAAAAAACGACGAGTTTCTTCTGAAACTCGTCGTTTTGCATTGTCCTGTCGGTTATGCCTTGGTCTCAATGCCGGCGTGGAAGGCAGGCATCAGCTGCAATTTGAACAGATTGGCCTTGTGTCGGCGGTCGATGTTGGCTTTCTTTTCTGCATCGGCGATCTCACCGGTGCGGATATAGACATCCAACTCTGCATAGGTGAAACCCAGATTTTCTTCATCGGTCTTGCCGCAGAGTCCGTCAATGGGCACCTTGTCCACCAGCTCCTGTGGCAGACCCAGCAGATAGCCCATTTCCTTGACTTCCGTGACCGTCAGGTTGGACATGGGGGAGAAATCACCGGCGGCATCGCCGTAACGGGTGGAATAGCCCACCCAGTCTTCAGAGAGGTTGCAGGTGTTGCAGACTCTGCCGTTGCAGCTCTGGGAAACGGCATAGAGGGTGGACATACGAATTCTGGGCGGCAGGTTCTGTCTGCTCTGGGCAGTCAGCTCTAAATCTGCCGGCAGGTTCTTCAGCATCCCTTCCACAGCATCCTGAATATTGACCACATAGTGCTTGATTCCCAGATGGTTCACCAGCAGATAGGCCTTGTCGATGTCATGCTGCTGACCCTGAGGCATCAGCACACCGATGACCCGATCCTTGCCCAGGGCTTCCACACATAAAGCGGCGGCGATGGAGCTGTCCTTGCCGCCGGAAATACCCACAATGGCGTTGCAGCCCTTGCCGTTTTCCTCAAAGAAATCCCGAATCCACTGGACACATTCATTTTTCACTTTCAAAGCATCAAACATGGGAAAATTCCTCCTGTATCAGTCCGTGTATATTATAATAATATAACCAAATTCCTGCGTCAATCTTTTGGGGCTTATTTTTGGGGGCAGGACACACTTCTTTTGCGGAGAAAATATTAAGTTTTTCTAAATCTTCCGGCACCAACCCTATGCAACTGTCGTCTGATAGTATATAATGGGTTTGAAGCTGAATTGGAGGTGAAGATGTTGTGTCCAAGCCCTTGATTTCCGTCAGAGGTCTGCGAAAAGAATACCCCATGGGCGACGAGACCGTGGTAGCCCTGAAACATATCGATCTGGACATTGAAAAGGGACAAATCGTCTGCATCTTCGGCACCTCCGGCTCAGGAAAATCCACCCTTCTGAACCAGCTGGCAGGACTGGAAAAGCCCACGGCAGGAACGGTGACCATCGGCAGTGTACCGGTGGAGCGGCTCAGTGAGAACGCTCTGGCAGTCTTTCGCCAAAAGCATCTGGGCTTTGTGTTCCAGTCCTATAATCTGCTGCCCACCATGACGGCGGCGGAGAATGTGGCACTGCCTCTCATGTTCCGGGGGGTACCCAAAGCCCGGCGGCAGAAGGCGGCGGAGGAAATGCTCTCTCTGGTGGGGCTGGCAGACCGAAAAGACCACTATCCGTCTCAGATGTCCGGCGGTCAGCAGCAGCGGGTGGGCATTGCCAGAGCCTTTATTGCCAAGCCCGCCGTGGTCTATGCCGATGAACCCACAGGCAATCTGGATTCCAAAACCACCATTGAGGTCATGGAGATGATCCGGGCATTTGCCCGGAAGTTCCACCAGACCATTATCATGGTCAGCCACGATGCGGAAATGGCAGCCTATGCCGACCGCATCCTGACCTTAAAAGACGGCGAAATTATTTCCGATGAGCAAAGAGGGATAAGCGATGAGACTGATTAAAAGAGCATTGGCGCTGATGTTGGTCGTTCTGCTGCTGTGCCCGGTCATGGCGCAGGCGGCAGACAACGAGGGCGACCTCTATATCAATAATTGGATTGTTTCCAGATATGAAGTATCTCAAAGGGAGATATATCGGGATGATTTGGTAAGTATTTCTGTTTGGCTTTACAATGCGGCATTGGGAGCAACTACACCAAACATCGTGCCCGAAGCATCTTCTTTTAATGGCGCATTTGCTGTGGAAGCAAGTCCTGTCGGAAACGGCTATGTCCATGTGGAATTCCACGGCGCCCGTTACATGGGCGAGGGCAATACCTTCATGATGCGTGTGGACGGCGAGGTTCTGACCCTGACGGTCCACGAATGTGTGCCGGATTCCGAGATCCAGCCCACACCGGACCAGACCACTCCGGTTCTGCAGGTGGGCAGAGAGGATCAGCCCAAGGCCATTGCCAAGGGGGAAAAGCAATCGGTGAGACTGTGGGTCACCAATCTGACCGATCACGAGCTGGAGGATGTGGTGGCAGTGGTGACTCCGCCCTCCGATCTTCAGATCACCGACAACAGCGTGACCTACCCTCTGGGCAGAATTCGCAGAGGCGATGTGTCCTTCTTTGATGTGTCTTTGCAGGCGGCGGAGGAGATCACCTCCACTTCCCAGCCCCTTTCTGTGGAAGTCAGCTATGCCTATGCCCAGTCCGATACCATAACCCGTGGCTCCAGTACCCAGACCGTGCCTCTGTCTGCCGTGGTTTCCAAGGAGACCACTTCCATGACGGCCTCGGTGCCCAATGTCATCGTCTCCGGTTACGACTACGGCACGGAGAAGATCTATGCAGGTACGGCCTTTGATCTCAGTGTGGAGTTCAAGAATACATCTTCTGTAAAAACGGTGGAGAACATCGTTATGACCATTGATCCCGGGGAGTCTCTGGCCATTACCAACGCCTCCAACTCCTATCATTTTGCCTCTTTGACCCCCGGAAGCACCCAGAGCCAGACCATCAATCTGCAGGCCTTGCCTGCTGCCCCCACAGCACCTGCGGTCATGTCCGTCAAGTTCAGCTATGAGTACATCGATGGCGACGAGCGCAGATCCGTCACGCAGGATCAGACCATCAGCCTGCCGGTCTATCAGCTGGACCGCTTTGAGCTGACTCAGGATATGACCTTTGTGGATGCCTGGCAGTATCAGGAAAGCTTCCTGACCCTCAGCTATGTGAACAAGGGCAAGAGCACCGTCTATAATGTCTCTGCCGAGCTGCAGGGTGACATTCCCGCCATGAGCAAGGTGCAGAATATTGGAAATGTAGAGGCCGGACGCAGCGGCACCATTGACTTTATCATCACCCCGGAAATGGCAGGGGAGGATACCTGCAAGGTAGTAGTCACCTATGAGGATGACGCCATGCAGGTGATGCAGAAGGAATTTGAATTTGAGATCATGGTCAATGAGATGTTTGTCCCCGAACCCATGCCGGAAGAGGAGATCATGATGGAAGAACCCCAGCCCAAAACCGGCTGGATCTTGCCGACCGTTCTGGGCGTCATTGCCGCCGGTGCAGTGGTTCTGATCGTGGTTTTGAAGAAGCGGAAGAAGAAAAAGTCCGGCGTGGTGGAGACCTTTGTCTTTGCCGATGGCACGGAGGATACCGATGGGCTTTCTTGATCTGTTTGCCATGTGCAGGCAAAATCTCCTGCGGCGGAAGGGCAGAACCATTCTGACCTCTCTGGGTGTCATGATCGGCTGTACCGCCATTATCATCATGGTCTCCATCGGTGTGGCCTCCGGCGAGAGCATGGAGGTCATGCTCCAATCCATGGGCGATTTGTCCATGATCGAGATCTACGGCTACGGTCAGACCCCCCTCAACGATGATGCCATCGACCAGATGCGAGCCATGGACCATGTGGTGGCAGCCACCGCCAAGCAGTATTGCCCTTACAGCTACACCCTCTCCGCAGGCACCAATGACCGCTATGAACAGCAGTGGGGCTATACGCAAGGCTTGCAGACCAAGGCCATGGAAGAGATCGGCTATGAGCTTTTGGAGGGCGACTATCCCGTTGCCGGCATGAAGGAAATTCAGGTGGTGGTAGGCGAATATTTTGCCTATACCTTCACCGATACCAAGCGTCCCGAAGGGCGTAACCGTATCGACCGCTATGTCTTTGACGAAGAGGGCAATCTGGATACGGAAAATGTCCCGGAGCCTTATTTCAGCCCCATGGGCATGAAAATGAAGCTGACCGTGCAGGTGGATGAGAACAAGACCATCCAGCGGGATGTGCAGGTGGTCGGCATCATGAAAGAGGACAACGGCCGGGGCTATGAGACCACGGAAGGCATGGTCATGGACATTTCCGATATGCAGGCTTTGCAGGCGGAGATGACCAAGGCCCAGGGCTTTGCCCCCAGCCGGGAAGAAACCAAGTATGACAATGCCATCGTCAAGGTGGATGATATTGAAAACTTAGCAGGGGTGCAGGATGAGATCACCAACATGGGCTTTGAGACCTGGTCTATGGAGTCCATCCGGGAGCCCATGTTGGAGGAAACCAACCGCCAGCAGATGGTCTTTGGCGGCTTAGGTGCCATATCTTTGTTCGTTGCCGCCATCGGCATCATGAACACCATGGTCATGTCCATTACCGAGCGAACACGGGAGATCGGTGTCATGAAAGCCCTCGGCTGCTATGTGAAGGATATCCGAAGGATCTTCCTCATGGAGGCCGGCTGTATCGGTCTTATGGGCGGTATGGCAGGTGTCCTCATCAGCCTGCTCATCGGCTTTGTGATGAACCTGGTGTCGGCAGGGGCAGGCAGTTACCTGCAAGGGATTTTCCAGGGTATGCCCCTGTCCTCTCTCAGCGGATTGTGGGAAGCGGTGACCACACCGGGCAGCCGAATCTCCGTGATCCCCCTGTGGCTGATTGTTACGGGTCTGGTCATTTCCATTGCCATCGGACTTTTGTCCGGCTTTTATCCTGCTAATAAAGCCGTCAAGATCCCGGCTCTGGAAGCCATCCGACATGAATAAAGGAACCGCACACCCGTTGGGGTGTGCGGTTTTCCTTACTTTGCCAGCAGTTTGGCAATGGCAGGCCGTTTGGCCTCCAATGCCCCCTTGGGGCAGAACTCCTGACAACAGAAGCAGCTGATGCACTTATTGCGATTGATCCTGGGCAGACCCTTTTTCAGCTCTATGGCCTTGGCAGGGCACATCTTTTGGCACTTGCCACAGGAAATACAGGCCTCCGGCTTCAGGGTAGGTCTGGGGGCAAGGACTTTTCCGATAACAACGCTGAGTAGATTTCCTGCCTTGCCCGGCAGAATGTTTTTGAACAAAGTGCTCTTGGTAGGCGGGATTTTGAAATCCGATGCGATATAAGCCTCCAGCTCTGCCGGGAATGTGGTATCCGTCACAAGTCCTCTGGCAAGCGCCGCCTTTTGGGTCAGCACCTGTTCCGGCTGAAGACCCAGCAGCTTGGCGCAGATCTGATCCAGATCGTATGGATTTTCCGAAGCCAGCACCAGACCCATGGGTCTGGGCGTGCCTGCCGTGGGCCCATTGCCTTCCATGCAGGTCACCGCATCCACAATGTGGAGCTTGGGCTGGAAATATTCCTGCAGATCCACCAGCATGTTGGCAAAATCCAAGGGATCGGGATAGCGGTAATGATATTCCGGCTTCATGGTGCCGGGCACGGCGCCGAAAAAGTTTTTCACTGCCGCCGTCATGGCCATCATGCCGTGGGATTTCAGCTTGGAGAAATTGATGATTGCGTCACAGCGGTTGAGCCATGCGGTGCAGGTAAAATTCTTCAAAACCTGCCCTTGGGAAAACAGCACGGGTGTCACAGAAAAATCGTGATTCAGCTCCGCACCCGTCTCCTCCAGACCGCACTGGCGGTAGACCTTGGACAGGGCGATCTCATTGTAAAGACCGCCGGGGGAATCGCCGATGACCACCGATGCGCCCTTTTCTTTGAGCATTTCCGTCAAAACCTGCAAAAGCATGGGATGGGTGGTGGCAGCTTCCTCCGGTTTGGCGGCATGGACAAGGTTGGCCTTGATGCCGATGCGCATACCGGGCTGCACCCAGCTTAGATCCAGAATCTCAGCCAAAGCCTTTTGGCAATCCTCCTTGGCATAGCTGCCGCAGGGAGCAAAGGTGACCATAGAACCCCTCCTTACTGTTCTACCACATCCCGCATGGAGAGGCTGATGCGCTTGCGCTTTTCATCCACTTCCAGCACGGAGACCTTCACCACATCGCCTACGGCGACCACTTCCGAGGGATGCTTGATGAACTTGTTGCAGACCTTGGAAATATGGACAAGACCGTCCTGATGGACGCCGATGTCTACGAACACGCCGAAGTCGATGACATTGCGGACGGTGCCGGAAAGGACCATACCCGGCTTCAGATCCTTCATCTCCAGCACATCGGTGCGGAGGATGGGAGCGGGCAGCTCGTCACGGGGGTCACGACCGGGCTTCAGCAGTTCCTTGACAATATCCCGCAGGGTTGGCTCGCCGACGCCGCAGCGTTCAGCGGTATTGTTCCAGCCCAGCTGCTCCACCCGTTTGGGCAGTTCAGAGAGCTGCCCGGCGGAGACATCCTTCAGATCATAGCCGCAGAGGGTCAGCAGGGTCTGGGCAGCTTCGTAGCTCTCCGGGTGGACACCGGTGTTGTCCAGGACCTGCTTGCTCTCCGGCACACGGAGGAAACCGGCACACTGCTCATAAGCCTTGGGACCCAGCTTGGGTACCTTCAGAACCTGCTTTCTGGCAGTGAAGGGACCGTTTTCTTCCCGATAGGTGACGATATTTTTTGCCGTAGCGGCGGTCAGACCTGCCACCTGCTTCAGCAGGCTGGCAGAGGCGGTGTTCACATCCACGCCCACGGCGTTGACGCAGTCCTCCACCACGCCGCCGAGAGTCTCATCCAGCTGCTTTTCCGGCATATCATGCTGATACTGACCTACGCCGATGGCCTTGGGGTCGATTTTCACCAGTTCTGCCAGAGGGTCCTGCAGCCGTCTTGCAATGGAAACGGCGGAGCGGAGGTTCACATCAAACTGAGGGAACTCCTCAGCCGCCAGCTTGGAGGCGGAATAGACGGAAGCACCTGCCTCGTTGACCATCATGTAGGAAACGCCGCCGCCGAGACTGCGGATCAGCTCCACAGCCATCTGCTCCGTCTCTCTGGAGGCGGTGCCGTTGCCGATGGCAAGATGGGCGACATTCCACTTTTTCACCATGGCAGAGAGCTTCACAATGGCTTCATTTTTCTGCTTTTCGCCGTAGGTGGGATAGACCACGGTGGTATCCAGCACCTTGCCGGTGCCGTCCACCACTGCCACCTTGCAGCCCATGCGGTAGCCGGGGTCCAGACCCATGGTCACATGACCCTTCACCGGCGGCTGCATCAAAAGAGGCTTCAGATTGAGGGCAAAATTGTGGATGGCGCTCTCGTTGGCCTTCTCCGTCAGAGCAGAGCGAATCTCCCGCTCCAGAGAGGGAGCAATGAGTCGGTCGTAGCTGTCCTCACAGGCGGCCCGCACCAGTTCCGTGGCGGAGGAGCCGTGCTTCACGGTCCGGTCATAGATCCGTCCCAGTGCCAGCTCTCTGGGCACATCCACGGAGATTTTCAGGAAACCTTCCCGTTCGCCTCGATTGAGAGCCAAAATCTGATGGCTCTGGAGCTTGGAAAGGGGCTGGGCAAATTCGTAGTACAGGCGGTAGACGCTGTCCTCATCCTCCTTGGCGGCACAGGAAGCGGCAGCGCCCTTGGCATTGGCCAGAAGCCGCAGAGATTTGCGGATATCGGCATCGTCGGAGACCATCTCGGCGATGATGTCGGATGCACCTGCCAGTGCCTCATCCACGGTCTCCACACCCTTTTCGGGATCAACGGCCTTCTTTGCCAGTTCTTCGGGAGCAGGCAGATTGGGGCTCTGGCTCAGAAGCAGCAATGCCAGAGGCTCCAAGCCCTTTTCCCTTGCCACAGTGGCACGGGTGCGCCGCTTCTGCTTGTAGGGGCGGTACAGGTCTTCCACCTCTGCCAGCGTGGCGGCGGCATCGATGGCGGCGGAAAGCTCTTCCGTCAGCTTGCCTTGATTTTCAATGGAGGTCTTGACCTCCTGCCGTCTGGTCTCCAGATTGCGGAGGTATTGCAGCCGCTCCTGCAAATTGCGCAGCTGGGTATCGTCCATGCCGCCGTGGAGCTCCTTGCGGTATCGGGCGATAAAGGGCAGGGTGTTGCCCTCATCCAGCAGGCGGATGACATTTTCAATATGACTTTCCGGAGCGTTCAGCTCCTTGGAGAGGATCTCAATAATGGTTGCCATGGTGTTCTCCTTTTTTACGCGATGAAAACATTATACCACAAATTTCTTCTTTTTTGTGTTACAATATGAAAAACGCCTGTGGAGGTTTTTATGAACTACGATACCGTCCTCATGGACATTGACAATACCCTGCTGGATTTCGATGCAGGCACGAAAGAATCTCTCACCAAACTGCTGGCAGCCTTCGGTCAGGAACTGACGGAGCAGCGGCTGGCTCGTTTTTTTGAGATCAACAATGCTCTCTGGACGGCCTATGAGCATGGAGAAATTGAAAAATCCTATATTTTTTCCAGCCGTTTCGGCAAATATCTGGGAGAAATGGGCATTGAGACCGATTCTCTGGCAGCCAACGGCCTGTATGCCAAGGGCCTGTCGGAAAGTGCCGTGCTGATGCCTCATGCCATAGAGCTGCTGGAGCAGCTGAAGGGCAAGGTGAAGCTCTATGCCGTCACCAACGGCGTCACCACCACCCAGACCCCCAGACTGGAGAAATCCGGTCTGAACCGATATTTTGACCGGGTGTTCATTTCCGAGCAGATGGGCTGCAAAAAGCCGGAAGCAGAATTTTTCGATCAGGTCTTTGCCGCCATCGGCGTTTCCGACCGCAGCCGGACGATTATCTTAGGCGACAGCCTCACTTCCGATATACAGGGCGGCCGCAATGCCGGGATCAAAACCTGTTACTTCGGCACCGATCCCGATGACCGCTGCGACTTTTCCATCACCGATCTGACCCAATTTCCGTCCATCCTTGGGCTGTAAGGGGAATTTTGTGGAAAAATTCCAACTTTTTTCCGAAAAACTACTTGATTTTTCCTTGCAGGAGGCATATAATACAGGTAATCGATCGTATACTTGACTAAAGGCTGGGGTTCTTCCCCAGTCTTTCTTGTTGGAAAGGGAAGGTTTTTATGAAAATTACGGAACAGGTATGGCAGTTTGCCGAGCCCGTTGTCCGGGAAAAAGGCTGTTCTCTCTGGGATGTGGAATATGTCCGGGAAGGCGGCGAATGGTTCCTGCGGCTGTATATCGACAAGGTCGGCGGTGTGGATATTAACGACTGCGAAGCCGTGTCCAGAGCGGTGGACCCCATTCTGGACGAAAAAGACCCCATCCCCGAAAGCTACCATTTTGAAGTCTGCTCTGCCGGTCTGGAGCGTGCCCTGAAGCGCCCCTCCGATTTCGAGCAGTTTATGGGCTCCAAGGTGCTGGTCAAGCTCTATCGCCCCAGAAACGGCGCAAAAGAGCTGAAGGGCACCCTCACCGGCTATGAAAACGGCAATGTGACTGTGGACATTTCCGGTACAGAAGTAACATTGGAAAAACAGGAAGTCGCCCTTGTGCGGCTGTTCGTGGAATTTTAAGGAGGAATTTGCAAAAAATGAATGCAGAGATTTTTGCCGCTCTGGCACAGCTGGAAAAAGAGCGGGGTATTCCCCAGGCCTACATGATCGATAAGATCACCCAGGCACTGGTCGCCGCCTACAAGAAGGACAAGGACGGCTACACCGACAATGTGTTTGTGGAGCTGGTGGATGGCAAGATGCAGATGTATGTCCAGAAGGAAGTGGTGGAGGAAGTCATCTCTCCCGCTACGGAGATCTCTCTGGAAGATGCCAGAAAGATCAATGGACGCATCGAGCTGGGCGATCTGGTCAATGTGGATGTTGAGACCAAGGCCTTTGGACGCATTGCCGCCCAGACTGCCAAGCAGGTCATCATTCAGGGCATCCGTGAAGCCGAGCGGGGCATGGTCTTTGAGAGCTTCTCCTCCCGGGAGCATGAGATCCTCACCGGCACCGTCCTGCGGATCATGCCCGATACCGGCGATATGATCATCCGTATCGGCACCGGCAACGATAAGACCGATGCACTGCTGGCCTATTCCGAGCAGGTTCGCACCGAGCATTATACCGAAGGCGATCTGATCCGTGTCTATGTGGTGGAAGTCCGCCGCTCCAACCGTGGTCCTCAGGTCATCGTGTCCCGTACCCATCCCGGTCTGGTCAAGCGCCTGTTCGAGCTGAATGTGCCCGAGATCGAAAACGGTCTGGTGGAAGTCAAGTCCATTGCCCGGGAACCCGGTTCCCGCACCAAGATCGCCGTGTTCCCCACGGAGGAGAACATCGATGCCGTAGGCGCCTGCGTCGGTCCCAGAGGCGGCCGTGTGGGCGCAGTGGTGGATGAGCTGAAGGGCGAAAAGATGGATATCGTCGTCTGGTCCGAAGATCCTGCCGAATTTGTGGCAGCCGCCCTGTCTCCTGCCGATGTGGTCTCCGTCACGGTGCTGCCCGGTATGGCAAAGGCCTGCCGTGTCATCGTTCCCGACGACCAGCTGTCTCTGGCCATCGGCAAGGAAGGTCAGAATGCCCGTCTGGCAGCCCGTCTGACCGCCTATAAGATCGATATCAAGCCCGCCTCCCAGGCTGATGAACTGCCGGTCGAAGCGGTTTCCGAAGAAGAATAAAGAAGGCAGCAGAACCTTGGAAGGAGGTACCCATGCAGCAAAAGAAAATACCCATGCGTCAGTGTGTGGGATGCCGTGAGATGAAGCCCAAAAAGGAGCTGATCCGGGTGGTGCGCAGCCCTGAAGGCGGCATTTCTCTGGATTTCAAAGGCAAAGCACCGGGCAGAGGCGCTTATGTCTGCCCCGACAGCGGCTGCCTGAAACGGGCCATCAAATCCAAGGCGCTGGAGCGTGGCTTCGAGACCCAGATCCCTCAGGAGATCTATGACGGACTGCTGGCGGCCATGGAGGAGGGCGACCGTGGATAACAAACAGAAAGCCCTCAACTATCTGGGACTTGCCCGCAGAGGCAACAACATCGCCATTGGCGAAGAGCCGGTGGGCATTGCCTGCCGGGGCAGCCATGCAAGACTGCTGCTGCTGGCAAAGGATGCCGCAGACAATACCTTCCGCCGTGCCCGTGCTTTTACGGCGAGCGGCAAACCCCCTGTGATCCGTGTGCCCTATACCAAAGCGGAACTGGGCGATGCCATGGGCGTCAACGCCGTCGCCATGGCTGCGTTCACAGATGTAGCTCTGGCACTGGCTTTTGTGAAGGCGCTGGAAGAGCCGGAACATTATGCCGTCCTGCTTGAAAATCTGCAAAAGCAGACAGAGCGGGTGCAGAAACGGCGCAAGGAGCAGAAGGCTCACGAAAAAAACAAAAAATTCGGAAAGAAATAAAACAGGGACAAAAGCCTCCCCTTGAGGGGAGGCGCCGAGCGAAGCGAGGCGGAGAGGTGTGCAAGCACTGCCTTCCCCCTCCCAGCCACGACTTCGTCGTGCCAGCTCCCCTCGAGGGGAGCCTGATTTACTCACTCATGGAGGTGGCTATATTGAGTTTGATCAAATACCGCATCAGCGACATGGCCAAGGATTTCGGTGTTCCCACCAAGGAGATCACCGCCCTTGTAGCCGAATTTTATGAAAAACCCAAGAGCGGTCAGCAGGTCCTCACAGAGGAACAGCTGAACCTGCTGTTCGATGTCATGACCCAGCGTCATCAGATCGAGAGCATCGAGCAGGTCTTTGCCGTGGCACCTGCCCCCAAGGCAGAGGAGCCCAAGGCTGAGACCCCCAAGGAAGAAAAGACCGAAGCGCCCAAGGCAGAGGAAAAGAAAGCCGAAGCGCCCAAGGCAGAGGCACCCAAGGAAGAAAAGCCCAAGGCACCCGAACGGAAGCGGGAGCGCCGTGTCATCGACACCAGCGCCGTCACCGTCAATGCCGACCGCTTTGACGACCGTGTGGATGTTCTGGTCTCCGAGCGTGCCCAGAACTTCTCCGGCGGCAAGCAGAAGATCGGCAACAAGAACAAGCAGCAGCAGCGCAACAAGTTTGCCGGCAACAAGCGCCGCAACGAAGAGCAGGAGAAGATGCGCCGCCTGCAGCTGGAGGTTGCCAAGAAAGCACCTCTTACCGTCAAGATCCCCGATGAGATCACCGTTGGCGAGCTGGCCTCCCGCATGAAGAAGACCGCTGCCGAGATCATCAAGTACCTGCTGGTGAACCTGGGCGTCATGGCCTCCGTCAACCAGACCATCGACTTTGAAACTGCCGAACTGGTGGCCACTGAACTGGGCTGCAAGGTGGAAAAAGAAGTGGTCGTCACCATCGAAGAGCGCCTCATCGACGACCATGAGGATACTGCCGACGAGCTGCAGGCCAGAAGCCCCGTCGTGGTGGTCATGGGTCATGTTGACCACGGTAAGACCTCCCTTCTGGATGCCGTCCGTCATACCAATGTGACCTCCGGCGAAGCCGGCGGCATTACCCAGCATATCGGCGCATACACCGTTCAGATCAACGGTCAGACCCTGACCTTCCTGGATACCCCCGGTCATGCTGCCTTTACTTCCATGCGTGCCCGTGGCGCCATGTGTACCGATATCGCCATTCTGGTGGTTGCTGCCGATGACGGCATCATGCCCCAGACCATCGAAGCCATCAACCATGCCAAGGCCGCAGAGGTTCCCATCATTGTGGCCATCAACAAAATGGATAAGCCCACCGCCAACCCCGATAAGATCAAGCAGCAGCTGACCGAGCACGGTCTGCTGCCGGAAGAATGGGGCGGCGACACCGTTATCTGCCCCATCTCCGCCAAGGCCGGCACCGGTATCGACGAGCTGCTGGAAATGGTCCTGCTGACTGCCGAGGTGCAGGAGCTGAAGGCCAACCCCAACCGCCGCGCCAAGGGCGTGGTCATCGAGGCCCGTCTGGACAAGAACCGCGGTCCCATCGCTACCTTGCTGGTGCAGAACGGCACCCTCAACCAGGGCGATATCATCATCGCCGGTACTGCCGTGGGCCGTGTCCGTGTCATGACCGATGACAAGGGCCGCTCCGTCAAGTCCGCAGGTCCTTCCATGCCTGTGGAGATCACCGGTCTTGCCGAAGTTCCCGGCGCAGGCGATATCTTCAACGCCGTTGAGGATGTGCGCATGGCCCGTCAGCTGGTGGATCAGAGAAAGGAAGAGCAGAAGGCCGCTGCCAACAAGCCTGTGGGCAAGGTCTCTCTGGAGGACCTGTTCGCTCAGATTCAGGAAGGTCAGATGAAGGAACTGAACCTGATCGTCAAGGCCGATGTGCAGGGCTCTGCCGAAGCCGTCAAGGCCTCTCTGGAAAAGATCTCCAACGAGGAAGTCCGTGTCAAGGTCATCCATGCAGGCGTCGGCGCCATCAACGAAAACGATGTGCTTCTGGCCTCCCCTTCCAACGCCATCATCGTCGGCTTCAATGTCCGTCCCGATTCCGTGGCACAGGCTGCTGCAGCCCGCGCCAAGGTGGATATGCGGATGTACCGTGTCATCTATGACGCCATTGATGAGATTCAGGACGCCATGAAGGGTA
>JAZNNW010000171.1:0-40721 GCA_045580485.1 Candidatus Avilachnospira sp. | reverse complement strand
AACTCTCAATAAATGGTATCTTAAAAACCCTTACGGGCTTCTAAAATCTTTATCAAGCATTTGCTCTTAGCAATATACTCAAGAATTTTCGTTGGCTATTCTCGCATTCAACATTTCTGTTTGACAAGAACAACTTTTAATAAATTGTCCAAGGTGCTTGTTCATGTTTGCATTGTTTAATTTACAAGGTACACTCCGGTGCGTTTTCACCGGAAAATCGCCCCGCTTCATCGCCGGTTTCCCAACTCAGCGGAACTCATTTACAATACCACAACCGATTTCCATTGTCAAGAACTTTTTTCGTTTCTTTTTCAATTTTTTCGCTCATGGCAGCCGCGCTCACACGCAGCTTGCATATAATACCAACTTTTTCGCCCTTTGTCAACAGTTTTTTGCAGGTTTTTTCAGGTTTTTTTGCAATTTTTTCGGCAACACAAGAAGTTGTGGCTTTTCCCCAAAAGAACCCCTAAGGATTGCGGAAGTTTTCACCCAAAAGGGCAAATCCGGCACGAAACAGGGAAGCGATCTGCCAAATTCCCACGCCAGTAAGTCCCAATTCTTTCACAAGATCGAATTTTGCCTGCCAGGAACGCACATCCTCAAACCACACCACATGGTCGATGCCCCGGTTGGTATAAGTAAAGAAAGGGGATCGGGACCTCTCATCAAATTGAATTTCTGCGCCGACACGCCTTGCCAGCTCCACAGCCTCCACATTGCCGATGGTTCTTGCCACGGTTTGCCCACGGGTAAAGGGCAAGGGCCAGTCGTAGCCGTAGTTGGCCATGCCAAGGCTGATCTTCTCCGCCGGGATCTCCGTCAAGGCATACTCCACCACCTGCCGTACCCGGTCAATGGGGGCGATGGCCAAAGGCTCACCGTATTTATAACCCCACTCGTAGGTCATGAGCAAGACCCGGTCTGCTGCCTGACCCAGAAGGGAGTAGTCCTTGCCGGAGACCAGAATGCCCTGCTGATCGGCAGAGGTTTTGGGGGCAAGGCAGACGGAAACCCGATATTCCAATGTATCCGCTGCCAGCTGCACGAAATCGGCAAAGGGGACCCGGTCTTCCTCCAGAACGAACTCAAAATCGATGTTCAGTTCGGCATAGCCCTTTTGGGTCATGGTGGTCTGGAGCTGAGAGATCAATCGCTCCTGGGCGGATCGGTTCCGCAGAAGGGCATTGACCAATACATTATTAAACTGGCCGTCGGGACCGAAGGGGGTCAGCACCAGAGACGCCTCCACACCTGCCTGCCTTGCCGCCTGCAGGAGACGGGCATCGCCCAGAATGGGAGGGAGCAAAGTGCCGTCCGGCAAAAAGCCATAGGAGAACACCGACAGCAGGTTCAAATTGGCAAGATGCTCCCGCAGGACATAGGGACTGATGAAGGTGTAGGCATAGCCGTTGGCCTGGATGGAAAGGGGACCTGTCTTTATACTATTCAATATAAGGAGTGCCTGCCCCACCACCAAGGTTGCACCGATGGGGATCTGATTGCGGTTGCGGATAGATGCGGTGGTGACGCCGAACTGCCGGGCGATGGAAAAAAGGGTATCCCCGGGCTGTACCACATAGATCAAGAAAATCACCTCGGGACAGTGTATGACCGGGTTGCTTTTTCCGTCCCCTGTGGTAAAATGACAGAAAAGGAGGCGGGGATATGGATTTTGCGCCTATGAAAGCATTTCTGCACCATCTGACCGACTGGAAAATCCCCGGCAACGCCATCAGCGTATGGAAGGACGGAAAAGAGGTTTTTTCCTATGCCACGGGCTATGCCGATCTGGAAAACAAAATACCCATGACCCCGGACCATCTGCTGAACATCTATTCCTGTTCCAAGGTGGCCACGGTGACGGCGGCTTTGCAGCTGTACGAGCAGGGGAAATTCGGACTGGACGATCCCGTTTCTGCCTTTCTGCCGGAATGGGGCGAGCTGACGGTCCGCACGGAAGGCGGCATCGAAAAAGCCAAAACGCCTTTGACCGTCCGCCATCTGTTCACCATGACCAGCGGTCTCAATTATAATATCGATTTCGTGGGTCGGCAGACCGACACCCGTTCAGTCATCCGGGATCTGGCCAAAGAGCCTCTGGATTTTGAACCGGGCACCAAATGGCAGTACGGCCTCAGCCACGATGTGCTGGCAGCCGTGGTGGAAGTTATTTCCGGTCAGCGGTTTGCCGATTATATGCAGACCCATATTTTTGCCCCATCCGGTATGACCGATGCCCACTACCACAGAGAAGGTCCGGAACCTCGGATGGCGCAGCAGTACCGCATGACCCATCCGGCAGAGCCGGATCTGGTGGCGGCCCAGGCCTACGGCAGCAACGGTCTGCCGGAGGATGCTGTGGTGGAGAATGAAGGACTGGACAACTTTCTGGTCTTTGGCTCCGATTATGACAGCGGCGGTGCGGGAATCATCACCTCTGTATCGGAATACGGCAAATTCTGCAGCGCTCTGCTGGAAGGCAGGCTGCTGAAGCAGGAGACCATCGATCTGATGCGGCAGAACCATCTGACCGATGCACAGGCGAAGACCTACAACTGGCTCCAATTTGACGGCTACCGCTACGGTCTGGGCGTTCGCACCCGATTGGATGTCCATCCCGGCGAGTTCGGCTGGGGCGGTGCCGCCGGTGCCACGGTGCTCATCGACCCCGAAGAACACCTTGCCATGTTCTATGCCCATCACATGCTGAACCCTCAGGAGAGCTATTATCAGCCCCGGCTGCGAAATGTGCTTTATGAATGTCTGAAAGGATAACTGACATGATTGTCAAACAATACATCAAGGATTTTGAAAAACTGGGCTTCGGGCTCTTCGTCCACTATGGCGTTTACGCCGGCCACGGAACAGGGGAGTGGGCCAAGCTGTCCAACAACCTGTCCGATGGGGTCTATGATGACCTTATCAACCAGTTTGCACCCAAGGAAAACTGGGCAGAGGAACTGGTCGCCGCCGCAAAAGCTGCCGGCTGCCGCTACATCACCCTGACCACCCGGCATCATGACGGCTTTTCCCTCTATGACACACGAGGTCTGACGGATTACGACACACCTCACGCCATCGGCCGGGACTTGGTAAAGGAGTTTGTGGACGCCTGCAACGCAGAAGGGATCATTCCCTTCTTCTACCACACCTTGCTGGACTGGCACGAAGAAAGCTACCGGACGGATTTCCCCAAATATTTGGAATATCTGCGGGAAAGTATTGCAATTCTCTGCAAAAACTACGGCAAGATCGGCGGCTTCTGGTTTGACGGCATGTGGGAAAAGGCCGATGCCGACTGGGAAGAGGATGCCCTCTACGGCACCATCCGTCAATATCAGCCGGAAGCCATGATCATCAACAACACCGGTCTGTTCGCCATGGGTGCTCTGGGTCACATGGAGCTGGACAGCGTGACCTTTGAGCGGGGAAAACCGGAACCCATCAACATGGAAGGCGCACCCAAATATGTGGCAAGCGAAATGTGCCAGATTCTCTGCGATCACTGGGGCTATGCCAGAGAAGATCTCAACTACAAAGCTCCGGCTCAGATGATCCGGGAACTGGCAGA
This sequence comes from Candidatus Avilachnospira sp., assembly GCA_045580485.1. Classification (GTDB taxonomy): domain Bacteria; phylum Bacillota; class Clostridia; order Oscillospirales; family Oscillospiraceae; genus Avoscillospira. The sequence goes on along the minus strand of JAZNNW010000171.1, from coordinate 37,150 downwards.
CTGCAGAAGATACCGCTCCAACTTCCTGCTGAATGTGGGACCCATGGCAGACGGCAGTCTGCGGGATATTGACAAGGCCACCTTGGGTCTCATGGGTCAATGGGTGGACTATTTTGACGAAGCCCTCCATCTGCCCGCTCCCACAGGCATAGAAATTGCAGGAAAACCGGAGGATTTCCTGCTGAAGTATGAAAACACCTATTATTTGTTCTGTTACGACCTGCCCATGAAGGCCGACCCCAATGTGGCAGTGTTCGCACCCCATGGCTATGAGAGCAAATTCTGGCTGCCGGAGACTGTTCGCTCCGTCACATGGCTGGATAACGGCGAAGCTGTCGCTTTCACCCAGACCGGCGAGGATGTGACCGTCACCACGGTCCCCTACACCTACGGACGAAATCTGGTGGTCCGGGTGGCGAAAATCGAATGTTAAAAAAGATGACCGCATAGCGGTCATCTTTTTTCTTATAGTGTCAGCTTCAGCCAGGTTTTGGCTTCTTCCAGCCAGCCGTTAACTTGTTCGATCCACTGGTCCATGTAGACGATCGTTGCTTCGTCGGCGGTGGCAAGACCGTGGGTGCCGTGGGGGTAGATGTGCAGTTCGTAAGGCACCTTATGGGCGCTGAGCGCCTTGGCGTACAGCAGGCTGTTCTCCACAGGAACCACTGCATCGTCTGCCGTGTGCCACAGGAAGGTGGGCGGCGTCTGCTCCGTCACCAGATTTTCACAGGAGGCATGGACATCGTTAAAATTGTTGATGCTGCCGCCATGGGAATACTTGGGATCGGCGGTGATGACCGGGTAGCACAAAACGCTTGCCGCCACCTTTTTGCTGTTGGGAAACAGTTCCCGAATTTCCGGGCAGTTCCAGCGGTTACTGTACTGAGCCGCCAGATGTCCGCCGGCGGAGAAGCCCATGATGGCAACCTTTTGGGTATCGATGCTCCATTCTGCTGCATTTTCGTGGATCAGCTCCATGACCGCAGCCACTTCCCGCAGCTGCTGGGGGAAATGGCAGGGCGCCACAGAATAACGAACCACAAAAACTCGGTAGTTCTCTGCCACAAATTTCAGGGCAATGGGTTCTGCCTCCCGGTCGCTGGTCATGGTGTAGCCGCCGCCGGGGCAGATGACCATGGCGGGCCAGTTTCGTTCATTGAACAGAGGGTCCGCATTGGTGAACTGTTCGGGAATATAGCACTCCACACAGGCATTTTCGCCTAAATTAGGGTATTTTTCGTTTAAAGAGATGACTTGGTATTTCATAAGCAGGTTTCCTCCCATTCTGCCGCCTGATCGCGCCAGAACTGTTTTTCTTCTTCGGAAATTTCCCGGATGACCTTACAGGGATTGCCTGCCGCCACCACATTGTCGGGAATGTCCTTGCAGACCACACTTCCTGCGCCGATGACCACATTGTTTCCGATCGTCACACCGGGACAAACCACGGAATTGCCGCCGATCCAGACATTGTCGCCGATGGTCACAGGCTTACTGACCTCCAGACCGGAGGCACGGACCACTGGATCGATGGGGTGGGAGGCGGCGTAGATGCTCACATTGGGTGCAAGCATCACATTGTCGCCAATGGTGACCGCCGCCGTGTCCAGTATCATACAATTATAATTGGCATAAAAGTTCTTGCCCACAGTGGTGTGGATGCCGTAATCGCAATGAAACGGCGGCTCGATGTAAGCGCCTTCTCCGGCAGCGCCGAAGATTTCCTGCACCAGCTGACGGCGCAGTTCTTCCTCTGTTTCCAAGGTGGCATTGAGCCGACGGGTGCGCTCTTTCGCCTGATGATGCTCTTTCCGCAGCTCTGGGTCCATGACTTTGTAGACCAGTCCTGCCAACATCCGTTCTTTTTGGGTCATTTGATTTCCTTTCTCTCCGGCAAACGAAGTTGTTGAATCAGTGCAACTGATTCAACATGGGCGCAGCGGGGGAACATATCCATGGCCTCGACTTTGACGGTCTCGTAGCCCTGTTCGCCCAATCGCTTCAAGTCACGGGCAAGGGTGGCGGGATCACAGGAGACATAGACGATCCGCTTCGGTGCCATCTGCACCATGGAGGCAATGACCGTCTCATCCAGTCCCTTTCGGGGCGGGTCCACCACGATCACATCGGGCTTAATTCCGTCTTCTGCAAACTTTTTTGCCGCTTTTGCGGCGTCTGCACAGAAAAACTCGGCGTTTTCGATACCGTTTCGCTGTGCATTCTCTTTGGCGTCCCGGATGGCGGCTTCGATGATCTCCACGCCTATGACACGCCCGGCTCGGTTGGCAATCGCCAGTGTGATGGTGCCCGTACCGCAGTAAAGATCCAGCACCGTCTCTTTGCCGGTGAGACCTGCAAAATCCAGAGCTTTTCCGTAGAGGATTTCTGCACCGTCCCGGTTGACCTGATAGAAGGATCGGGGGGACAGACGGAACCGCAGACCGCACAACTCGTCCTCGATATAACCGGGGCCGTAAACTTCTTTAAATTTATCACCAAGTACCGCATTCCCTTGCCGTTTGTGGATGCTGAGGCACAGGGTACTGAACTTGTTCACACTTTCCACAAGGTTTTCCACAAGCTGGTCGGCGTGGGGAATGGTATCTCCGTTAATGACTAAGCATACCAATACCTGTCCAGTTTCCATAGCGGTACGGACATAAATGTGACGGACGAGACCTTTTCCCGTTTTTTCGTCATAAACCGACACGCCGTTTTTCTGCATCCAGCGGATGACCGTCTCTCTGGCCTGATCGGCTTCTTTGCCTTGGATTCGGCACTGACGGATGGGCACCACCTGATGGGTACGGGGGCGGAAGAAGCCGGCTTCGGCCTTGCCTCTGACCAGACCCACGGGGTACTGGGCTTTATTCCGGTAGTTGGTCATTGAGGGACTGCCGGTAATGGGCACATCCTCCAGACCCAGACCGCCGATGCGGTTCATGGCATCCTTCACCCGTTGGGCTTTGGAGCGGAGCTCTTCGGCATAATCCATATGCCAGAAGGTACAGCCGCCGCACGCCTCAAAATAGGGACATTCCGGCTTCACCCGATGGGGGCTGGGTTTTATAATCTCCAGCACATCGCCGTATGCCGCCGTATGACCCAGATGGGCGATGCGAATCTTCACCCGTTCGCCCTCCAGCGCACCGGTGATAAATACCGCCAGACCCTCCACCCGAGCCACGCCGTGACCCTCGGAGGTATAGCCGACGATATCCACTTCCAAAACCTGCCCTTTGTAGACAGGATAATCTTTTTGTTTCACGTGAAACATACACCTCGTTTCCTATACATTATAATAGTATCACAAAACACCGCCGTTGACAACGGAGGCTTTGGGGGAGATAATGGTTTTACAAAAGGAGTATGCTTATGGATTATACCAATTGTCACCTCTGTCCCAGAGGCTGCGGCGTAGATCGCACAGCAGGGAAGACCGGCTTCTGCGGTCAGACCGACCAAGTAAAAATCGCACGGGCTGCCCCCCATTTCTGGGAGGAGCCTGTCCTCTGCGGAGAAGGGGGCAGCGGAACCGTCTTTTTCTCCGGCTGCACCTTAGGCTGTGTGTTCTGTCAGAACGAGGACATCAGCCACAAAGGTCTGGGCAAGGAGGCAAAGAACCTGCGGAAAGTCTTTGAAAACCTCATTGAGCAGGGGGTTTCCAATATCAATCTGGTCACCGCCACTCAGTTTCTGCCCGCCATTCTGCCTGCACTGACGCCGAAGCTGCCTGTGCCGGTGGTCTATAACTGCGGCGGCTATGAGTCCGTGGAGACTCTCAAGCGATTGGAGGGTCTGGTGGACATTTACCTGCCGGACATGAAATATTCCGACAATACCCTTGCCAAAGCCCTTTCCCATGCGCCCAATTATGTGGAAGCAGCCTCCGCTGCCATTCTGGAGATGTTCCGGCAGGTAGGGAAGGTCAAGATCGAAAATAACCTTATGAAAAAAGGTATGATTTTGCGGCATCTGATTTTGCCCGGTCAGATCGACAATTCTCTGGGCGTTCTGGACTGGGTGGATGCACATTTCAAGCCCGGTGAAATTCTGTTCAGCCTTATGAGCCAGTATGTGCCCATGGGTAAGGCCAGGGAGATCCCCGGTCTGGACCGCACCATCACCGAAGAGGAATATGATGCTGTTCTCAGCTACATGAATCTGTGGGGCATTGAAGGCTATATGCAGGAATTTTCCTCTGCTAACCAGGAATATATCCCCGACTGGGATTTTTCCGGAGCATAAATATCAAACAAATGTTTGCAATTTCCAAGGGAATGTGCTATACTCTCACCAAAGAGGTGATCCCATGGCACGAACCACAGACAAACAGGAACGAATTTTAGAATTCCTCAATGCATTTATTGAAGAAAACGGCTATCCGCCTACGGTACGGGAGATCTGTGCCGCTGTGGGTCTGAAGTCCACCGCCACAGTGTCCTATCATCTGACGGAGCTGAAAAAAGCCGGAAAGATCCAGGGTGACAGCAACAAGCGCCGTGCCATTTCTCTGCCGGAAAGCCAGCGTCCGGGGCGAATTCCCCTTGTGGGCGTGGTCACGGCAGGCTATCCCATTCTGGCCCAGGAAAACATTGAGGGCAGTCTGCCCTGGGACGGCGAAGAGGGCTGTTTTGCCCTGACCATCCAAGGCGACAGCATGATCGGCGCCGGTATCCTCAACGGCGACCGGGTGGTGGTACGCCCCCAGAATACGGCAGAAAACGGTGAGATCGTCATTGCCCTTTTGGAAGATGAAGCCACCTGCAAGCGGTTCAAAAAGGATCAGACCGGCATCTGGCTTCTGCCGGAAAACCCGGCTTACAAGCCCATCGACGGCAGTGCCTGCTCCATCATTGGAAAAGTCAAGGCTGTCATTAGAGAATATTAAAAGCTCCCCGAGGGGAGCTTTTATTTTGCATTTTGCATTCTGCATTTTGTATTTCATTGTTTCACGTGAAACATACCATACAATTACTATTTACTTTTACACCCATCGGCAGTATAATGAAGGATGACCGAAAGGAGGGTGTTTCATGGGTCATATTATTTCCTTTGTCAATCAGAAAGGCGGCGTGGGCAAGACCACTTCTGCCGTCAATGTGGCTTCTGCCCTCCACAGTCGGGGAAAAAAGGTGCTTTTGTGCGATTTTGACCCTCAGGCCAATGCCACTTCCGGTTTCGGCGTGGATAAAAATCAGGCAAAATTCTCATCCTACGATCTGGTCATCAACGACTGCCCCGCAGCTGATGCCATCATTGAGACCAAATTCGGTGATGTGATTCCCTCTGCCGCCGCCCTTTCCGGTGCCGGTGTGGAGCTGGTGGCTGTCCCTAACCGGGAATTTGCCCTGAAGCGGGCGCTGGAGTCTGTCCGTGACCAATACGATTTCATTTTCATCGACTGCCCTCCCTCTCTGGAACTGCTGACGCTGAATGCCCTGTGCGCCTGCGACAGTATTCTGGTGCCGGTGCAGTGTGAGTATTATGCTCTGGAAGGTCTCTCCGATCTGATGATGACCCTCCGGGCGGTGAAGAAGGGTCTGAACCCGGATCTTCACATTTTCGGTGTGCTCCTGACCATGTTCGACGGACGCACCAACTTCTCCCAGCAGGTGGCAGAGGAAGTCCGCCGCCACTTCCCCGGCATGGTCTATGCCACGGTCATTCCCCGGAATGTCCGTCTGGCAGAAGCCCCCAGCCACGGTCTGCCGGTGGCAGCCTACGATAAGTACAGCCGAGGCGCAGCGGCTTATGAAGCCCTGGCCGATGAAATTCTGGAAAAGGAGGGCCTGTGATGGCACCGAAAAGCAGCAAAGGTCTGGGCAGAGGTCTGGACGCACTGTTTTCCAACGCCGAAAGCAGCAGTGAGGAGATCACCTCCCTGCCTCTGCAGAAGGTAGAGCCCAATCCCCTGCAGCCCAGAAAGCTCTTTGATGAAGAGGAGCTGGAAGCCCTCAGCCAATCCATTGCCCAGCACGGCATTATCCAGCCGCTGACGGTCCGCAAGGGCGAAAACGGCTTCTATCAGATCATCGCCGGTGAGCGGCGGTGGCGTGCCGCCAGAATGGCCGGTCTTGCCAATGTGCCGGTGACGGTTATCGAAGCCGATGACAAGACGGTTCTGGAGCTGGCGCTCATCGAGAACCTTCAGCGGCAGGATCTGAACCCCATGGAAGAAGCCCTTGGCTACAAGCAGCTCATGGAGGAATACGGTCTGACCCAGGAGGAGGTCGCCCAGCGGGTGGACAAGTCCCGTCCGGCAGTGGCAAATGCCTTGCGGCTTCTGAATTTGCCCCCTTCCATCACCCAGATGGTTGCTGCGGGAACCTTGTCCGCAGGACACGCCCGGGCTGTTTTGGCACTCCACAGTGCATCCGCTCAGGAACAGGCGGTGCAGAAAATTCTGGCATTGAGCCTGTCTGTGCGGCAGGCAGAGACCCTGTGCAAGAACATGGCAAAGCCCAAGCCCGTGGAACAGCTGAAATATCCTCTGGAAGTGGACTATGTGGCCGAGTGCGAGAAGGAGCTTTCCAAGCACATGAACCGTGGCGTCAAGATCGTCCGGGGCAGAAAAAAAGGCCGTGTGGAACTGGAGTTCTACGGCGATGATGACCTGCAGAGACTGTATGAAGCTCTCAGCAAGTTATAAAAAGCCTCTCCTTGAGGAGAGGTGGCACGACGAAGTCGAGACGGAGAGGTGTGGCGGCACTGCCTTTTCACCTCTCAGCCTCACTTTGTTCGGCAGCTCCCCTCAAGGGGAGCCTTTGGAATGTTGTCATTAACAAGAGGTACTCCTATGTCTGAAGAAATGAAAAACAACCAGCCGGAAAAGACCGGTCTGGATGAGACCAGAAAATCCGCCCTTTTGCGGTATGTGGCGATTTTGTTTGCCGTTGCCTTTCTTTTGGTGCTTTTATCCATGCTTGGGCAGATGCGGGATTCCAAATCCGCCATTTCCGAACTGAGCCAGTCCAGCTCCAGTGCCATTGCCAAGGCAGAGCAGCTGCAGGAAGAAAATCTGGAACTGACCCAGGATAAGAAGTATCTCCAGCAGCAGGTTGAGCAGCTGACGGCAGATGTGGAAGCCCTCCAGCAGGAATGGGAGGAGCAGAACGAGGAACTGGATGCCGCCCTTGAGCAGCAGACAAAGATTCGGGAAGCCTATGAAGCCCTCCTTGCCGCCATGGAATCCGGAGAAACAGGAAACTTAGAACAATTTAAGGAAATTTTGGGTGAAAATGGTGCAAAAGCCTACGAAACCCTTACAAAAGAGGTAGAATAATATGATTGACATCAGAAGAATCAAAGAAGATCCCGCCGCAGCCAAGGCTGGTTTCAAGGCCAAGGAAGTGGACTGCGATGAAATTGTGGACCGCATTCTGGAGCTGGATGTGCAGGTCCGTGGTCTGAAGACCTCCACCGAGTCCAAGACCGCAGAAAAGAACAAGATCTCCAAGGAAAACGGCAAGCTCTTCGGCATGAAGAAGGGCGCAGAGAAGCGGGGCGAAGACACCGCCCAGATCGATGCCCAGATCGCCGAGAACATGGCAAAGTCCGTTGCCATTGAAGAATCCATCGCTGATGACAAGCAGAAGCTGAAGGTTCTGGACGAAGAGCTGTATACCGCTCTTTTGAGCCTGCCCAACCTTCCCGATGCCGATCTGATTCCCGGCGGTAAGGAAAACAACGAGCCTCTGCGCTACATCGGCGAGAAGCACTCCTTCGACTTTGAGCCCAAGCATCATGTGGATCTGTGCACCGATCTGGGTCTCATCGACTACGAGCGTGGCGTCAAGCTGGCAGGCGGCGGCAACTGGATGTACACCGGTATGGGCGCGCGTCTGGAATGGGCACTGCTCAACTACTTCATCGACACCCACACTGCCGACGGCTACGACTTCATTCTGCCTCCTCATATGCTGGAGTACCAGTGCGGTCTCACTGCCGGTCAGTTCCCCAAGTTTGCTGACGAGGTCTTCAAGATCCAGAACCATCCCTCCGAGGGCACTTTCTACATGCTGCCCACCGCTGAGGCCGCTCTGGCATCTGTCTACCGGGACGAGATTCTGACTGAGGCTGACCTGCCCAAGAAGTTCTTTGCTTACACTCCCTGCTTCCGCAGAGAGGCCGGTTCCCACAGAGCCGATGAGCGCGGCATGGTCAGAGGCCATCAGTTCAACAAGGTGGAGATGTTCCAGTTCACCACTCCCGAAAACTCCGACGAGGCCTTTGAAGAGCTGGTGAAGAAGGCAGAAAATCTGGTGGCCGGTCTGGGTCTCCACTTCCGCACGGTGAAGCTGGCAGCCGGCGACTGCTCCGCTTCCATGGCCCGTACCTATGATATCGAAATTCTGATCCCCTCCATGAACGGCTACAAGGAAGTCTCCTCCGTGTCCAACGCCCGTGACTTCCAGGCTCGCCGGGGCAATATCCGTTACCGCCGTGCCGATGGCAAGGTGGATTATGTCCACACCCTCAATGGTTCCGGCCTGGCAACCTCCCGTATCTTCCCCGCCATCGTGGAGCAGAACCAGCGTGCCGACGGCTCCATCGTCGTGCCCGAAGTCCTGCGGAAATATCTGGGCGGTATTGAAATCATCGAAAAAAAATAAAATAGATAGAAAGGGCGTAAAATCATGAAAAAACTGTTCAGCGAATTTAAGGAATTCATCGCACGGGGCAATGTGATGGATATGGCCATTGGTGTCATCATCGCCACTGCCTTCGGTAAGATCACCACCTCTCTGGTCAACGATGTGTTCATGCCGTTTATCGGCTGGATCTTCGGCAGCCGTGACATGACCGCCCTCAATCTGGTGGTGCGGGAAGCCGTCATGGAAGGCGAGACCGTGGTGCAGGAAGCCATCACCATCGGCTTCGGTACATTTGTCGCCGCCATCATTGATTTCATTCTGGTGGCTCTGGTGGTCTTTGCCATCGTCAAGACCATGAACGCCATGAAGCGCAAGAAGGAAGAAGCACCTGCTGCTCCTGCCGAGCCCGAGCCCACCAAGGAAGAGCTGCTGCTCACCGAGATCCGCGATCTGCTGAAAAAGTAAAACGAAGAAAGAAGCCACGGAACACCGTGGCTTCTTTTCGACGGAGGCTACTATGATCTATCATTCTCTCACGGAACTGATCGGTTCCACACCCTTGCTTTCTTTGGAGAAATTCTGTGAAAAAAAGGGCATAAAAAGTGAAATTATCGCCAAAATCGAGGCCTTTAATCCTGCCGGTTCTGCCAAGGACCGGGTGGCCCTGCAAATGATCCTGGACGCCGAAGCACAGGGAATTCTGAAGCCCGGCGCCGCCATCATCGAGCCCACCTCCGGCAACACGGGCATTGGTCTAGCCTGGGTGGGCGTTGCCAGAGGCTATCGGGTCATCCTCACCATGCCGGAAACCATGAGCGTGGAACGGCAGAACCTGATCCGTGCTTACGGCGCGGAGATCGTCCTCACAGAGGGTGCAAAGGGCATGGCAGGCTCTATCGCCAAGGCGGAGGAATTACGGGATTCCATGGAAAATGCCGTGATTTTGGGCCAGTTTGACAATATGGCGAACCCAGCGGCCCACTACCGCACCACCGGTCCGGAGATCTGGTCTGCCACGGAAGGCAAGCTGGATGTCTACCTTGCCACGGTCGGCACCGGCGGCACTTTGTCCGGCACGGCAAAGTATCTGAAGGAGCAGAACCCTGCCATCTATGCGGTGGCGGTGGAGCCTGCGGCTTCCCCCCTGCTCTCCGGCGGTACAGCCGCCCCTCACAAAATCCAGGGCATCGGCGCCAACTTCATTCCCAAGACGCTGGACAGAGACATTTACGACGAAGTCCTCACCGTCACCGATGAGGAAGCCATGGAAACCGCCAATGACCTCGCCAAGACCGAAGGTCTGCTGGTGGGCATCTCCTCCGGCGCAGCCCTGGCTGCTGCCGTGAAGCTGGCAAATCGTCCCGATATGACCGGAAAACGGATCGTCATCGTCCTTCCCGACGACGGACAGCGGTACCTCAGCACCGGAATTTACGGTTAAAAAAGACCCCCTAAGGGGGTCTTTTTTATTCCTGTGGAAAAACTTGCATTTTCCACAGCTTTGTGCTATAATTCATGGTAGATTATTGTGCGGAAATATCGCCATTTTTTCAGAAAAATCCATTGAAAGGAGACCGATATGTACGCTTCTTCCTATATTTGGGCAAAGGTTCTGGGCTACATGGAAGAACTGCTGACGGAGACCGTGGTCTCCGACTGGTTCGTAGATGCGGAACTGGTGGAAGTCACCGACAGCAGGCTCATGATCTGCTCCCATGATGAGTTCCACTACGACATCATCAAGGCCCGGTTTGTTCCCTACATTCAGGACGCCATGAAGGAGATCTTCCAGAAAAAAGTGGAGGTCATCGTCCTCAGCGATGAAGAGCTGCAGGAGCTGCAGGACAGCCAGACCAGCAAGCGTCCCCGTTTCATCGAATACAATCCTCAGTTCACCTTCGACCGCTTTGTGGTGGGTCCCTCCAATCAGTTTGCCCACGCCTCTGCCAAGGCCGTGGCAAGAAAACCTGCCGAGGTCTATAACCCCCTGTTTATCCACGGACCTTCCGGTCTGGGCAAGACCCATCTGCTCTATGCCATCGCCAACGAGATCAACAAAGAGCATCCCGATTACAACATCGTCTATATCAAGGGCGATGAGTTTACCAATGAACTGATCCGTTCTCTGCAGGAGGGCAAAAACCAGGAATTCCGCAACAAATACCGCAATGCGGATCTGTTTCTGGTGGATGATATCCAGTTCATTGCCGGTAAGGACTCCACCCAGGAGGAATTTTTCCACACCTTCAACACCCTCTATGAAAATCACAAGCAGATCGTGCTGACCTCCGACCGTCCGCCCAATGAGCTGGCACGACTGGAGGACCGTCTCCGCACCCGCTTTGAGTGGGGTCTGCTGGCAGATATCAATCCCCCGGATTATGAAACCAGAATGGCCATCATCCGCAACAAGTGCAATTCTCTGAATTTCGAGATGCCGGAAGATGTCTGCGCCTACATTGCCGAGAATATCACCAACAACATCCGTCAGCTGGAAGGCACAGTTAAGAAAATCAAGGCCTATCATGATTTGACGGAAATGGAAGTGGATCTGCCCAATGTGACCAGAGCCATCAAGGATATGTACAAGGGCAAGGCAGACACCTTGCCTACACCGGACCTCATCATCAAGGAGACCGCCCGGTACTACAACATTGCCGAAACTGCCATCCGCAGTACCCTGCGGAACAAGGGCGTGGCAGAGGCCAGACAGACTGCCATGTATCTGGTCCGAACCATGACCAATCTGAGCCTGCCCGATGTGGGCGAGGAGTTCGGCCGTGACCACACCACTGCCCTTTACGGCATCAAGAAGGTGGAGGCCATGCTGGAAGACCCCAAGAGCCCCATCCACGATACCATCCGGGACATCAAGGCCAATATCAACGGCAAGCTGTAATTCCACAACCACCTGTGGAATGTGAAAAACAAACTGTGGAAAAGTCAAGGTTTTCAAAGAACAGAATTTGCCTGTGGAAAAGTGAAAAATTTTCCACAATGGGCTGTGGAGACAGACCCCCCGTCCCTGCTGGCTTTGACCCGGTTTTCCACATAGAAATTTACTACTACTGTTACTACTGAAATATACTCTCTTTCTCTTATAGAAAGAATAGAGCTTAAGGATTTTTTGCAGGCTGTGCCTGTGGAAAAGAAGGAGGACATTTCATGATCAAATTCGTCTGCGAAAAGAGCCTGCTGGTCAATGCCATTTCCGTGGCATCCCGTACCGTCGCCCAGAAAAGCGCCATTTCCGCTCTGGAAGGCATCCATGTAAAGGCCGGTATGTACCTGTATCTTTCCGGCTATAATCTGGAAACAGGCATCACTGTCACTGTTCCTGCCGATATCCAGTCCACCGGCGAATGTGTCATGCCCACCAGATTGTTTTTTGATATCGTCCGCAAGCTGCCCGATGAGGAAGTCACTGTTTCTGTGGATGATAACTTCAAGGTCTCCATCCGCTGCGGCATCTCCGCCTTTACCTTCACAGCCATGACCGCTGAGGACTATCCCGAGCTGCCCGATGTGGAATATGAAAATGCCATCAAGCTGCCTCAGAAAGAACTGCGGGATCTGATCTCCGGCACCATCTTCTCCGTCAGCGAAAACCAGGCCCGTCCCATCCACACCGGCTGTCTCATCGAAGTGGAAAACACCTCCATCACCATGGTGGCCGTGGACGGCTTCCGTCTGGCCCTCCGCCGGTACATGCCCGATGTGCCCACAGAACGGGACTGCAAGTTTGTCGTTCCCGCCGCCGCACTGAAGGAAGTGGAAAAAATCCTTGCCGATACAGACGACCTTGCCGGTTTCACCCTCGGCAGAAAGCACATCCTCTTTGAGATCGGTTCTGTGACTTTGGTCTGCCGTATTCTGGAGGGCGAATTCCTGGATTGGAGACGGGTCGTGCCCGACAACAATCCCATCCGTCTGGGTGCCAACCGCTCCTCCCTCACTGCCACCATCGACCGTGTGGGTCTGATTATTTCCGAGAAGATCAAGAGTCCTGTCCGCTGCAAGTTCGGCAGCAACAAGGGTGAATTCCAGACCATTTCCACCATCGGCGAAGCCTTTGATGTCTGCGAGCTGGCAGGCGAGGGCAACGATCTGGAGATCGGCTTCAACTGCAAGTATCTGCTGGAGGCTCTGAAGGCAGTGCCCGATGACCATGTGATTCTGGAGCTGTCCAACGGCCTCAGCCCCATCGTTCTGACCCCTGCCGACGGCAGCACCCGGTTTGCTTACATGGTCCTGCCTGTCAGACTGAAAGCGGAGTAATCAATATGAAAGTAAAAATCACCAAGCGTTCTGCGGCGGTAGAGGATATTCCCATCCGCACAGAGTTTATCAAGCTGCAGGACTTTCTGAAATTTGCCAACGCCGTGGAAAGCGGCGGCATGGCGAAAACCGTCATTCTGGCGGAAGATGTGCTGGTCAACGGCGAAGTTTGCACCATGCGGGGCAAGAAGCTCCGTCCCGGCGATGTGGTCAGCTTCAACGGCGGTCAGTGGCGGGTCACGGAAGATGCAGCTGAATAACCTGCAGCTTCGGGGCTTCCGGAACTATACGGAATTTTCCGCCGACTTTGTCCCCGGCGTCAATCTGATTTTAGGTGACAACGCCCAGGGCAAGACCAATCTGCTGGAGGCCATTTCCTACCTGTCCACTGGCCACGGGTTCCGCACCCGAAAGGAAGCAGAACTGCTCCAGTTCGGCGCAGAATTTGCCGATCTGGAAGGCACCGTCTTTTCTCAGGACAGAGAGCAGACCCTCCGTGCCGTCCTCTTTGCCGGCAGAAAGCCGCGGCAGCTGTATTTGGGCGGCGTGAAGCAGAAAAGCTTTGCCAATTTCCATGGACTGCTGACGACCGTTCTGTTCTGCCCGGAAGATCTGCTGGTTTTGAAAACCGGCGCTTCTTCCAGAAGAAAACTGCTGGATAATGCCCTGTGTCAGCTGCGCCCCGGCTACGACCGGGCCCTGACGGAATATAACCGGCTTCTGGAGCACAAGAGCCGAATTCTCAAGGACGGTAGAGATTTCCCTGCCCTCTATGAGACACTGCCGGATTTCAACTGCCGCATGGCTCAGGTAGGTGCCATTCTTATCGGCTACCGGGCAAATTATCTGGAAAAGTTGGCAAAATGTACGGAAAAGTATCATTATGACTTCTCCGGCGGCAAGGAACATTTGGTTTTGCAGTATAAGACCGTTTCCACCATTGAAGATCCCTTCGCCCCCAAGCTGGAACTGGAGCAGAAAATTCTGGAGCACCAGGAAAGCCACATGCGGGCAGAGCTGGAAAGCGGTCAGTGCCTCACCGGTCCTCACAAGGATGATTTTGATGTGTTTCTGGACGGCGTCAGTCTGAAATCCTTTGGATCCCAGGGACAGACCCGCACTGCCGCCATCAGCCTGAAACTGGCGGAACGGGAAATTTTCCGGGATGACACCGGCGAAGAGCCTGTTTTGCTGTTGGATGATGTGCTTTCGGAGCTGGATGCCCGACGGCAGGATTTCGTTCTGAACCAGATCAAAACGGGACAGGTGTTTATCACCTGCTGCGAAAAGGATCGGCTGACGGAATTAGGCGAAGTCATTGTCATAGAACATGGTAGGAAGGTGGACTGAAATGTATATTCCCATCGGCGACAGCTTGTCCGTTCGGGACAAGTCCATCATCGGTATTTTCGATCTGGATAATACCACCTGCTCCAAGCATACGAGAAATTTTCTCGCCGCGGCGGAAAAGAACGGTCAAGTGATTCCCGCCACGGAAGATATCCCAAAATCCTTCCTTTTGACCAGTGAATACGGCATGGATCGGGTATACCTTTGCCAGGTCAACGCCGCCACTCTGGAAAAGAGAATGAAATAACAAAGAAAACCCCTTTTTAGGAGAGAATTCTATGTCTGAAGAAATCCTCAACAAAGTAGAAGAAACCTATGACGCCAGCCAAATTCAGGTGCTGGAAGGTCTGGAGGCCGTTCGGAAGCGTCCCGGTATGTACATCGGCTCCACTTCCTCCTCCGGTCTGCACCATCTGGTCTATGAGATCGTGGATAACTCCATCGACGAAGCCCTGGCAGGCTATTGCTCGGAGATCACTGTGACCATCAATGAAGGCAACACCATCACCGTCACCGATAACGGCCGAGGCATCCCTGTGGATATCCAGCCCCAGACCGGCAAACCGGCTCTGGAGGTCGTGTTCACCGTGCTCCATGCCGGCGGTAAGTTCGGCGGCGGCGGATACAAGGTATCCGGCGGTCTTCACGGCGTCGGTGCGTCCGTGGTCAATGCCCTGTCCGAGTGGCTGCAGGTGGATGTCCACAAGGATGGCAAGATCCATCAGATGAAATTCTCCCGCGGTCACATCACCCAGGAGATGACCATTGTGGGCAAGACCGACAAGAACGGCACGGAAGTCACCTTCAAGCCCGACCCGGAGATGTTCGATACCACGGTCTATGAATATGCCATTCTCCGTGACCGCATGCGGCAGCAGGCCTTCCTCAACGGCGGATTGAAGATCTCCGTGGAGGACAAGCGTCCCCGCATGGAAAACCGGGAGGAATTCTGCTACGAGGGCGGCAGCCGGGAGTATGTCACCTGGCTCAACAAGGACAAGGCGGCACTGCATGAGGAAGTCATCTATATGCAGGGCAGCAAGGATGATTCTGTGGCCGAGCTGGCACTGCAATATTCCGACGGCTTCAATGAGAATATCATCTCCTTTGCCAACGATATCCGCACGCCTGAGGGCGGTATGCATGAGACCGGCTTCAAGACGGCTCTGACCCGTGTCCTCAATGCTTACGGCACCAAGATCGGCGCCATCAAGACCGATGCCGACAAGCTGGACGGCTCCGATGTCCGGGAAGGCATTACGGCGGTCATCTCCGTCAAGCTGACGGATGCCCAGTTCGAGGGTCAGACCAAGGCCAAGCTGGGCAATGCCCATATCCGTACACTGGTGGATAACATCGTCACCAAGCTCCTTACAGAGTATCTGGAAGAGCATCCTGCCGTTGGCAAGATCATTCTGGAAAAGGCCATGCTGGCAAACCGTGCCAGAGAGGCCGCCAAGCGGGCAAGAGAATCTATCCGCAAGCGCAACGGCTTGGAATCCGGCGGTATGCCCGACAAGCTGAAGGACTGCAATGAGCGTGACCCCGGCCTGTGCGAACTGTACATCGTCGAGGGTGACTCCGCAGCCGGCTCTGCCATCAACGGCAGAGACAGCCGCTTCCAGGCCATCCTTGCCATGTGGGGCAAGATGCTCAATGTGGAAAAGGCCAGAGTGGACAAGGTCTACGGCAACGATAAGCTGAACCCCCTCATCATGGCCATGGGCGCCGGTATCGGCGAGGAGTTCAACATCGAAAAGCTCCGCTACCACAAGATCATCATCATGTCCGATGCCGATGTGGACGGCAGCCATATCCGCACCCTGCTTCTGACCTTCTTCTTCCGCTATATGCGTCCCCTCATCGAGCGGGGCTATGTCTATTCCGCTGTGCCGCCTCTGTATAAGCTCATCAAGGGCAAGACCGAGCGGGTGGCCTATTCCGATGAGGAGCGGGATCAGATCTCTGCGGAGATGCGTGGAGAATCCAATGCCAAGATCGAGATCAAGCGCTACAAGGGTCTTGGTGAAATGGATAAGGACGAGCTTTGGGAGACCACCATGGACCCGGAGCGCCGTACCCTGCGCCGAATCACTCTGGATGACGCTGCGGCCGCCGACCGTGTGTTCTCCATCCTCATGGGTGAGGAAGTGGAACCCAGAAAGGCGTGGATCGAAGAAAACGCCAAGTATGTGGTGAATTTGGATATATAATAAGGCCCCCTTGTGTAAAGGGGGCTGCTGAGCGAAGCGAAGCTGGGGGATTGTCAACCCCTCCGTCAGCCTTGAGGCTGACACCTCCCCAACGTCAGGGGAGGCCTTGGTGCTCAGTAATTTTGATAAGGAGGTACTCTTTTGGCACATAACAGAGACTATAAGCCGGAGGATATCTTATTCCCCAATCAGGTTATCACCCAGTCGGAGCTGGTCCACGAAATGCAGTCCAGCTATATCGACTATGCCATGTCCGTCATCGTGGGCAGAGCTCTGCCCGATGTCCGTGACGGTCTGAAGCCGGTTCACCGCAGAATCCTCTATTCCATGCATGAGACCGGTCTGACCTCTGAAAAGAAGACCAAAAAATCCGCCACCGTCGTCGGTGATGTTCTGGGTAAATACCACCCCCATGGCGATAGCTCTGTCTACGATGCCATGGTCCGCTTGGCACAGGATTTCTCCCTGCGCTATCCTCTGGTATTCGGTCAGGGTAACTTCGGTGATGTGGACGGCAACCCTGCCGCTGCCTACCGTTATACCGAAGCCAAGCTCTCCAAGATCGCCGATGAGATGCTGCGGGATATCGAAAAGGACACCGTGGACTGGGACCCCAACTTCGATGAGACCACCAAGGAACCCCGTGTCCTGCCCAGCCGGATCCCCAATCTGCTGGTCAACGGCTCCTCCGGTATCGCCGTCGGTATGGCCACCAACATTCCGCCTCACAACCTGAAGGAAGTCATCAACGCCTGCATTTGCGTGTTGGATGACCCGGAGGCCACACTCTCCGACCTGATGGAGCATGTGAAGGGTCCCGATTTCCCCACCAAGGGTATCATCATGGGCAGATCCGGCATCCGTGCCGCCTACGGCACCGGCAGAGGCAAGATCGTGGTCCGTGCCAGAACCTTCATGGAGGAATTCGGCAAGGATCGTCAGCGAATCATCGTCCACGAACTGCCCTATCAGGTCAACAAGTCCCAGCTGGTCAAGAATATGATGGACCAGATCCGGGATAAGCGGCTGGAGGGTATCTCCGACCTCCGTGACGAAAGTGACCGCAGCGGTATGCGTATCGTCATCGAGCTGAAAAAGGACGCCAATCCCCAGGTGGTGCTGAACCATCTGTATAAGCAGACTGCCATGCAGTCTTCCTTCTCCGTTATCATGCTGGCCCTGGTCAATAACCAGTCTCAGCCCAGAATTCTGACCCTGCGTCAGGTGCTGGATGAATATCTGGCCCACCAGACGGAGATCATCGTCCGCCGCACTCAGTACGACCTGCGGAAGGCCGAGGAGCGTGCCCACCTGCTGGAAGGTCTGCTCATCGCCCAGGATAACATCGATGAAGTCATCTCCATCATCCGCTCTGCCTATGATGATGCCAAAATGCGGCTCATGGAGCGGTTCGGTCTGGATGATATCCAGGCACAGGCCATCTGCGATATGCGTCTTATCGCATTGCAGGGTCTCAACCGGGAAAAGCTGGAAAATGAGTTCAAGGATTTGCAGGAGAAGATCTCCTATTTCAAGGAACTGCTGGCAGATCCCGAAAAGATCAAGGCCGTTCTCAAGGAAGAGCTGATCCAGATCCGTGACAAGTACGGCGATGACCGGGTCACGGAGATTCAGGATGTGGAGGATGAGATCGATATTGAAGACCTCATCGAGGAAGAGGACTGCTGCTACACCCTGTCCAATCAGGGCTACATCAAGCGTCTGCCTACTTCCACCTATCGTGCCCAGCGCAGAGGCGGCAAGGGCATTACTGCCCAGAATCTAAAGGAAGAGGACTATGTCAAGAGCCTGTTCGTGGCCTCGACCCACGATATGCTCCTGTTCTTCTCCAATACCGGCCGTGTCCATCGGAGAAAGGGCTATCTGATCCCCGAGGCAAGCCGTACCGCCAGAGGCACTGCCATTGTCAATATCCTGCCTCTGGAGCCGGAAGAAAAGATCACCGCCATGCTCCTGACAAGAGAGTTTGAGGAAGATGCTTACCTGGTCATGGTCACCAAGCACGGCACCGTCAAGCGCATCCACATGCCCACTTTGGAGACCAACCGCAAGGGCGGCATCCGGGCACTGACGCTGGATGAAGGCGATGAGCTGATCAATGTGCTGAAGACCAATGGCTCCGATAAGATCATCATTGCCACGGAGCAGGGCATGGCCATCTGCTTCGATGAAAACGATGCCCGTCCCATGGGCAGAGATGCCGCCGGTGTCCGGGGTATTCGTCTGGAGGATGGCGACTGCGTGGTCGGTGCTGTCATCGCCGCAGAGGACAAGCAGCTGCTGACCGTCACCAAGAACGGCTACGGCAAACGGACGGAAATGGGCGAATACCATGTCCAGAACCGGGGCGGCAAGGGTCTGAAGAACTATAACCTCACCGCCAAAACCGGCTTGGTGGCCGGTATCGAAGCTGTGGATGACAATGACGATGTGATGCTCATTGAAAATGGCGGCGTCATCATCCGTATGGCCGCCTCCGATATCAACACCTACGACAGAAGCACCCAGGGCGTCCGTGTCATGCGTGTGGAAGAGGGCTTTGAGGTCATCTCCCTCCAACGGACCGACAAGGAAGAAGCCGAGGAAGAATGAAAACAGTCACAATTTACACCGACGGGGCTTGCTCCGGCAACCCCGGACCCGGTGGCTGGGGCGCCATCCTCAGCTTTAACGGCATCGAAAAGGAGCTCTCCGGCGGCGAAGCCAATACCACCAACAACCGCATGGAGCTGACCGGTGTCATTCGGGCTTTGGAAGCCCTGAAAGAGCCATGCACCGTGGAGCTTTACTCCGATTCCAAGTATGTCATCGACGCTTTGGAAAAGGGCTGGGTCTACGGTTGGAAGAAAAAAGGCTGGATCAAATCCGATAAAAAGCCTGCCCTCAATGTGGATCTGTGGGAGATTTTGCTCCCTCTCATTGCAAAGCACGAGGTCCACTATCACTGGGTCAAGGGTCATGCCTCCAATGAAAAAAATACCCGCTGCGACGAACTGGCAGTGGCAGAAAGCAAAAAGCACGCATCCTTGTGATGCGTGCTTTTTCGTTATAGTAGGCACCTAGAAGGCTCCCTCTGACGAGGGAGCTGTCAGCGAAGCTGACTGAGGGAGAGATTGTCTGACGGCGAAATCAATATATTCACATACACCGTTGAAGTTTCGGTCTACATCCAAATTGCAAATGCGCAGAACACGCAAATTCATGGCTTCTAATGCTTTGGTACGAATAGCATCACTTTGTGCCTGTACGGCAGTGTAATGTCCACCACCGTCCAGTTCTACGACCAGTCTTGCCTTTGCACAATAGAAATCCGCAATGTAGTTCCCAATGGCTTTTTGTCTTTGAAACCGCACGGGATAACCTCTCAAAAAATCATACCACAAATGCCGCTCCCACGGTGTCATATTTTTTCGCAGAGCCTTTGCAAGAGGGATGTTATTTTTATTGTAGTCTTTCATGTTCTCTCCCTCCGTCAAAAATCAAAGATTTTTGACACCTCCCTCATCAGAGGGAGGCTTTGGTGCGGTTCTTATCGCAGTGCCTTTGCAAGAGGTTTGCTCTTCTGCTGGGCTTCCAGCAGCTGCAGAATGATGGAATTGGACACCATAAAGCCCTTGGGAGTCAGCCGCCAGCGGCCGTTTTCCTGCTGCTCCGCCAGATCCATCTGGGCGAACTTGTGCAGCAGCTCCTCCAGAGGGGCAAAGGGCAGCAGATAGGTGTGCATATATTCATTTTCCTCGATGCCGTGGGCCGTCCGCAGACGGAGCATCAGATATTCCCCTGCCCGTTCTCTCTGAGGCAGGGTCTCACATTCGGAGAGAATGGTGGTCTGCTCCATGACACCGGTGATGTAGCGGTCCAGATTGGCCTCCGCCGTGAACCGCTTGCCGCCAAAGTCGGAAGCTGCCGCAGGACCGAAGCCGATATAGGGCTGTCCTGTCCAATATTTCAGATTGTGGAGACACTCCTTCCCCGGCAGGGCGAAATTGGAGATCTCATATTGGTGGAAGCCGAAGGATTCCAAAGTCTCCACGGCGTAGAAGTACATATCCGCCTGCATATCGTCATCGGGCAGGTTGGCGCCCTCCTTGTACTCCCACAGGGGGGTGTTGGGCTCCACCTTCAGTCCGTAGCAGGAAATATGGTCGGGCTTCAGCTCCATGACATTCCGCAAGGTGGCCATCCACTGCTCCCGGTTCTGATTGGGCAGACCGAACATGAGATCCACAGAGACATTGTCAAAACCGGCTCGCCGTGCCTGTGCCACTGCCATCTGCGCCTGCTTGTAGGTGTGGGGACGACCCAGGGCTTTCAGCTTGGCATCCTCATCGCACTGGACACCGATGGAAATGCGGTTGAAGCCGGCCTTCCGCAGCTTACCCAGCGCCTGGGCGGTGACGCTGTCGGGGTTGGCCTCCAGGGTGATCTCCGCATTGGGCTCCAGATGGAACCGGCGGTCGATCTCCGTCAGAATACGGATCAGATTCTGTGCCCCAAAGAAGCTGGGGGTACCGCCGCCAAAGTAGACCGTGTCCACGGAGTAGCCCACCACTCTTTGGGCAGTCTCCTTGATATGAGCCAGAACCGCCTGCAGGTACAGGTCCATGCTCTCGTGATTCATGCCGCCGCCAAGAGAATAGAAATCGCAGTACTGGCACTTGCTGCGGCAGAAAGGCACATGGATGTAGAGACCCAGAGGCTTGAGGGCAGTGGGTTCTTTATTGGTAGATTTTTTTATCAACATAGGTTTCACCAATCAATCGTCATCGTCCAGCTTCAGCACGGCCATAAAAGCGTCGCTGGGGACAGAAACAGTGCCGAAGCTGCGCATGCGCTTCTTGCCTTCCTTCTGCTTTTCCAGCAGCTTCTTCTTTCGGGTAATGTCGCCGCCGTAGCACTTGGCAAGGACATCCTTTCGCAGGGCCTTGATGGTCTCACGGGCAATGACTTTGCCGCCGATGGCAGCCTGGACGGGAATTTCAAACATCTGGCGGGGGATATTCTCCTTCAGCTTCACGCAGGTCTTTCTGGCTCTGGCATAGGCAGAGTCGGCAAAGAGGATGAAGCTCAAGGCATCCACCTGCTCGCCGTTGAGAAGGATATCCAGCTTGACCAGCTTGCTGGGGCGGTAGCCCAGCAGCTCATAGTCCAGAGAGGCGTAGCCTCTGGTTCTGGATTTCAGCGCGTCGAAGAAATCGTAAATGATCTCGTTGAGGGGCATGTGATAATGGAGCTCCACACGGGTGGTGTCCAGATAGGTCATATCCTTGAACTCGCCCCGCCGCTGCTGGCACAGATCCATAATGTTGCCCACATAGTCCTGGGGGGTGATGATGCTGGCCTTGACGAAAGGCTCTCTTGCCTCAGCGATTTCGGCGGGATCGGGGTAGTTGAGGGGGGTGTAGACCTCGATCTCCGTGCCGTCGGTTTTCGTAATTTCGTAGACGACATTGGGTGCGGTGGTGATGAGATCCAGATTGTACTCCCGTTCCAGTCGCTCCATAATGACTTCCATGTGCAGAAGTCCAAGGAAGCCGCAGCGGAAGCCAAAGCCCAGGGCAATGGAGTTTTCCTGCACGAAGCTCATGGAGGCGTCGTTCAGCTGGAGCTTTTCCAGTGCATCTCTCAGATCGCCGTACTTGGAGCCGTCGGCGGGGTACACGCCGGAGAACACCATGGGCTGCACAGCCTTGTAGCCGGGGAGGGCTTCAGAAGTGGGATTCTCCACGCCGGTGACCGTGTCGCCTACCTGGGTATCGGAAATGGTCTTGATGGAGGCGGTGAAATAACCCACTTCGCCTGCGCCCAGTCCGTCGCAGGGAATCATGCCTCTGGGTGCCAGATGACCGCACTCCACCACCTTGTACTCGGCGCCGGTGGCCATCATGCGTACATCCATGCCGGGAGTCAAAGTGCCGTTCATGACACGGAGATAGACGATAACGCCCCGGTAGCTGTCATACTGGCTGTCAAAAATCAGCGCCTGCAAGGGAGCGTTCCGGTCACCTTCGGGAGGGGGCACATCCCGTACCACCAATTCCAGCACCTCGTGGATATTGATGCCGTTTTTGGCGGAAATTTCCGGTGCATCCATGGCAGGGATGCCGATGATATCTTCAATTTCCTGCTTGACCTCCTGAGGTCTTGCCGCAGGCAGGTCGATCTTGTTGACCACAGGCAGGACTTCCAGCCCTTCATCGATGGCAAGATAGGTGTTTGCAAGGGTCTGGGCTTCGATGCCCTGAGAGGCATCCACCACCAGCACCGCGCCTTCGCAGGCGGTGAGGCTTCTGGAGACCTCATAGTTAAAGTCCACATGTCCCGGAGTGTCGATGAGGTTCAGCACATAGTCCTGCCCGTCATCGGCGGTGTAGTTCAGGCGGACGGCACGGGCCTTGATGGTGATGCCCCGTTCCCGTTCCAGCTCCATATTGTCGAGAATCTGGTCTTCCATTTCCCGCTTGTCGATGGTGTTGCATTCCCCCAGCAGGCGGTCAGCCAGAGTGGATTTGCCGTGGTCAATGTGGGCCACGATGGAAAAATTACGAAGTTTGCTTTGGTCAGTCATAGGCTTCCTCTCTTTCAAAGGCTCCCCTTGAGGGGAGCTGTCGCCGCAGGCGACTGAGAGGTGGGTGCAGGCAGTTGGTGCCAGCACACCTCTCCGTCATTTGCTTCGCAAATGCCACCTCCCCTCAAGGGGAGGCTTTATTTGTTAATACACATAATTTTCTTTACTGGTTGTCTCGTACTTGCTCTCCTGGGAGAAATATTCGTCCAGAATGGCTCGGACGATCTTGCCCAGGTTACCGCCCTGTGCGCCCTGCTCCACATAGATGGCGATGGCCACCTGAGGGTCGTCGGCAGGGGCATAGCAGACGAAGGAGGCGTTGTCGGAGGTGTTGCCTGCGCCGTGCTGTGCCGTACCGGTTTTGGCTGCCACCTTGATGGGATAGTCGTAGAGATAAGCAGAAGCGGTGCCGTCCACATCGGAGTTGTAGCCGATGCGTTCCTGGGCAGCCATCTGCATACCTTCGTTGATGGCCTTCAAGGCCTCGTCAGAGATCTCAAGCGTGCTGGCAACGGTGGGGATGCTTTCTTCCAGCAGCTGGGAGAAATCCCAGGAGACCACACGGCGAAGGAAGGTGGCCTCATATCTTGTACCGCCGTTGGCCAGTGCAGAGGTATAGCAGGCCATCTGCAAAGGGGTAAAGGCATTGAGGCTCTGACCGATGACGGCCTGAAGCTTATCGCCGTCCACCCATTCCGACTGGGAAGTACCGGCAAAGACCTCCGCCTTGCTTTCGGCATTGGCTCGCATACCAATGTTTTCTGCCAGTTCGCCGCCCGTAGGCTCACCCAGACCCAGACCCTTGGCGATGCGGTCCAGCTCTGCCGTGGGCACCTGCAGACCCACTTCGTAGAAGTAGTAGTTGCAGGAATCCCGCAGGGCTTCCATCATGTTGACCACACCGTGGGTGTGACCGGTGGAAGTGTAGATGTAGCAGGCGGGGGCGTAGCCCTCCAGCTCATACTTGGTGTAGCGGCCCTGGTCCCGGACCTCGAAGCCCGGACCGAAGCCGGAGACATCCATGGCGGCAATGGCGGTACACATTTTATAAATGGAACCGGGGGGATAGGCAAAGGACCGGGTGCGATCCACAAGGGGGGAATAGACATCGTCATCCCGGAGCTTGTTGAAGCTCTCGGTGTTCTGGAACTCCTCCATGGTATAGCTGGGGTAGCTGACGGAGGCCAGAACTTCACCGGTCTTGACCTCCTGCACCACCACAGCGCCGCCCTTGGCATCCTTACCGCTCTTGGAAACGCCCACGCCGTTCTGACGCAGGTCCAGAATCAGCTCTTCCAATGCCTGTGCGGCAACGGTCTGCAGGTCGATGTCGATGGAAAGCTCCACATTGGAGCCGGGCTGAGGAACTTTGGTGTAGTACTGTTCCAAAATCTCACCGTCGGCGGTGACGGTGGTCTTCATCTGTCCGTCGGAGCCGTGGAGATAGTCCTCAAAGGCCTGTTCCACACCGGTTTTGCCGATTCGGGCATTCATGGCATAGCCTTTGTCTTTGAAGACTTCGCTGTATTCCTCCCAGTCCATGTCGCCGGTGTAACCCAGCAGGTGGGAGGCATAGGGGGTCTTGTATTCCCGGACGGTGGTGGTATCCACAAAGACGCCGGGGATGTCCAGTTCGATGATGGCGGAGAGCTGTTCCGAGGTCACATCCTCTGCGATCACATAGTTTTCCAGCGGCATACCCTGGATACCGCGCAGCTCCAGCTCATAGCGGACGGCGATCAGCTGGAATGCCCGGGTCTCATCCAGTTCCTTGGGAATTTTGTATTCTTCCCGGAGGATCTTCATGAGGGCGCCGGCGGAGATATCCGTATCGATGGAGCGGCTGCGGAGGAAGGTGCGGAAATGATCCTTCCAGTTCTGACCGTAGTCGTCGGTGGTGTAGGTGTAGGGCTTGGTTTCCGAAATGGGCAGATGGCTCTCCATCTCGATGCCCAAATCTTCGCACAGGTCCAGCAGCTTCAGAATGGAGCCGTTGGGATCGGGACTGTTGAACAGGACGAAGGAAACGATATAGACATTGTAGCTTGCCCGGTTGGTTACCAGAACGGTGCCGTTGCGGTCGAGAATCTGACCTCTGGCAGCCTCCACGGTGGTGTAGAAATAGGTACTGTCTGCCATGTGGAGGGTCTGCTCGTCCACATCGGACTGGATCTTATACAGCCGGAAGCCAAACAGACCCATGACAAGGGCCATGGCGACGATAAAAGCGGTGACACGGACACGAGTTCTTCTGTTCACAGTTCGCCACCAACCTTTCTGACGGCTTTGCTCAGCAGATAAATAACGGGACTGATGAAAACGGACAGGCAGGCAATGACAGGCACCCACAGAAGGAGACTGCCGCTGGCATCTGCCAGATAGTATTTGAGGACGAATCGTGCCCCTTCGTGGAGCAGGACGGCAGCAAAGCTCAGCAGGGCAGCAGGCAAAAAGCGGCGGCGGAAAACGGTGTCGCAGAGCCAGCCTGCCAATATGCCGAAAACAGTAAAGGAAACCATGGCAAGAGCGCCGTCGTCAGCACCGGCGGCGTACCAGGAAAAGCCTGCAATCAGCCCAAAGAGCCCACCGGCTTCATGACCCACCTGCATGGCAATGCAGACCATGGCTATGGGCATGAGATTCAGCTTCACACCCAGCAGCCGCATCCGACCGAACAGGGTGGTCTGCACCAGCATGATCAGCAGGTATAGCAGGGCGAACAGCGCCCACATGAGGATTTTTCGGTTTCGTTGATTCATAAGAGGTACTCCATAAGGCTCCCCTTGAGGGGAGCTGGCACGGCGAAGCCGTGACTGAGAGGTGTGTGCAGGCAGTGAGTGCCAACAGCCACCTCTCCGCCTCGCTTCGCTCGGCACCTCCCCTCGAGGGGAGGCAATTATTCGTAGTTTACTAAGATGAAAACTTGTTCCAGATCGTCCAGATCGCAGCTGGCCTTCAGAGCGGCATACTTGGCAACGCCGGTCTCATCCAGAGACACATTGGAGATCTTGCCCAGCAGCAGACCCTTGGGATACATGGTAGAACCGGTGGTGACCACCTGATCGCCGTTTTTCAGCACGGCATCGGTGGAAAGATAGTTCATACGAAGGACCTGGGTATTTTCCGACTGGTAAGTGCCCTGGACCACGCCGGTATAGCCGGAGGAGGCGATGGCGGCACTGATCTCCAGACCGCTGTCCAGAATGGTGGTGACGGTAGCCCAATTATCGCCCAGATCGGTGATGATGCCGATCATCTGGCGGTTCTCGGAGAGGGCAGCCATGCCCACTTCCAGACCGTGATTGCTGCCCTTACCGATGGTAAAGGTGCTTCGCCAGGTGGAGGCGTCCCAGGAAATGAGGTAAGCAGGCTCGAAGATATAGTCGGGATGTTCTTCCTTGATCTCCAGCAGCTGCTCATACCGCTGATTTTCTCTTTGCAGCTCCTGCGCCGTGCGGATATCCTCTTCCAGATCGGCGATCTGCTGCTTGAGGGCGGCATTTTCTTCTTTCAGAGATTCATAGGAGAAGATATAGTTGTAGTAACGCAGGGCTGCCCGGTCGATGGCAGCCACACCGCTGCGCAGAGGGGTCAGCACATCACCAAAAACCGTTTTGGAGAAAGTGGTGCCGCCCACCACCGCCGTAATGACCGTGGTGACCACCGCCAGGGTCACTGCCACAATGAGCAGGGTCTTGATTTTTGAGGAAAAGAGTTTCTTTTTCATAGTATCACCTTTACGGCTCCGTGCTGCCCAGCACTTCTATGCCGCTTGTTCTCAGAGCCTTTACCAGTGCGCACACCGGCAGACCCATGACATTGTAATAGTCGCCCTCCAGTGCCTCCACGAAAATGGATGCCTGATCCTGAATGCCGTAGGCACCTGCCTTGTCCATGGGCGAGCCGGTGGCAACATAGGCGTTGATTTCTTCGTTGGAAAGGGGCTTGAACCGCAGATTGGTTATTTCCACATGGGTCATGGCTTCCCCCTTCTGCCAAATGCAAAAGGCGGTCATGACCCTGTGACTTCTGCCGGAAAGGCTGCGGAGCATTTCTCTGGCATGGTCTTCGTTTCGGGGCTTGCCCAGCACCTTGCCGTCCACCACCACGATGGTATCGGCAGAAATAATGGTGTCGTGGGGATGAAGCTGTGCCACAGCCTCTGCCTTTCGCTGGCAGACCTCTGCCACCGCCTCTTCCACGGAGAGGGTCTCATCCATGGTCTCGTCAATATCGGCGGTGACAACGGTAAATTCCAGACCCAGCATGGAGAGCAGGTCTCTCCGCCGGGGGGATTGAGATGCTAAAATCAGCATAGGTTTATTCTACTCCTCTGGTGTAGAGTCCTCTGGTGCAGGTGCCGGGATCGAAGGAGGCACCGCCCTCATACTGGCTCAGAATGGCATCCACTTCGTTGGGATTTTCCGTGGTGAAGTTCAGGCGGTGGGCCCAGATGCCCATACCTCTCAAGCTGTCCAGCTTGTCCAGTATGTAGAGTTTTTTGCCGTTATAGAGCACATTCCGGCAGGTGCCGGGGTCCTTGAGAATGGGGAACTCCTCGCCCATGCGGTCGATGAGCTTGGTGGGGGTCTCGCAGGAGCAAGTGCCCGTTCTGCCCTTGATGACGCAGTTTTCCATGAGCATCAGAGGCAGTCTGCCGTAGACCAGCACTTCCACCAGCACGGCCTTGCTGAGATCCCGCAGCTGAGGCAATGTCATTTCCAAGCTCACCAGCTGGCTTTCCAGACCCTGTTCTTTCAGATAGTGCATGGAGCGGGAATTGTAGATGTTGAGGCCGAAATCGCCCCGGAGGGCAAAGCCCTTCTGTCTGGCCAGACGGAGCTGACCCAGATTGCCCGTCAACACATGGCGGACGCCCATGGCAAAGACCTGTTCCAGACAGGCTGCCCACTGGGTGCGCTCCCGGTCGCCGATGACTCTGGGGAGCACGGCGGTCAGTTCTGTGTCGATGGGGACCATGTCCCGGATCTCGGGATGGGCCAGAAGCTCGGAAACGGGCACATACAGTGCCGCCGGATTCATTCGAAGGAGCTTGGGGGTGATCTGGTCGGCGGAGCGGACGCAGACCGTCAGCTTGGCTTCCCCGGGGATGCCGTCATAGGGGGCAGGCTGGCTGAAGGCACCCAGCTGAGGGGGTTCTACCCGACCTCGTACCGCCGTCAGCTTGTCCAGCACATCTCTGCGCATGGCATTGATGGCAGAGGCAGGGAGCATAAGCCCCGGCTGGATGGCGGATTTCACCTCTTTGCACAGGTAGGGCGTGCCGCCGGTCTTGCCCAGACGGTCAGCCAGATCCTTTTCCGTCAGCTCTCTCATGCGGGATGCTTCGGGGATGGGACCTTTGGTCTTGCAGATGTGACCCTGTTCATCCTCCACCGCCAGCTGGCTCTCCTCACCGGCTTTGATCATGGCGTAGAAACGGACAGGCACTCTGGGGTTCTCGCCCCGTTCATAGGTGGCACGGGCTGCCGCCAGCAGTTCTTTATCTTCGGGGGTGTCCTGATGGACGCCGAACATCTCCTGCCCGGTTTTGCCCAGATAGTAGCCCTGTGTAAAGCCCTGACGGGAGAAAATGGCCTCCAGCTGATCCAGTGCCTCCTGGCTGACAGGTCTGCCGTCCAGCACAGCTCTGTAAATTCTGGTGACGATGGCCACATACTCGGGACGCTTCATCCGTCCTTCGATTTTCAGAGAGGCCACGCCCATGGCCTTCATTTCCTGCACATAGTCCAGCAGGCAGTTGTCCTTCAGGCTCAGGGGATAGCGGGATTCTTCAAATCTGCCGTAGCCGTAGGGCAGGCGGCAGGGCTGGGCGCACTGACCCCGGTTGCCGGAGCGTCTGCCGATGACGGCGGACATGAGGCACTGACCGGAATAGCACATGCAAAGAGCGCCGTGGACAAAGACCTCGATCTCCACGGGGGAATTCCGGCAGATAAATTCGATCTCCTCTCTGGGCAGCTCTCTTGCCAGCACCACACGGCTGCAGCCCAGCTCCGCCGCCTGCAGAACGCCCTCTAAGGAGTGGATGCTCATCTGAGTGGAGGCGTGGACGGGGACGGAGGGTGCGATCTGGCGGCACAGCTTCACCACGCCCAGATCCTGCACGATAAAGGCATCGATACCCAGACCGGCGGCAGTGCGGATGACCTCGGCGGCCTGCACCATTTCCCGGTCGGAGACGAGAATATTCAAAGTAAGATGGACCTGCACGCCACGGACATGGCAATAGGAGATGGCCTCCTGCAATTCCTCCACGGAGAAATTCTTGGCGTTCCGTCTGGCGTTGAAATCGCCGTAGCCCAG
The DNA here is from genome assembly GCA_045580485.1 of Candidatus Avilachnospira sp. Lineage (GTDB taxonomy): Bacteria > Bacillota > Clostridia > Oscillospirales > Oscillospiraceae > Avoscillospira. The sequence goes on along the minus strand of JAZNNW010000171.1, from coordinate 7,796 downwards.
ATAAACGGCATCGGCGCCGTTCTGGACGGCAGCCCGCAGGGCGTCCATAGACCCGGCAGGAGAAAGCAATTCGATCATAGAATACCTCAATTGATAATTGACAATTGATAATTGAAAATGGATGTGTCGGCAAAGCCGACGAATCTAAAATGGTTACATACCAATCCACCATACATAATACCACAATTCCTCCCATGGGAAAAGTATTGATTTTACTTTCTTTGTGATATTTCTGTAAATTTTCTTCCCTTGACATCCTGTATAGGGGATTTTATAATCAAAATAACGATTGTCAATTGGTTTGAAAGGAGGGTTTGGTATGGCGATCCACCGTTCCGGAGAGGATTATCTGGAGACCATTTTGAAGCTGCGCATGGAACACGGCTCGGTCCGTTCCGTGGATGTTGTGGCGGAGTTGGGCTATTCCAAGCCCAGCGTGTCCGTGGCCATGAAGAAGCTGCGGGAAAGCGGTCATGTCTGCATGGATGAAAACGGCCACCTTTCTCTGACCGAACAGGGCGAAGCCATTGCCCGGCGGATCTATGAGCGCCATCAGGTTTTGACCCGGATGCTCACGGCTCTGGGCGTGGAGCAGGAAACGGCTGCACAGGAGGCCTGCGCCATGGAACATGTCATCTCCGACGATACTTTTGAAAAAATTAAGACGCATTTTATGGAAAAGTCACATTGACACCACCGCATTAAAGTGCTATAGTGAAAGAAACCAAGACAAGGAGAACCTGTCATGACCAACACTGCCCGCTTTTTTACTGCCTATTACTTTTACTTTCGCACCTGAAAGTAGAAGTGATTTGTGCTGCACCAAAAGCGAAACGGGCAGATAAAACCGTTCACCGAGGCTTCACAGAATCACTTCTGTGAAGCCTTTTTGCTTTTACTTTTGAAAGGAGAAACCTACTATGATCGCCATTTTGAAGCCCAATGTGCCCCAGGCACAGATCGACAACCTTATCCGCTGGCTGGAGAGCCAGGGACTGAAGATCCACATTTCCGCCGGCGATTATTATACGGTCCTCGGTCTGGTGGGCGATACCTCCAAGATCGATATGGAGCTTTTGAATTCTCTGGATATCGTCCAGTCGGTGAAGCGGGTCTCCGAGCCCTTCAAGCGGTGCAGCCGTGATTTCCAGCCCGATGACACGGTCATCGAACTGGGCGGCAGCAAGCTGGGCGGCGGCAATTTTGCCCTGATCGCAGGTCCCTGCTCCGTGGAGACCCACGAGCAGATCATCGGTGTGGCAAAGGCCGTCAAGGCAGCCGGTGCCACGGTCCTCCGAGGCGGCGCCTTCAAGCCCAGAACCTCTCCCTATGATTTTCAGGGTCTGGGTGCCTTGGGTCTGGAGATGTTGCAGGAAGCCCGGAAAGAAACCGGTCTTCCCATCTGCACCGAGGTCATGAACCTGACCCATCTGCCTCTCTTTGAAGATGTGGATATCATCCAGATCGGTGCCAGAAATATGCAGAATTTTGACCTCCTGAAAGAGGTCGGCAAGCTGAATAAGCCCATTTTGCTGAAGCGTGGTCTCTGTGCCACCATGAAGGAGTGGCTCATGTCCGCCGAATATATCATGTCCGAGGGCAATGAGCAGGTCATCCTCTGTGAGCGGGGTATCCGCACCTATGAGACCTACACCCGAAATACGCTGGATCTGTCCGCCGTGCCCACTTTGAAGAATCTGAGCCACCTGCCTGTGGTGGTGGACCCCAGCCATGCCACCGGTCAGTCCAAGCTGGTGAAGCCCATGGCATTGGCAGCGGCAGCTGCCGGCTGCGACGGTCTCATGATCGAAGTCCACAACGACCCCAAGAACGCATGGTGCGACGGCGCCCAGTCTCTGACCCCCGACCAGTTCGCCGAGGTGGCGGAGCTGGTCCGTAAAGTACGGGAGGTCATGGCATGACAGTCGGTATCGTTGGCTTAGGTCTCATCAGCGGCTCTATGGCCAAGGCCTATGCCGAGGCAAGGCACAGGGTCCTTGCGGATAACCGCAACAAGACCATTCTGGATTTCGCCATTCTGGACGGGGCGGTTTCTGCCCCCCTCACGGCGGAAAACATGGCAGAATGTGACCTGATTCTCATCGGTCTGCCGCCGGAGGCATCGATTTTGTGGCTGCAAAACCATGCATCGGAGATCGCTTCCCATACGGTAGTCATGGATCTCTGCGGCACCAAACGGGTGGTCTGCGAGGCCTGTTTCCCCTTGGCTGAACAGTACGGTTTCACCTTTGTGGGCGGTCACCCCATGGCCGGTACCCACAATTCCGGCTTCAAATATGCCAGAGCCAATCTCTTTAAGGGTGCACCCATGGTGCTGGTCCCCCATGACGGCTTCGATATGGAGCTGCTGTCCAAGTGCAAGCAGCTTCTGGCGCCTGCCGGTTTCGGCAAGCTCTCCGTCACCACAGCGGCAGAGCATGATAAAATGATCGCCTTCACCTCCCAGATGTGCCATGTGGTGTCCAACGCCTATATCAAATCCCCCACGGCCCGTCAGCACAAGGGCTTCTCCGCCGGTTCCTATAAGGACTTGACGAGAGTTGCATGGCTGAACCCGGATATGTGGGCAGAGCTGATGCTGGAAAACCGGGATTATATGGTGCAGGAAATGGATGTGCTGCTGGAAAATCTCACCGCCTACCGCAAGGCCATGGCGGAAAATGATTTCGAAACCCTGCGGCAGCTGCTGGATGACGGCAGAAAGATCAAGGAGGAGGTGGACGGTCGATGAAAATCAGAAGAATCGAAACCGGTCACCCCTATGATGTGCTCATCGGTGCAGGACTGCTGGAGGAACTGGGCAGCCGCACCGCCTCGGTGGTCAAAGGACGGACCGCCATGGTGGTCAGCGATGACACGGTCTATGGTCTCTACGGAGAAAAAGCAGAAAAAAGTCTGGAAAAATCCGGTTTTTCCGTAAAAACTTTTGTATTCCCCCACGGCGAACAGAGTAAAAACGGGCAGATTTTTCTGGAACTGGTCAATGCTCTGGCAGAAAACCGTCTGACCAGAACCGATGTGATCGTCGCCCTTGGCGGCGGTGTCACCGGCGATCTGGCCGGCTTTGCCGCTGCCTGTTATCTCCGTGGCATTTCCTGTGTGCAGGTCCCCACATCCCTGCTTGCCATGGTGGACAGCTCCGTTGGCGGCAAGACTGCCATTGACCTGCCTGCAGGCAAGAACCTCTGCGGCGCTTTCCATCAGCCCCGACTGGTGGTCTGCGATACGGATTTGTTGAAAACCCTGCCGACCGAAATTTTGACCGACGGCACTGCCGAGGTCATCAAATATGCGGTTCTGGGACAGGAAGGTCTTTTTGAACGGCTGAAAAAGGGGATTGAGAATTGGGAAACCGTCATTTATGACTGTGTCTGCGCCAAGGCAAAGCTGGTGGAGGAAGATGAATTTGACAACGGCAGCCGCCAGTTTTTGAACCTGGGTCACACCCTGGGTCATGCCATCGAAGCAAACAGCGATTTCAGCCTTTCCCACGGCAAGGCCGTGTCCATCGGTATGGCGATGGTAGCCAATGCCGCCTGCAAAAAAGGGGTTTTATCGGAAGAAAACCGGGATGAAATCGTCAATTTGCTGAAGAAATTTAACCTCCCCACAGAGACGACCCAAAGTGCCGAGGATATCTGCAAAACGGCTCTGGGCGATAAAAAGCGCCGGGGCGGTACCATCACGCTGGTGGTCCCCACGGCGAAGGACAAGTGCGAGCTTCACCCCATTGCCATTGAAGAGTTGCCTCAATGGATTATCTAAAAGGCTCCCCTTGAGGGGAGCTGCCAGCGAAGCTGGCTGAGAGGTGTGTGCAGGCAGTAAATGCTGACAGCCACCTCTCCGTCACGACTTCGTCGTGCCACCTCCCCTCAAGGGGAGGCTTAAGAGGTGCTACTAATGATTAAAACCATCAAACCATCCGTGCTTTCCGGTACCATATCTGCCATTGCCTCCAAATCCATGGCCCATCGGCTGCTGATCTGCGACGCTCTGGCAGAGGAAAAAACAGAGGTGCTTTGCTGCTCGACCTCCAAGGACATTGACGCTACCCGTGCCTGTCTGCAAGGACTGTTTTCTGACGGAAAGCTCCCCTGCGGAGAAAGCGGCACGACCCTGCGGCTCCTGCTGCCGGTGGCGGCGGCATTGGGCAAAACTGTGGAATTTCACATGGAGGGCAGACTGCCCCAGAGACCCATGCACCCTCTGGATGAACAGCTGATTGCCCATGGGGCAAGGCTTTCCCGTCCTCAAGAGGACATCCTGCGGTGCGAGGGCAAGCTGACCCCCGGCGATTATACCCTCCCCGGCAATGTGTCCAGCCAGTATATCTCCGGGCTTTTGCTGGCATTGCCTCTGCTGGATGCACCCTCCGCTCTGACCGTCACGGGCAAGGTGGAGAGCGAGCCTTATATTCACATGACCCTTGCGGCCATGGAAATGTTCGGAATTTCCGTCAAAAAAGAAGAAAATGTCTATTATATCCCTGCCTGCGGTTATCAAAGCCCCGGCTCCGTCACTGTGGAGGGCGACTGGAGCAACGCCGCTTTCTGGCTGTGCGCAGGGGCTCTGGGCAAGGCAGTCTCCGTCACAGGCTTGGACAGAAACAGCCTCCAGGGCGATAAAAACATTGCCGATATTTTGCAAAATTTCGGTGCAAAAGTCACTTGGGAGGGGGATACGATCACGGTTTCTCCCGGAAAATTGACCGCCTGCGACATCGATGCCGCCGCCATTCCCGATTTGGTGCCGGTGGTGGCAGTGGTGGCAAGTGCCGCCGAGGGCACCACCCGCATTTACAATGCCCAGCGGCTCCGGCTGAAGGAGTCCGACCGTCTGGAGACCGTCACCCAAATGCTCACTGCCCTTGGAGGCAAGGTGGAGCAGACAGAGGACGGACTGCTGATTACCGGCACGCCTCTTGTTGGCGGCACGGTGGACAGCGTTAATGACCACCGCATCGCCATGGCAGCGGCTGTGGCATCCATCCTGTGCAAGGCGGAAGTGACCGTTCTGGATGCACAGGCCGTGAATAAGAGTTACCCCCAATTCTGGGAAGATTTTGAGAGATTGCAAAGGGAGGCGTTTGAATGAGCAGCACTTACGGTGAGCGGTTTCGGTTCACCATTTTCGGTCAGTCCCACGCCCCTGCTATCGGCGTGACCATGGAGGGCATCCCGGCAGGCTTTGCCATCGATATGGAAAAATTGCAGAGCTTCCTCAGCCGCCGTGCCCCCGGCAATTCCCCCACGGCAACGGCGAGAAAAGAACCGGATATCCCTGTATTTCAGACAGGATTGCATGGCAATGTGACCACCGGCGACCCCATCACCGCCATCATTGAAAATACCAACACCCGCTCCAAGGACTATGACAATGTCCGTGACTGCCCCAGACCGGGTCATGCGGACTATCCCGCCTTTGTGAAGTATGGAGAGATTCCCGCCGGCGGCGGACATTTCTCCGGCAGACTCACCGCACCGTTGTGCATCGCCGGCGGCATCTGCCTGCAGATTTTAGAGCAAATGGGCATTGAGATTTCTGCCAAAATTCTCTCCATCGGCAGTGTTTCCGGCACATGGGAGGAAATGGAGCAGGAGATTTTAAGAGCCAAAGCCGATGGCGACTCCGTGGGCGGCGTGATCGAATGTACCGCCACAGGGCTGCCCGTCGGCTGGGGGGAACCCATGTTCGGCGGCATGGAAAACCGCATCGCGCAGGCGGTCTTTGGAATTCCTGCCGTCAAGGGCATTGAATTCGGCGCAGGCTTTGCCGCCGCAGCCATGCGGGGCAGCGAGAATAACGATGCCTATACGATTGAGGATGGCGAAGTGAAAACCGTCACAAATAACCATGGCGGTATCTTAGGCGGTATCACCACCGGAATGCCTCTGGTGTTCCGGGCGGCGGTGAAGCCTACCCCGTCCATCGCCAAAGAGCAGGACAGCGTGTCCCTTTCTCAGAAAATCAATCAGAAACTGGTCATCCACGGCAGACACGATCCCTGTATCGTGCCCAGAGCCGTTCCGGTCATGGAGGCTGCCGCCGCCGTGGCCATCTACGATGCTTATTTGTGCGCAAAATAAGGAGACGATTGTATGGACTTGAAAGATTATCGCAAGCAGATCGATGAGATCGACGATCAGATGGTAGAGCTGTTCCAGCGGCGTATGGAAGTGGCCAGCGCCATTGCCGAGTATAAGAAGCAGCAGGGTATGCAGGTGCTGGATGCCACCCGGGAGCGGGAAAAGCTGGCGGATGTCTGCAGCAAGGTGGAGCCGGAAATGCGGAATTATACCAGCGTGCTCTATTCTTCTCTGTTTGAGCTGAGCCGTTCCTATCAGAACCGGAAGCTCCAGGTGGCCACTGCCCTCAGCGAAAAAATCACCGCCGCTGTGGAAAATACCCCCCGGCTGTTCCCGGAGCATGCTTCCGTGGCGGTCTGCGGTGTGGAGGGCGCCTATGCCCAGCAGGCCTGCGAAAAGGCCTTCAAGACCCCATTTATCCTCTATATGAACAACTTTGAGGGTGTGTTCTCCGCCATCGAGAACGGCCTGTGCCAGTACGGCGTAGTACCTATCGAAAATTCCACCGCCGGCTCCGTGAAAAAAGTCTATGACCTGATGGTGAACCATGAATTTTCCATCGTCCGCTCCGTCCGGCTGAAGATCGACCACAATCTGCTGGCAAAGCGAGGCACCAGACTGGAGGATATTAAAGAGATCATCTCCCATGAGCAGGCCATCAGCCAGTGCGGGGAATTTTTGAAGTCTCTGGGCAAGGATGTAAAGGTCACCGCCGTGGAGAACACGGCCATGGCCGCAGAGATGGTGGCCAAGTCCGACCGCACGGATATTGCCGCCATCAGTTCCCGGGCCTGCATGGAGCTGTACGGCCTTTCCTGCCTGAAGCGGAACGTCCAGGACCAGGGCAACAACTATACCCGGTTCATCTGCATCTCCAAAAAGCTGGAAATTTATCCCGGCGCCAACCATACCACCATCCTCCTTTCCACCAACCACAAGCCCGGCGCCCTGTATAAGGTTTTGGCCCGGCTCTACGCTTTGGGCATCAACGTGACCAAGCTGGAATCCCGCCCCATCCCCGACCGGGATTTTGAGTTCCTGTTCTATTTCGATCTGGAGACCTCCGTCTATTCTCAGGAGTTTGTCCAGATCATCTGCGAGCTGTCCGCCAGCACGGAAGATTTCGCCTATCTGGGTTCGTATTCGGAAATTATATAAGGCTCCCCTTGAGGGGAGCTGGCACGGCGTAGCCGTGACTGAGAGGTGACGAAAATGAATTGCGGTCTTTTGGGCCGGAAGCTGTCCCACAGCTATTCCCCTGCCATCCATGGTCTCTTAGGGGACTATGCCTATGACCTTTTTGAAAAAGAGCCGGCGGAAGTGGAAGATTTTATCCGCAATGGCCCTTGGGACGGGCTCAATGTGACCATCCCCTATAAAAAAGATGCCTTTGCCCTGTGCGACGAATGTTCGCCCCTGGCAAAGGAGCTGGGCAGCGTCAACACCCTGGTGCGCCGCCCCGACGGCTCCCTCTACGGCGACAACACCGACGCCTGGGGCTTTGCACGGATGCTGGACCGGGTGGGGGTCTGCTGCCAGGGCAAAAAGGCTCTGGTTCTGGGCAGCGGCGGCGCGTCCGTCACGGTTCAGGCGGTGCTGCGGCTGGCAGGCGCCCAGGTGGTGGCCATTTCCCGCTCCGGCCCGGATAACTACGACAACCTGGACCACCACGCCGACGCGGCCCTTCTG
>JAZNNW010000170.1:0-4745 GCA_045580485.1 Candidatus Avilachnospira sp. | reverse complement strand
CCTTGTTGCCAAACAGGATCGGCGTTAGTAATAAACATTGAGGTATAAAGTGCCTGTGCTTGCTGCTCTAAATTATTGTTTACCGTAGAAATCACATCCTAAGTAAAGGAGAAATACTTATGCATTTTTTATTTTCAGAAGCTGAATATGAGGATGCCATAATCGAATTATACCAACAGATGGGCTATGACTATGTCTATGGCCCTAATGTGGTGCGCGATTATTCCGATCCTTTATATCAGGATGTGCTGACCTCAAGTATCGAGAACATCAACCGTGATCTCCCTTCGGCAGCAGTACAAGAAGCCTTACGGAAGATTCAGAATATGGAGAATGGCACGGTAGTACGCAAAAATACTGTCTTTATGGACTACCTTCAAAATGGTGTACCGGTGCGTTATTTCCATAACGGCGAAGAACGCTCTGCAATTGTCAAACTCATAGACTATGAGAATGTAAATAGCAATAACTTTGTGGTAGCAAACCAATGGACAATCGAGGAAGGCAAGGACGAGAAGCGCCCCGATGTTATTGTGTTTATTAACGGCATTCCGGTTGTCGTTATTGAGTTAAAATCCCCCACAAGGGATGTGGTGGGTTGGCGAGATGCCTATAATCAGATTAGGAACTACCTTGATAAAATCCCGAGCCTCTTTACATATAACGCATTCTGTATCGTAAGCGATCAGACTACAACCAAAGCCGGCACCATTACCTCTCCACTTTCCCGTTTCATGGAGTGGAAGACTGTAGATGGTGATTACGAAGCTACACAGTTCGCAGACTTCCAAACCCTGTTTAAGGGTATGTTTGAGAAAGGCAGACTGCTCGACATCATTCGCAATTTTATTTGCTTCTCCAATGACGGCAGAACTGAAATCAAAATTCTTGCCGGATACCATCAGTATTTTGCAGTTAATAAGGCTGTGATCTCCACACAGCGAGCTACCACCACCGATGGTAAGGGCGGTGTGTTCTGGCATACCCAAGGCAGCGGAAAGTCCCTGTCTATGGTCTTCTATGCCCAATTGCTGCAGAAGAAACTCGATAGTCCGACAATCGTGGTAATAACAGACCGTAACGATCTTGACGATCAGTTGTTTGGACAGTTTGCAAAGTGCAAGGACTTCCTTCGTCAAACACCCCAACATGCAGAAAGCAGAGATCATCTGAAAGAACTACTTAACAACCGTCAGGCAAACGGTATTATTTTCACAACAATGCAGAAGTTCGAGGAAAGCGAAAATGCTCTCTCCGAGCGCAGAAATATTGTTGTAATGGCAGACGAAGCACATCGTGGTCAGTATGGCCTCGAGGAAAAAGTTGTTACTAAGACCAACGAAGAAGGACAGAAAGAGTCCCACATCGTGGTGGGTGCAGCTCGTATCATTCGTAACAGCCTTCCCAATGCAACATACATCGGCTTTACTGGAACGCCTATCTCGCAGAAAGATAGAAGTACCCGTGAAGTGTTCGGTGATTACATCGATATCTATGATATGACCCAGGCAATCGAAGACGGAGCAACACGCCCTGTATACTACGAGAGCCGTGTCGTGAAGCTGAAACTGAACGAGGAAATTGTCAATCTGATCGATCAGGAATACGACCGTATGGCACAGTATTCCGAACAGTATAACATTGACCGCAGCAAGAGAGAACTCAGCAAAATGGAAGCTGTCCTCGGTGCGGATCAGACAATCGACTCTTTGGTTAATGATATTATTGACCATTACGAAAACTACCGCGCAGACCTGCTCACAGGTAAGGCGATGATCGTTGCTTACTCAAGAGCCATTGCGATGAAGATATACTATCGCATTATGGATCTTCGACCTGCATGGAAAGAAAAAGTAAAGGTCGTGCTTACAAACAGCAATAAAGACCCCGAGGAATGGCACAGCGTTATTGGCAACAAGAGTTACAAGGAAGAACTCGCCAATCGTTTCAAGGATAATGACGATCCTATGAAGATCGCCATCGTCTGCGATATGTGGCTGACCGGCTTTGATGTTCCTTCTCTTGCTACAATGTATGTGTACAAGCCCATGAATGGTCACAATTTGATGCAGGCCATAGCCCGAGTAAATCGTGTCTACAAGGACAAAGAAGGTGGTCTCGTTGTTGACTATGTCGGTATTGCAAGCGCATTGAAGCAAGCGATGAACGACTACACAAAGAAAGATAAGGAAAATTACGGCGATACCGATATCGCTAAAATGGCCTATCCCAAATTCCTTGAAGAACTTGCCATCTGCGAAGATTTGTTCCATGGGTGCAATTTTGATGGCTTCTATACGGATTCGAAACTTGCTAAAGCACAGGCAATTACTGACGGTGCAAACTTCCTGCTTGCCCAAGAGCGAGAGGATGACAAGGACGAGTTCCTCAAGCATGGGCTTGCCTTAAAGAGAGCAATCTCCCTCTGTGCAAGTATGGTGGACGAGGAAAAACGACTCCAGGCCGCATACTTCGAGGCCGTCAGAACGATGATCGTCCGCATCACTATGGAGGATGGTGAGGACACTCCTCGATATTCCTATTTTGAAATCAACGAGAGAATCAACGAGCTTCTTAAGCAGAGTATCGAAACCTCCGGTGTTGAAAAACTTACCGTGGAGAAGAAAGACTCCTTCTCCCTGTTCGACCCCAAGTTTTTGAGTGAACTGAAGAAGATGAAGCAAAAAAATGTCGCTCTCGAAATCTTAAAGCGACTCATTAATGATCAACTCATCGTGTTCAACAGAACTAATGTGGTAAAATCGGAAAAGTTCAAAGATATGTATCAGCGCACGGTGAATGCATATCTCAACGGCTTGAAGTCAAGCACCGAAGTGTTCCAGGAACTGCTTGCTATGGCAGATCAGCTCAAAAAGGAGCAAGAAGCCGGAAATGATCTTGGACTGAATGCAGAGGAACTTGCATTCTATGATGCTCTGACCAAACCTGCTGCAATCAAGGATTTCTATGAAAACGAGGAACTTATTGCGATCACAAGAGAACTAACCGAGATGCTTCGTAAGAACCGTACTATTGACTGGCAGAACAAGGAGTCTGCTCGAGCAAATATGCGGAGAATGGTAAAGAGATTACTGAAGAACCACAGATATCCACCGGATGAGGTGCAAGGTGCAGTTGATGTTGTTATTCATCAATGCGAACTTTGGACGGATAACTACGAGGGATAAATCTCTATTATGAGGTGATCAAATGGATAACGATGCAAAATTAAGACCGTTATACCTTGCAAAAATCCTCTATGAGATGACGGACGAGGATCACTACCTCACTACGGCTCAGCTCATTCAAATACTCGAGGAAAAATACGGTATAAAATCACATCGGCAAACAATCAAGGCAGAAATTGAATTGCTCAAGCAATTCGGTTTGGAAATAGAAGAAGTAAAATCTACGCAGAACAGGTACAATCTGTACGGAAGAACCTTTGATGCACCCGAGCTTAAACTTCTCATTGATGCTGTTGAATCGTCAAAATTCATCACATCATGCAAAAGCAAGGAGCTTGTACAAAAAATTGGCACACTTGCAAGTGATCATATTGCCGCATCACTTACAAGAAATGTGAGTTGCGAGGGTCGGATCAAACCAGGAAACGAAAGAATATACCACATTGTCGATGCTATCAATGAAGCGATTAACAAGAAGAAAAAGATATCCTTCCAATACTTCCAGTACAATGTGCGCAAGGAACAGAAGCTGAAGCATAACGGAGAACCCTATGTAATAACCCCATTACACCTTGTATGGAATGGCGACTATTACTATATGGTAGGTGTATACGATTATAAGCAGCGGATCGGGAACTTCCGAGTAGATCGCATTGCGAAAAGTCCCGTAATTCTCAACGAGGAAGGAACTCCTGCTCCGGAAGACTTCAATATTGATGAATATATCAATACTACTTTCCGCATGTTTAACAGCGAACATGCAGAAGTGGAACTAATCTGTGATAATGAGGTTATGGATTCCATAATCGATAAGTTTGGAACAGATGTGACAACATATGCAAACAATATGACCTCTTTCCGAGCAGTCGTCAATGTTGCTGTAAATCATGTATTCTACAGTTGGGTATTTGGTTTCGGTGGCAAGGTTAAAATTAAAGGCCCCGAGGATGTTCGAAAAAAATACATGGAAATGTTGTTGTCTGCAGTAAATAACATTGAATAGAAAATAGGTCGAATATTGTTACTAACTAAAGAGGTGATGTCTACAGGCATCACCTCTTTTGACATTTTTGTAAACCCTATTGCAAAGATCGAAAGAACCTGCTATAATGATGCTAACGGAAACGCACAGTTTCCATTAGATAAAGAGGTGCTACTATGAGATCAAAGAGCCTTAGCATAATGACGAACATTAAGGAGTATGCGGAACGCTTCTACCTGGAACACGGTAGATCTCCGTATAAGTCTGAAATCGCAGAGGAAATAGGCTTCACCAAGGGAACAGCAGCGAAATACCTCGCAGAGATGCGTGAGAGGGGTATGATCGAATATGACGGTTATACCATCCATACTGAGGTAACTCGCAAATATAACGGCGAAACGGCCGGTGCTGCCATCTTGGATAGTTCCGTATCATGTGGCCCCCTTCAACTCGAGGAAGAACGAGTCCTCGAGTATGTTAATCTCCCTGCAGCCATCTTCGGTGGCGGTGACTTTTTCATTCTCCGCGCCAACGGCGACTCTATGGTGGATGCAGGTATCGATGACGGCGACTGG
>JAZNNW010000169.1:0-5583 GCA_045580485.1 Candidatus Avilachnospira sp. | reverse complement strand
TTATATTCCTTCCGCACAAGACCTGCTTTCTCCAAGTCCTTGACGGCTCTGCGGACGGTTTTATCAGATATGGAGAGTTCCTTCGCAATTGTTTTGACACTTGGCCATGCCTTCTTCTCCTTATCACATCGGTCGTAAAGGTAAATGTAAACGAGCTTCGCCCTGGAGGGAAGCTCGTCACAGCTATATAGTTTGCGGTAATAGGACATATCTTCACCCCCTTAGTCTGTTCGCACTTGGTGTTCCGGTTCTCTGAATAACGGCTCATCGCTCTGAGATAGAGCCTGTCCACCTGTAGCTGCTCTACGAGAAGGACGCACCGGAGGTGAGTATACACTTGGGAAAGCATCGAGGATGTTTTCTTCGATGATATCCTTGTTGGTGTAATGTACTTTGCGCGTACCCTTATCTTCAACCGTATACTTTTCGGTATCGAAATCAATGCCCCACTTGAAGAACAGTTTCAGTTTTGAGATGAATGGATGCGTTCCTGTTTTCATAACAATGAAGTTGCCTTTCTTCATAGACTTCAGTTCGTCTGCTGTCATGAGAGGTCGCTCAGTCATCTGTAGGCTCTGTGATGGATCATTCCTACTACGGGATACAGAGCCGGTCATAACAGTTCTCGAACCAAGAGACTTGGAGATTTCATCAGCAGTTCCTGATGTGGGAGCGAAACCACCGGCGATGGTTACCTGACAGTTATCCTTGATAATATCCGCACCTTCGCTACCGTAGTTCTTTTCGAGCTGCTTGTATGACTGTATGATACTTACAAGGGACAGCTTTCGGGATCGTGAAGCGGAGTACATCATTTCTGCGGAACTAATGGCAGGGAGTGTACCGAACTCGTCCATATAGAACATGACACGGTCTTTCAAGGCGCCGCCTTGCTCATCGGCAACGGTCAGTATCTCACGGTATAACTGCTGTAATAACAGAGACACCATGAAGTAAGTTGCAGGGTTTTCCTCGGGAAGCACGATAAAGATTGCGCATTTGCTTGAGCAGAACTTCTCCGCATCGATTGCAGTATCGAAGCACAGGATTTGTTCAAGCTCCGAATCCAGGAATGCATTGAGTCGGGACATAGCCGTGGACATAATGGATGCCATTGCCTGTTCGCTTGTATTCAAAGCTGCACCGGCGAACCACCTCGTCTTATGATCGGGAGGCAGTTTTTCCATGAGTAACTGGAACTGGTTTTTACCTTTGATCCCGCTTGGAGCAAGCAGGTCTTGGATCAGCTTGAATACAGAGACAATGTGTCGCTGCTCGGGAGGCGCGAACTCAGCAATCAGAAGAATAACTGATGTGATCAAGCCTTCGGCTGCATCATAGAAGAATGCGTTTTGACCATAGGAAGCTGCATCGCCATCGCTGAATATCAAGGTTTTACCAATGATCTTAGCATACTTTTCAGCCTTGGCTTTGAGGGCGATGTTCTCGGGTTGTGCCTTGTATTCGTCCATATACTTGTTTACAAGGTGGAGCAGGTTATTGCCATCCGACTTTGTCGGGTTACGCAAGTCGATGATTGCCACATCATATCCATAGTATTGCTTTGCGATGTTTCCGTAATTACGATACAGATCGCCTTTGGTATCTGTCGTTAGGAATGACATTCCTGCAGCACAAGCGTACTCCAAGTTTGGGTACAACCAATAGGCCGTCTTACCACAACCTGCCGCACCGATCATCAGCGTATGGACATCGTCATCATCGACCATGGCATAGTCCACGCCTTTCTTTTTCTTTACGCCCAGGATCACGCCCTGGGGAAGTTTCAGTTTGCCTTTCTTCGCTTGTTTTCTCCACACCTTCGGTTCATACGGAATGTATTTGTATATCTTCCGCAGTTCTCCTTTGGTGGAGAACCGGGCAGTACCGTGCTGACCGTCACCGTCCGTCTTACTCTTAATCTCATTGAGGTTATAGATATGCGATATAAGAGTGATTCCACCAATGATCGCAAACATACCGGCTGCCACAAGAATTAAGATAATTGTGTTGTCCATTGCGGTTCTCCTTCCTTTTGAGATGTCGTTAAGTCCTCATTCCAATCCTTGTAGGTCGGAGTGAGGATTTCTGATTTATAGCCCATTACAAATAGCTTGTCGGATATCCGTTTCGCTGCTTTCTGTCCGGCTTCATCGTTATCGAGGCACAGATATACTTCTCTGATGTTCGGATTGTCTTTGAGGCATTGAAAAAGCACCCTGTCCGCTACGGAGCAGGATGCCGCATAAGTATTCTGTTGCCAGTTATGAGGGTTCATAGAAATATACGAAAGCATATCGATTGGAGCTTCGAAGAGGAAAATCTTATTGCTCGTTCCGTTCCAATGGAAGCTATACTCGGGAGTGCTTCCGTCCGCATTTCCTTTGTATGTGCTTTCTGATCCGCTTCCTCGCTTGTGTGCATGGCGAGGTGTGCCTTCTGTATCGTATCCCACAAAAACAGCGTTGTGATGCGGAAGAGACTCATATATCATCTGCCGATGTGCGAAGGCATTTACGACATCTCTATTCAGTCCTCGCTTGTGCAATAGATATGCGTACACTCTACGCATGTTATCGTTGCGGTCCGGGAGTGTAAATTCCTTAACCTCTCTCTTTACAGGAGGTGCCGCCGTAAGTGTTCCACCATATCCATTCAGCAAGTATTCCATTGCTTCGGGATAGTCCTTGCCGTAAAACTTTCTGACAAAGTCAATAGCATCGCCACCGACTTCTTCGTATTGGTGATACCACAGATTTCCTCGGATCGTAACCTTGTTTGATCCATCTCGCCATTGATATTCCTTGCCTGATCGTTTTAGGTGTTCGCCCTGGCGTTCCAACAGCTCCTTTAGATCTGTCTGCCTGGCACGATCCTTTTGTTCCTGGGTGTAATGAACATAAGTAGACATAGGGACTCCTTTCCAAAATTATTAGCCCATTTTTTGACCTTGCGCTTGTTTCTTTTGCTCGATCTTCCGCATGAGCTTGCGGTCAATTGCTCGGTTGTTATTATCTCTTTTTTCAGCATCGTCACGGATGATCTGCGAGAGTCGCGCCAATAGTCGCATCGATGCCAATACGGTTGCCGAGCTGCTGTGCATATATGGTCTGTAGTTATCGAGAAGATGCTGTGCATATTCATTCCCTTTGTTTGCTGCCGAGGTTAAGAGCTGCACCGCCATCTCATAATTCTTGTCGACTCCCTGGCCGTAGAGATACATTTTCCCGAGTTGATACTCTGCCCATTGGTTACCTCTCTCTGCAGCTTCCATCAACAAATGAACCGCATAACGAATGTCGCTGTACTGCGCTATACCTTGGAGGTGCATCTTTGCGAGGGAGTACATGGCATAGGCGTTCCCTTGGTGAACAGATTTTTCGAACATTCTTTGCGCTGTCGCATAGTCAGTCGAAACATCTTCACCCTTGAGATAAAGTTTGCCAAGCTGATACTGTGCATATGGATTATCCTTTGCATCTGCTTCCCACAGCCACCGCAATGCTTCGCCTATATTCTTTTCAACCAATTCGCCTTGCAGGTAAACCTTCCCGAGTCTGTACATAGCAACATCAAACCCTTGCATAGCGGAAAGAGTCAACCAACGGATTCCTTCCTCGAGATCAAAGCCCTCGGACTCAACATTCAGAAATTCACGACCTCGGATATACTGACAATGCATGTCATTTGGATCAGTCCACGGATTTCGTTTCTGACTATAGTCATCTTCCGGTATTGTTTCTTCCTCGGGTGCATCCGCGTCTTCTTGCGCGTCATCCTCGAAGGTAATTCTATTGTGCATGATATTAAGAGCTTCCTGGATAACGGCATTTTTTATGGTGGTGAATTCTTTATTTGCAGAGAGAGGTATGCGTTGAGGCATCTTGTCCTGATAGGTGCGGATCACATTTTCTTTCTGTTCGTACCACAAGTTATACAGTTCTGCGATCCTTTCATCCTTGGCAAGTTCATCGATGATGCCGTTGATCAGATTTTTCGCTGTCCTTGGCATATAACCATAGACCATTTTGCCTTTATAATTTTCAAGGGATGCAGACAATTCTTTCAGCATCAGCACAACAGTTTCATTTTCATATGCACTGTTATTGATCTGCTGAACGATTTCTGCAATCTTATCTCTACCGGCTCTTCGAAGTTCATCACGATGGGCCGTCATATCCTGATAGGTATGATACAGATCGTTTTTGAATATCTCCCGAGCAAAGTCTGACTTGAATGTTTGCAACGCTTGCTCGGTCATATACGGTTCTTTCCCTGCGGAGTATGAGACAAGATGAATATGGGGATGGTTGCCTTCATTATGGAAGGCGGCATACCATCGCAGATCCCCGAGAGGAATTCCCATCGCTTTTGCAAGCTTGTTCGCCTGACCTCGGAGCAGATCTCTCCATGCCTTTGCGTTATCGTAACCAAGTTTCTCGGCATCTTCTCTGCGTAGCGACATGATAGTTGTCCATACCGCACCTTCATGTTTGGCAACCTCTTTAGAGACGGTGGGAAGGTCAATCTCTTGATCGCTCTGCGTAAACAATCCGTGAGTGCCTTGCTTTTCAACTCTCGGGCGCATAGCAATGTACCCAACATAGTTTTCTTTCTTGCCGATGAGATCCACATTGTCCTCAATTGTTCTGCTGATAAATTCAGATGCTGTGCTTTTGGTTTGAGATGCAATGTAGTCCTGATACTCAAAACTTTGCGCTGAGTCCGGGAAGTCATTTATAAGTTCCTTGATCAGTCGCTGTTGCTCCTTTGTAGCAGGTTGATGTTTCCAGGATTCATCGCACTTCTCAACACCTTCCCGAGTAGCAATATATTTCACCAGGTTCTCTCCGTGTTTAGGCGATCCTGATTTTATATAACGCCACTTCAAAATAAATCTTGCCATTGTTATTTACCTTTCTGATAGCGTACCGCATCGTCAAAGGAAATCTGACCGTTTACTCTTTTGACTTCGTTCACGCACTTTCCACGAAGCCGGGAGAGCGTATCTTCATCAACACGGAAGTTCGCTGCTGATACATGCATCATCATCGCAAGTTCCACCGCATACTTGAATAGTAACGATGCCATTCTGTTTTCGAATGAGTCGAGCGATCCTTGGATCGTACTGACAATGGCCTCGGGAAAATACTCACGGCAGTCCTCTGCGCATACATACCCAGCGTAAAATAAAACTGCTTTCTCAATGAACTCTGATCTGCTCCGACAGTTATCCAATTGATACAGTCGTTCCACCTTTTCCATAGTAGATGGGTACGCCCATAGAGCAAATTTCTTCTTTGTTTCGTCCATTTTTCGTCATCTCCTTCCGTTGAAAAATCCGCATAAAATAAGGCTTTCTCAGCATTTGAGGTTGCGCATACATTTTATGCGCACACCCCTTTTTAAGCCGATAACACCTATAAAAACTCTTGTACCATGGGGCTTATTCGGATCACCGACCCCGAAGGTTTGAAAAAGGCGTTTTTACGACCCCGATGTGCAAAGGTGCGGAAAACCCTTAAACGGACGGCGTTGCCGTCCGAAGTCGGATCGTAGCCATGTCGTTCTGTGAGGCAAGGA
>JAZNNW010000168.1:0-6630 GCA_045580485.1 Candidatus Avilachnospira sp. | reverse complement strand
TTTATGCCGTCGAATGTAAAACCTTTGATTATTGCCACGCCTGCGACCTCCGTTTCTGTGCCTGGATGAGCTTCCGCTCAACCTCATTTGCAAGCTGTGTTACATCCATTCCAGGAGCAGCATTTACAATGATCTGGATCTGATCGCCACCACCGGACACAGCGTCTGCAATCCTGTCCATCTTCTTCCAGAACTTATCGAGTGGGACAACCGCCTCCGGACCGGCTTCACCAATACCAGCTATCGTTGGACTGTCAAAAATACCACCTTTTGCATACCATTCAAAACCCGTTGGAATTGTGATTGTTTTGCCAAGCACTGTTTTTTCCGTGGTTTTCAATCTGATGCTCGGGAGATTTTTTAACCATTTACCAATACTAATTGGGAAAAACCCTTTGATTTTCTCAATAATTCCGCTAATAGTGTTTTTTGCCGTTTCGATTGGCTGCGTGATAGCCGTCTTAATGCCATCCCACATGCTTTTAGCTTTACTCTTAATCGAATCCCATGTGTCTGAAAGCTTTTGTTTTATACCGTCAACAATCCCCTTCAGTCTGTCCCATGCATTCTGGATCGGAGTGATGATCTTATTTTTGATGCCTTCCCACAAACGCTGTGCGGTTACACTGATATTATTCCAGACGTTTAGCAGGGATGTTTTGATTAGATCCCATATCGTCTTAATGATTGTCCACACCAGCTGGATCGGAGCAGTAATGGCTGTCTTGATTGCCTCCCAGACAATCTTTGCAACAGTCTTTAAAGCTTCCCATGCTACTTTCAGGTATTCGGATGTCTGCTCCCACACGGCCTTGATTACGGCCGTTGCTCTTTCCCAGACACCTTTGAACCACTCAACAATCTCACTCCAGTGCGTGATGATTGCGATCACCGCCACGATCGCTGCAATGATTCCAATGATTAATGGGATGAATGGCCCTAACATACCAAACAAAATCGGGCCAAAAATCATCATCATGCCAATGCCTTGAAGAATGCTTCCAATAAGAGCAATTAACGGTCCTGCCACTGCTGCAATGCCCGCAATGATAAAAATTGCCTGTTGCATCTGTGGAGACAACCCGCCCCACCATTCAGCAAGCTTTTTAATAGCGTCTGCAATTTTTTCAATGACTGGCTGGAGTGATTCAAGCAAAACACCACCAACATCAGCACCAAGTTCTTTCAATTCATTCAAAGTGGTCTGGAACTCATCAATCGGGTCCAGAGTCTCTTCAAATGTTGTCTGAACTGAACCGCCAGCATCTTCTACGGCTGCACCTAAGTCATTAAAATCAACAACACCATTCTGACAAGCTTCTGCGATTTGAGGTCCGGCTTTCGCACCAAACAGGTCGATTGCCTCGTTCATAGCATCTGTACTGCTATCTGCATTTTCCATTGCTGACTGGACATCGCTCAAAGCCTCATCAAGAGGTTTGCCTTCTGCTGCTGCATTTGCCAGGGCTTTTTTCAGACCTGACATCATGGTGCTGGAATCAATGCCGGCCATTTCCATCTCGCCAAGAAATTGCGCTGCCTGAGATGCATTGAAGCCCATCTCTTGAAGCGGTGCTGCATTCGCAACCATGCTTGCCGCCAACTGGTCAACGCTGATGCCAGTGTTCTGACCGACTTTGTTCAGGATATCGAGCATGTCTCCAGCTTCAGACGCTTCCATCCCGAATGCATCCATTGCCTGCTGCACTAAGTCAACAGATGTTGAGACATCAGTCTCATTCAAAGTCGCAAACTCGATAAACTTTGTTGACAGGGCTTCCAGTTCATCACCAGTCACACCGAATCTGGTATTTACTTCTCCGACTGCATTTCCTGCTGTCTCGAAGTCTGTCGGGATAGTGGTGGCAATATCTTTAACGATATTCCCCATGTCCTCTGCTGCCTGACCGGTGGCACCAGTCTTGGCAATGACGATATCCAGAGCATTATCCACTTCCTTCCAAGCAGCAACTGCCCCTGCACCGGCAGCCACGATTGGAGCCGTGACATACTTGGTCATGCCAGTTCCGACCTTCTGCATCTTTTCGCCAACATCCTTGAACTGATTTCCCAGAGCGGTCAGCTTGACATTGTTAAGCTCTTTGGCTTGCTTCTCAAAGTTTTTCAACTGAGATTCGGTCTTGATGATTTCTCTTCGGAGCTCCATGTACTCCTGAGAGTTCTTGTCAACACCTTTGGCATCCATCGTGTCTTGTGCCTTTTTCAAGGCTTCCAGTTTATCTTTAGTCTGCTCAATCTTCTGCTTCAGAAGTGTCTGTTTCTGTGACAGCAGTTCCGTGTTGCTCGGATTAAACTTCAATGCCCTGTTGACATCCTTCAATGCTTTGTCAACGCCTTTGGCATCGTCATTAATCTTTTTCATGGCTTGACCAAGCTTCGTGGTATCACCATTAAATTCAATTGTAATGCCTTTAACTTTTCCGCCTACTGCCATGTTCAACCACACAAGGCATCCCAATCTGCTTGAGTTGCCTTCCTTTTGTTCGCTTTGTTTTTAGGTACGTTTTTGCCATTGCTTGTGTAATCATGCATCTTGTTGTACTCAATGATGTAATCCACAAGCTGACCCATTTCCATTTCCTTTATGGCATCGACTGTTAGCCCTCTGTCAACTCCTGCGATTGTGAGCTTGTTGAGGCTGATCGGATCTGATTTTTCTTCAGACTCTTGAATTGATTCAGAAGGCTCATCGAGTTTTTTGATGATACAGAACTCTGGATAATCAGCTCCAACATCTGCGGAAGCATCTCATCCAGTGCCAGGCACTCAATCTCGCTGAAAAACTTCTGTGGATCCGGAATGCTCGGATCTGCGTTCTTTGCCATCGACCAGAAGATATTCAAGATGGTGATTGTTTCCATCCCTGAGAATGTGGCTGCCAGATTGTCAATCTTTTCTTCATCCGCATACTCGACTAAGTTTCCAACCGTGACTTCACCATTGCCAGTCTCGTTCATGAAGTCCACCATTAATGTCAGCAGACCCTGAAGCATCGGCATGATGTCCGGAAGGATGTCTCTGCCAAAATTACTGCGATAAATATAAAGCCACCCAGCAGAGCTGTTAAGCTCCACCGAGTGACCGTCTAATTCTACAAATTTTCTCATGGTCTTCTCCTCATGAAATCATTTATGTTGTCGCTGCTGCCGGCAGTGCCGGTACCGGCGGAGTGGTGAACATCGTTGCATATGCCGAAGAACTCGGACCGTAGAATGCCTTGATGATACCTGTGCCATTGTCACCAGCAACGGTGAACGGCAGTGTAGCTGTCTGCGGTTCTTTGGTGTCTTCTGTGGTTGCATACTCACGACCGATTGCTCCAAGAGATACGTTATAGAAAATACCTCTGCGGGCTTCCTGATCACCCTCGTTCTGGAACATCATATAAACCTTTTTGTTTTCCATGCCCTTGACCTGAGCAATACCACCATTAGCAAGCTCAACATAATTCAGGAAGGTTGTCTTGAACTCGTCCGTAAAGTTCGCATTCTCGATCTCTCCGGAATAACCGTTGTCTGAATATCCGGACCAATAAACTACATTGTCTGCATAAAATTTGTTCTCTTCTGACTCTGCGTCCATCGAAATGTTCACAGTGCCAGGAAGATGAAACGGTGTTCCGAGTGTTACAGTGCCGCCGTCGCTTACTGTGTATAATCCGAAATGAAGATTTGATACACCAAATACAACTTTATTCTCAGCCATTTTCGACCTCCTAAATGTAATAGTAAATTAAAAACATGTCCTGATCCTCAAGGTATACATCTTCGCTCTTGTCGTACTGGTAACCAGCATCAAGAAGAGCTTGTTCGATTGCATCCTCATTGGCAGAACTCTTTTTGTTAAAGTAATACTCGATTTGATAGGTGTTGCGCCTGTGATACCAGGTATTGTCCGCTGCAAATGTTTCCTGACCATTTCCAAGATACACAAGGAACGGAGGCTCCTGTTTGGTCTTAAAGTGTGAGTAAGCACACGGAAGGCCTGTCGATTGTAAGATTTCAAATATGCTCATAGTTTATTCTCCAATTGCTCAACAAGCTCATCAGCTGCCTTGTCTGCAGCAGGAGCGATGTGCGGGATTGCATCAGCTCTGCCATATGTTCCTTTTTTATTTCGGACAACATGGCCATTCTCCAGAAGATGTGTGAGCTGGTAGTCGGTACGGTTGTAAACAATGAAATTCATCTTGCCTACGCCCTGTTCCGTCTTTACCGCCCATCCCTTTGCATATGACCCAGTCTTCTTTGGAGATGTGTTTTTGAGCTCTTGCACAGTGCCTTTAGCAACAGACTGAAAAACATCGGAAGACAAGTCTTCGACTTCCTTCTCATATTGCTTCATGATCTTATTCAGTTCTGTTCCGATTTCACTCGCCATCTTCTCCTGTCCTTTCTTCACAGATCAGTGAGATTGCATCCCGCTGTGCTGTCCAATCCGTCCGGATCACGTTGTAAAGCTTTCCTTCAAACTCCAGAAGTTTCTCCCCGTTGTAGTCCGCTCTGTTGGTCAGCGTGAGTGTGACGGAAGGCTGAAGGCCAAGCTGACCAGCGTTATAAAACTCTGACTGATACACGCCACGAGGTTGAACAAATACCTGCCTGTTAGAGTAGATAATCTGCTCGTTCCCGTCTGCGTCATAGCTTGTTGTAAGTATGGACTTTAAAATAGCAACTGAATCATACATATCAATCTTTCAACCAATCTGTGTAGCCTGTGGCAGTCACAAGCTGTGCCTTCTGTTCGTCGTAGCTTCTCTTTAACCGGTCATAATCCTCCGGCAGACCAAAGTTCATCTTGCAGTAAGTGATAACAGCCTGTGTGATGATTGCATCCGGATATCCTAAATCGGGATTCAACACACCATCAATCACACCCGCAATACCTAAATCAATCAATGCAGCCTGGATCAGAAGCTCAAGTTCTTCATCAAACGCATCTGTTGAAATTCTTAATGCTGTTTTGACTTTCTCAAGCATTTTCATCACCTCTCTGCCCATCGTTGTATGCTTCAAAATATTTGCGTGTCACAACACAGCCCCCAATATGGCCAAGCTCAATGTCTGAGTCACACCAAATTTCATATCCGCACTGCCTAGCTCTCCAACAAAACGCTACATCTTCTCCGAAACCAATCATCGGGTCAAACATCCGACCGTCAAACTGAGATGCAACCGAAAGAAGAACATCTGTAGATAAAAGAACACCGGCAAAACCACAACCCCCCACCTGAAACCGTCCATCCGGAACAGACATCAATGCAGTATAGCTTGCGCCTTTGTCTGTTTTTTCCAGCCTGTCAAATAAACATGGTGTGTACGGTGGTTTTCTGCGGAAGCAAAGGCCTGTCAGAAAGTCAATGTTTTCTTCCTGGCAGACCTTAAGCATTCTTTGGAGCAAATCTGGTGGAAAGACCATATCGGAATCTAGCCACAATACGTAATCAGCCTCAGCTCTGATTGCTGCTCTAGCAAGTTTGTTCCGTGCCTCATACACTAACGAACCAACCTCAAAGCCAACCACTGTGTTGCCAGCTCTTTGAAGGAGGGCAAGACTTTGGCAAAAAAGAGCTGGGACCGTGTCTAACGATGGAATCGCAATAAAAATCTTCAAATCTTGTCCCCCCTCTCATGATTAGTGAGTGATCTTAGCAAATGCCTTCGGAGCTACTACTGCATGGCCGACAAACTCACGACCCAGGATGCGAACCAGGTCATACTCCATCTTTGTCTTGTCATCAATCTTAATTTCAACATTCTGGCCGTTCGGGAAATTAGCCTGTGCGCCAACACCCAGGTCGCCAACGATTGCATATGTCGTTCCGGTAGTTGCAGCACTGAATGCCGTGATGGAGTCATTGAAAACAACCGGAAGGCCTTCAAACGGATCATAGCCATAGTTACCCTCGGCCTGAACAGCCTTGAATGCACCCCATGTAGATTTGTTCATGATGATAACCGGATCGGTTGCTTCGTCAGACAGCTCTGCAAGTGCCTGAGCAACAAGACCAAGTGTGATTGTGGTTGCAGTAATTTTCGGTACCGCCGGCAGGGATCCTGTAGACGCTGTTCCACAAGCTTCGATGTCAGCAATGATACAATCTGCTAATTTCTTTGCGATTCTGTATGTAAGTTCGTCATAGATGTAATCAAGGAACTCTTCACCAGCAAGATCATAAACTTCATCAGAGATGGAAATCCATTTCTTGATGCTCTGCGGAATCAGGTTTACGATTCCAAGCGTCAGAGTTTCTTCAGTAACAGCACTGTTTGCCGCTTCCGTGTGTACAACTGCACCGGTTGCACTGATCTCGTAACCAATCTTTACATTGCCTTTCAAAAATGTCTTGCGAACTCTTGATGTGATCCCATCACGTTCCCAAGCGGTACGAACACGGCCTTCGATATAGGAAGCAACCGGAACTGTACCGCTAACATTCTCTGTCAGCAGCGCACGGCACTCAGAGTCATCACCTGTTTTAATATAGTTTGCGTATGCCACATTGTACTCATGGCTTGCTCTTACTTCTGCATTAGTCATGGTTTTTCTTTCCTCCACTTCAGCTTTCTTAACAACAGCACCCTCTCCGGATGCAACTGCAGAACGGAT
>JAZNNW010000167.1:0-38328 GCA_045580485.1 Candidatus Avilachnospira sp. | reverse complement strand
CACCCCCGGCAGCCCCAGATCATCGATCTTTTTGAATTTTTCTCCAACGATCCTTACGGATTTGGTTACGGAAATTGATACAAAAAGCCCGCTCTCTCAGGAGAGCTCTCTTTTCGATAAAAAAGTACTTGATTTTTTGCAGAAATAGGATACAATGAGAGCGTACATATCGTAGGGAGTAGAGACCAGCGCGTCAAGTATCGGTTGGATGGGAGGTTGCCGCCGGGCGAAGGAACGCTGTTCCGCGATGCTGATCTCGCAACCGCCTAAGGAAGAGATTCCGTTGATCTTGGAATCTGATATGTTGAAATAGAATATCCTTTAACCTCCTCCAAAATTCGATTGGAGGCTTTTTTATGTCCAAATCTGTCCGTGGTAATCATTTTTCCGTAAGAGCGATTGCATACTGTGCTCTATTTGCCGCTATGAGTATCGTTCTTGCCCGTATTTTGGGCCTTCCTGTCAGTAACGATGTGCGTATCTCCTTTGAGGCAGTCCCAATCATTCTGGCAGGCCTGCTGTTTGGTCCTGTGGCCGGTGGCTTGGTGGGCTTTTGTGCCGACCTGTTGGGTAGTTTGATAACCTTTGGATTTACCCCAATGCTGTGCCTGCCTCCCATTCTGGTGGGTGTGTGCTGCGGCTTTATCAGCAAGTGGCTCCGACAGAAAATGACATTGACCCGTTTGGTCATTTCCCTGTTGGTTATCTTCTTTGGGGCATATGTGTTCTGGCAGAGTTTTGCTCTGACGCATGTCTTCGGCGGTGAGAAGACTTTTTGGCAGAATTACTTGGTTCGGGTGGGGATGCGCAGCATCCAGTTTTCCCTGACTGCAATTGCAGACGGATTGATTGTCTATCTGCTGTTCAGCAGAAATATCTTTAGCCAGCTGGGGCTTTGGCCCGCCAGAAAGAAGGAACAAGCATGACACTTGATCAAGCACTGGAATACATTCACAGCAATTATTGGAACGGCGGGACTTTCGGTCTGGGCCGGACCTATGAGTTGCTGGAAAAAATGGGAAATCCCCAGAAGGATCTGCAATTCATCCATATTGCCGGTACCAACGGCAAGGGTTCTACGGCTTCCATGTCCGCCTCCATCCTGCGGCAGGCAGGTTATACGGTAGGCCTTTACACTTCTCCGTACATCTTCCGCTTCAATGAGCGGATGCAGGTCAACGGGGAATGTATCTCCGATGAGGAAGTCATTGGGCTGGTGGAGGAACTGAAGCCTCTGGCGCAGTCCATGGAAAGTGAACCTTCGGAATTTGAGTTCGTCACCTGCATGGCCTTTGAATACTTTAAGCGCCACAAGTGCGATATTATATGCTTAGAAGTTGGTCTGGGCGGTGAGTTTGACTCTACCAATGTCATCGCACCCCCTGTGGCGGCGGTCATGACCAACATCGGTCTGGACCATGTGGAGCTGCTGGGCGATACTTTGGAGAAGATCGCTGAGACCAAGTCCAAAATCATTAAAGAAGGCAGTCAGGTGGTCATCTACCGGGAGCCTGCTTCTGTGGAGGCAGTCTTTGAAGCCCGATGCAAAGACGTCGGTGCAGCACTGACCAAGGCCGATTTTGATACCATCCATCTGAAATCCGCTTCTCTGGAGGGTCAGGTTTTCGACTGGAGCGATCTGAAAGAACTGCATCTGCCATTGCTGGGACAGCATCAGCTGAAAAATGCTGCTGTGGTGCTGACGCTCATGAAGGTTCTTCAGAAAAACGGCTGGAATGTGACGGAAGAACATATCCGCAAGGGCTTGGAGACAGTTTCCTGGCCCGGCCGCTTTGAACTGGTGGCAAGAGAGCCTTTGTTCATTGTAGACGGCGGCCACAATCCCCAGTGTATCGAGGCACTGGTGAACAATGTCCGGGACTATCTGAACGGACAGCACTTGACCGTCCTCACCGGTGTTCTGGGGGACAAGGACTATCATGCCATGTATAAGGATATGGCACCCTTTGTTTCCGAGTTTGTTACCATTACCCCGGACAATCCCAGAGCCATGTCTGCAGAAGACTTGAAGACCTATCTGGAACAGTTTGGTAAGCCTGTCACTGCCTGTAAGGATGCGGCAGAGGGCGTTGCCAAAGCCAAAGCATTGGCAGGGAAGGATGGCGTCGTTCTGGCCTACGGCTCCTTGTACATGGTAGGCGATATTGAAAATGCTGCCAGAAATGTATAAAAACCCCTTGACAAGGGAAAAATATATGGTAGAATAAAAATAAGAACAATTCCTATTATATGAAAGGGGACACACCTATGAATCTGAAAGGTACCAAGACCGAAATGAACCTGATGGCTGCTTTCGCAGGCGAAGCCCAGGCTCACACCAAGTATCAGTATTACGCATCCCGTGCCAAGAAGGACGGCTACGAGCAGATGGCAGCCATTTTCCAGGAAACTGCCGGCAACGAGAAGGAACACGCAAAGCTCTGGTTCAAGCTGCTCCATGACGGCGGCGTGCCGGACACCATGGCCAATCTGGCCGATGCCGCTGCCGGTGAGAACTATGAGTGGACCGATATGTATGCCCAGTTCGCCAAGGAGGCCAGAGAAGAAGGCTTTGACACCATCGCCAATATGTTTGACGGTGTTGCCAAGGTGGAAAAGGAGCATGAGGAGCGTTATCGCAAGCTGCTGAAGAACATTCAGGATGGCGTGGTCTTCCTCCGGGAAGGCGAGATTGCATGGAAGTGCCGTAACTGCGGTCATATCCACATCGGCCCTGCCGCCCCCGAGATCTGCCCCGTCTGCGCCCATCCTCAGGCATACTTTGAACTGAGAGCTGAGAACTACTAAGAAACAGCAAAATCCGCATCCGAAAGGATGCGGATTTTTTATGCGCTCATTACAGTTCGCAGTTGTTGACAGTTCTGGGGAAGGGGATGGAGTCTCGGATGTTGCCGATGCCGGTCAGATACATGACGCAGCGCTCGAAGCCCAAGCCGAAACCGGCATGACGGGCAGAGCCGTACTTTCGCAGATCCAGATAGAAGCCGTAGTCCTCAGGCTTCAGACCCAGCTCGTTCATACGGGCGGTCAACACTTCCAGATCGTCCTCACGCTGGCTGCCGCCGATGATCTCACCGATGCCGGGCACCAGGCAGTCCATGGCAGCCACGGTCTTACCATCGGGATTGAGCTTCATATAGAAAGCCTTGATCTCCTTGGGATAGTCGGTGACGAAGACGGGACGCTTGAAGACCACTTCGGTCAGATAGCGTTCATGCTCTGTCTGCAAATCGCTGCCCCAATGGACGGGATACTCGAACTCAGCGTTGTGCTCTTCCAGAATCTTGATGGCATCGGTGTAGGTGATGTGACCGAACTCGGAATTGACCACATGGTTCAGTCGTTCCAGCAGACCCTTGTCGATGAACTGGTTGAAGAACTCCATTTCTTCGGGAGCGTGCTCCAGCACATAGGAGATGACATACTTGATCATGGCCTCAGCCAGTTCCATATCGTCCTCCAGATCGGCGAATGCGATCTCCGGCTCGATCATCCAGAACTCGGCTGCATGGCGGGTGGTGTTGGAGTTTTCGGCACGGAAGGTGGGACCGAAGGTATAGATGTTGCGGAACGCCATGGCGAAGGTCTCGCCGTTGAGCTGACCGGAAACGGTCAGATTGGTGGGCTTATTGAAGAAGTCCTTGGAGAAATCCACCTTGCCGTCTTCCGTCATGGGGATGTTGCTGAGATCCATGGTAGTGACCTGGAACATTTCGCCTGCGCCCTCACAGTCGGAGCCGGGGATCAGGGGAGTATGGACATAGACGAAGTCCTGATCCTGGAAGAACTTGTGGATGGCATAGGCAGCCAGAGAGCGGACACGGAACACAGCCTGGAAGGTGTTGGTTCTGGGACGCAGATGGGTGATGGTCCGCAGGAACTCCATGGAGTGTGCCTTGGGCTGCAGGGGATAGTCGGGAGTGGAAGCGCCTTCCACGGTGATGGCGGTGGCCTTCAGCTCAAAGGGCTGCTTGGCACCGGGGGTCTCCACCAGAACGCCCTTGACGATGAGGGCGGCACCCACATTGAACTTGGTGACGGCCTGGAAGTTCTCCAGAGTGTCTTCGTAAACCACCTGTAAAGGCTTAAAATAGGTGCCGTCGGACAGGACGATGAAGCCATAGGTCTTCTGGGGACGGCGGTTTCTGATCCAACCGCCGACGGTGATTTCCTTACCGGCATATTCTGCCGTGTTCTTAAACAATTCTCTAACAGAGATCAGATGTTCCATGATGTTTCTCCTTCTTTTGTATCACAGCAGCAGGACGCCTGCGTCCTCGCATTGTTTTCTGGTTTCCTCGTCCCACAGACTGCACTGGACTTCGCCTACATGGCAGGTGCCGATGAGCAGCATGCACAGACGGCTCTGACCGATACCGCCGCCCATGGTCAGGGGCAGCTCGCCTCCCAGCAGCATTTTGTGGAAGGGGAGGCTTCTGCGGTCATCGCAGTTTGCTTCCGTCAACTGGCGGTCAAGGCTCTCGGGGCTGACACGGATGCCCATGGAGGAAATTTCAAAGCTGCAGCCCAGAACATCATTCCAGAACAGAATATCGCCATTGAGATCCCAGTCATCATAGTCCGGGGCACGGCCGTCATGGGGCTTGCCGCTGCGGAGCTTCCGTCCGATCTGCATGAGGAATACGGTCTTGCATTCCCGGCAGATGGCATGCTCTCTCTCCTTGGGGGTCAGATCGGGCCAGCGGTCCTCCAACTCCTGAGAGGTGACGAAGGTCACATCCCGGCTCAGCTTTACCTTGAGGCTGGGGAATGCCACATTGAGGGCATCGGCAGTTTCGCAGATGGCGTTCACGATGTTGCGGACGGTGCGCTTCAGATAGGCTTCGTTGCGGTCTTCTTCAGAGATGACCTTTTCCCAGTCCCACTGATCCACATAGACGGAATGGAGGTTATCCACTTCCTCGTCCCGGCGGATGGCGTTCATATCGGTGAACAGACCCTTATCCAGATGGAAGGCATACCGCTTCAGAGCCAGACGCTTCCACTTGGCAAGAGAGTGAACCACATGGGCGTTGACGCCCACATCGGGAATGTCAAAGGAAACAGGACGCTCCACACCGCTGAGGTTGTCATTGAGGCCGGAATTCTCGTCCACATACAGGGGGGCGGAAACACGCCGCAGATTGAGTGCATTGCTCAAATTCACCTGGAAATTGCTCTTGATGAATTCGATGGCTCTTTGCAGTTCGTAGACGGTCAGAGGGGCTTTGTAACCCTCCGGGATGAAAACCTTGCTCATACAGACACCTCGGTTCAAAATATCATACAGCATATAATACTATATTTTGTACAAATTGGCAAGATGTATGTTTGGGAAAAACAGCGAATGCCGGGATAAAAAATCCCGGCATTCGACAGCTCATCTTCTCTTTTTGCCTCTGGGGATGGGGGCTTTGCCCTTGGAGGGCTTTTTGGGTTCCGGTTTGCGGACTTTATCGCCGGGAGCGGGCTTGATGAGACACCGCTTGTCATAGCCGATGAGGTCGGTCCGTCCGGCTTTCACCAGAGCCTCATGTACCAAAGCGTAATTCTTGGGGTTGCGGTACTGAATCAGCGCTCGCTGCATGGCCTTTTCGTGGGGGTTGGTGGGCACATAGACCTTCTTCATGGTTCTGGGGTCCAGACCTGTGTAGTACATGACCGTGGAGATGGTGGAGGGGGTGGGGTAGAAGTCCTGCACCTGCTCCGGCATATAGCCCAGGTCACGGAGGTACTCTGCCAAGGCAACGGCTTCTTTCAATGTAGAGCCGGGATGGGAACTCATGAGATAGGGCACTACAAACTGTTTCAGACCCAGTTGGTCGTTGAGCCGTTTGTATTTTGCCAAAAACTGCTCATAGACGGCGTTTCTGGGCTTGCCCATGAGGTCCAGAACCGTGTCGGAGATGTGCTCCGGGGCCACCTTCAGCTGGCCGGACACATGATGCTTGACCATTTCCTTGAAGAAAGTATCGTTTTTATCCGCCAGCAGATAGTCAAAGCGGATGCCGCTGCGGATAAAGACTTTTTTTACATTGGGCAGCTGCCGCAGCTGGCGGAGCAGGCTCAGATAATCGCTGTGGTCGGCGATCATATTCTTGCAGGGGGTGGGGAACAGGCACTGACGGCTTTGACAGGCACCCTTGGTCAGCTGCTTTTTGCAGGCAGGCTGACGGAAGTTGGCAGTAGGACCGCCTACATCATGGATATAGCCCTTGAAATCCGGTTCCCAGACCATTTTCTGGGCTTCTGCCAGAATGGAGGGGTGGCTTCTGGTCTGGATGATGCGGCCCTGATGGAAGGTCAGAGCGCAGAAGGAACAGGCCCCGAAGCAGCCACGGTTGGAAATGAGGCTGAACTTGACCTCCGCAATGGCAGGGACGCCGCCGGCTTTTTCATAGGAAGGATGATAATTTCGGGTATAGGGCAGGGCGTAGACCCGGTCCATTTCCTGCTGAGAAAGAGGTTTCTGAGGCGGGTTCTGCACCACGAAGCAATCTGCATAAGGCTCCACCAGCCGTTTGGCGGTGAAAGGGTCGGTGTTCTGATACTGGAGATAGAAGCTCTCGGCGTATTTTTTCTTGTCCTTGCATAGGGCATCGTAGGAGGGCAGGACGATCTTGGGAATGGCATCGTCCACAGCCTTGCAGGCGAACACCGTGCCGTCGATCCATGTGATGTCCTTCACATCCATGCCGGAGTTGAGGGCATCTGCAGCCTCCACGATGCTCCGTTCACCCATGCCGTAGAGGAGCAGGTCTGCCTGAGAATCCAGCAACACAGACCGCTTCAGCTTGTCCGACCAGTAGTCATAGTGACCCAAACGGCGGAGACTGGCTTCGATGCCGCCGATGAGGATGGGCTTCTTGGGGAAGGTGCGGCGGATGAGATTGCAGTAGACTGTCACGGCGTAATCGGGTCTCTTGCCCATGACGCCGCCGGGGGTGAAGGCATCGGTCTTTCTCCGTTTTTTGGAGACGGAGTAGTGGTTCACCATGGAATCCATGTTGCCGCCCATGACAAGGAAACCCAGACGGGGCTCACCCAACTTCAAAATGGAGTTGGGGTCTTTCCAGTCGGGCTGAGAAATAATGCCTACCTTGTAACCGGCAGACTCCAGCACACGGCTGATAATGGCGTGACCGAAGGAGGGGTGATCCACATAGGCATCGCCGATGACATAGACGAAGTCGCACTGTTCCCAGCCGCGGCGCTTCAGATCTTGTTTGGAAATGGGTAAAAAGTCGGTCATAGGTGACCTCCTGTGTTATTTTGTACCGGTAGAGCCGAAGCCGCCGGCGCCCCGGACAGTTTCGGAAAGTTCTTCCGCTTCCAGAAAACGGGCGGTGAGATAGGGGGTCAGCACCAGCTGGGCGATCCGCTCACCGGCTTCCACGGTCTGGGGCTCTGTGCCATGGTTGTGGAGACTGACCATGATCTCGCCCCGGTAGTCCGGGTCCACCACGCCCACCTTATTGGCGGGGGCAAGGCCACGCTTGGTGGCCAGACCGCTTCTGGCATAGATCAGTCCTGCCCAGCCAAGGGGAATTTCCATGGCAAGACCCGTGGGAATCAGCTTGGTTTCCTGGGGTGCGATGGTCACCGCTTCGTCCAGACAGGCGTAGAGGTCTGCGCCGGCAGCAAACTCTGAGCCGTAGGTGGGTAAAATGGCGTTACTTTTCAGCTTTTTTACGGAAATTTCAGTCATATTCAGTCCTCCCACAGGACGACTTCGCCCTGCTTTAAGGTTTTTGGCACATCGATGAGCCGCTGATTCTCAGAACCCCGGAATCGCAGTTTCAGGTTCTTTCTGGCGGCAACAAAAGGTCCGTCCACAAGCACATGGAGATGCCGCAGCAGTTCTTCTGTGACACCTTCTACCTGAGGCAGATGCTCCCATACAGAGCCTGTAAAACACCAGATGGTCTTGTTGGGATACTTGGCTTTGATCTGGCGGGAAAGCTCCAGCAGACCCGGTTGATTTCTGGGGTCTAAGGGCTCTCCGCCTAAGTAGGTGATGCCTTTGATATAGTCGGGCTTCAGATATTCTAAAATACGGTCAATCACAGACTGGTCAAAGACCTCACCGTAGTTAAAATCCCACGCCTCCCGGTTGAAGCACTCAGGGCACTGATGGGTGCAGCCGGAGACAAACAGGCTCACCCGGACACCGGAACCGTTGGCGATATCGTGGGTTTTGATATTGGCATAATTCATAAGCATAACCTCAAAGAACAGTATAACAAAGAAAACAGGTTTTCACAAGGAAAAAGGCTGCCTTTCGGCAGCCTTTTTGGGATTACAGATGTAAAACTCTGTCCTTGATCTCCTGGGTACGACCCTGGTTCCAGAACTGGGTGCCGATATAGCCGCAGGTACGGCGGGCCACATTCATCTTGTTCTGATCCTGATTGCCGCACTGGGGACAGGTCCAGACCAGCTTGCCGTCCTCATCTTCCCGAATTTCGATCTCGCCGTCAAAGCCGCAGACCTGGCAGAAATCGGACTTGGTGTTCAGCTCAGCATACATGATGTTATCATAGATAAACTGCATGACTTCCAGAACGGCGTCCAGATTGTTCTGCATGTTGGGCACTTCCACATAGCTGATGGCGCCGCCGGTGGACAGATGCTGGAACTTGGCTTCGAAGGCCAGCTTGTCAAAAGCGTTGATCTCCTCGGAGACATGGACATGGTAGGAGTTGGTGATATAGCTCTTGTCCGTGACACCGGGGACGATGCCAAAGCGCTTTTGCAGGCACTTGGCGAACTTGTAGGTGGTAGACTCCAGAGGTGTACCGTAGATGCCGAAGCCGATGGTGGTCTCCTTCTTCCACCGGTTGCAGGCATCGTTCATGTGCTGCATGACTTCCAGGGCGAAGTCGGTGGCATCCGGGTCCGTGTGGCTCTTGCCGGTCATGTACTTGACGCACTCATAGAGACCTGCATAGCCCAGAGAGATGGTGGAATAGCCGCCATAGAGGAGCTTGTCGATGGGCTCGCCCTTTTCCAGTCTGGCGCAGGCACCATGCTGCCACAAAATAGGTGCGGCATCGGAGAGGGTGCCCTTCAGCCGTTCGTGGCGGCACATCAGTGCCCGGTAGCAAAGCTCCAGTCTTTCATCAAAGATCTGCCAGAACTTAGTCAGATCCCGACCGGAGGACAGTGCCACATCCACCAGATTGATGGTGACGACACCCTGATTGAAGCGGCCGTAGAACTGATATTCGCCCTTTTCGTTTTTCCAGGGAGACAGGTTGGAACGGCAGCCCATGACAGGGAAGCAGTTGCCTTCCTTGTACTGTTTCATCTTCTTTTCGGAGATGTAGTCGGGGACCATGCGCTTGGCGGTGCACTTGGCAGCCAGCTTGGTCAGATAGAAATAGGGAGAATTCTCATGGACATTGTCCTCTTCCAGCACATAGATGAGCTTGGGGAAGGCGGGGGTGACCCAGACACCCTTTTCATTCTTGACGCCTTCGATGCGCTGCAAAAGCACTTCCTCGATGATGAGGGCAAGGTCTTTCTTCTCCTGTTCATTTTTGGCTTCACCCAGATACATGAACACGGTAACGAAAGGAGCCTGTCCGTTGGTGGTCAGGAGCGTGACCACCTGATACTGGATGGTCTGGACACCGCCCTTGATCTCCTCCCGGAGCCGCTTTTCCGTCATGCGGTCGATGACTTCTTCGGAGACTTCCACACCGGCATCAGTCATTTCGGCAATGACATTCTTGCGGATCTTCTCCCGGCTGACCTGCACGAAGGGGGCAAGGTGCGTCAGAGAGATGGACTGACCGCCATACTGGTTGGAGGCCACCTGTGCCACGATCTGAGTGGCAATGTTGCAGGCGGTGGCAAAGCTGTGGGGCTTTTCAATGAGGGTGCCGGTGATGACCGTGCCGTTCTGGAGCATATCTTCCAGATTGACCAGATCGCAGTTGTGCATGTGCTGGGCGAAATAGTCCGTGTCGTGGAAGTGGATAATGCCCTCCCGGTGGGCCTCTACGATATCCTGAGGCAGGAGAATACGGTCGGTGATGTCACGGCTGACCTCGCCTGCCATGTAGTCTCTCTGGGTAGAGTTGACGATGGGGTTCTTGTTGGAGTTCTCCTGCTTGGCCTCCTCGTTGTTGCACTCGATGAGGCTGAGAATCTTATCGTCGGTGGTGTTGCTGCGGCGGACAAGGCTGCGGGTATAGCGATAAGTGATATACCGCTTGGCGACCTCAAAAGCACCGTGCGCCATGATCTGGCTTTCTACCAGATCCTGAATTTCCTCCACACTGGGACTGCGATTCATTTCCTCACAGGCCAGCTCGACCCGCTGGGCAATGCGCTTGATCTGGGTGGGGGTCATGCGCTCGGCTTCGCTGACCACATCGTTGGCCTTGCTGATGGCATTTTCAATTTTGGTGATATCAAAAACGACCTCAGAGCCGTTTCTTTTGATAATCTTCATAGGGCGCTCCTTTCCAAAAACACTTTATTTGGGTGCGTTGTCATTAATTGGACACAATATCTTGTGATGATATTATGCATGATGGGTTGGCAGTTGTCAATAGAAAAATAAGAAAAATTCCTATAATTATTATAATAAAAATTGCGTCCCATAATCGGGACGCAATTGCTTAATTTCGGAAGAAAACTTTTTCTACCCGTTTGTACAAAAGCAGGGTCAGAGCGGAGACCACAATACCTTTGAGAATATTGAAGGGTACAACGGCAAAAAGCACCAGAGTAGAGACACTGTTGATTGCTTTGTTGACATTGGAACCCATGGCGACAATGGCGTCCAGAGGCAGACCGAAAAGCTGGGAGAACTTGGGCAGCAGGTAGATGGCATTGAAGAAGCTGCCAAAGACGGTCATGACAGCTGTGCCAATGACCAGACCCCAGACGGCACTTTTTTTGCTCTTTTTGAAATGGTAGCAGATAGAGGCCGGCAGTACCAGAGCGCAGCCCACAAAGAAATTGGCAAAGTCGCCCACATAAGCGGTAGAGGTGCCTTTGATGAGGATCTTGATGAGGATTTTCAGCAGCTCACACACCACACCGGACACAGGTCCTAAATAGAAGGTACAGATGAGCACCGGCACTTCGCTGAGATCCAGTTGGTAGAAGGAGGGGGCGAAGAACAGTGGAATCTCCAGATACATTAGTATAGCGGCGATGGCACCGAACATGGCCGTATAGGAGACGGTTCTGGCGGTGCCCAGACGGCTGGGCATTTTCATCAGCTTTTCCGCCAGCTTGGCAACCAGTGCCAGAGCGGCAAAAATGGCAAGACAGGTGAGAATAAAGGCTAAATTCTCTTGAACACTCTGCAAAAATTCGTTCATAAAATATTCCTCCCGGAAAAAAGATACACCTGAAAAGCAAATGCCTTACAAGTGCGGACTTTTCCCAAGAGGAAACCCGTCTTCTTCCATCCAGACTGTACTGTCGGTACCGGAATCACACCGGTTCAGCTTGCGCTCGCGGACTTTACCGCCGGTCGGGAATTGCACCCTGCCCTGAAGACACCCTTTTCATATTGTACTATCTTTATACTATATGCCGAAAACTTTTGCAACTGCTTTTTTTCGACAGGGATTTATGGTATAATCAGATCTACGCACAGGGAGAAATGAGGTGGTTTTGTGGTCTGTGCATTTACAGGGCATCGGCCTCAGAAACTGCCTTGGGGTACCAATGAAGCAGACCCCCGCTGTCTGGCAGTGAAGGAAATGATCCGCCGTCGGCTGGAAGAAGCGTACGAAATGGGCTGCCGAACGTTTCTGTGCGGGATGGCACAGGGCTGCGATACCTATTTTGCCGAAGCGGTTTTGGAACTGCGGCAGCAGAAATCGGATGTACAGCTGATCGCCATGATCCCCTGGCCGGGACAGGCAGACGGCTGGCCCGGTGCAGACCGGCAGAGGTATGAACGGCTTTGCAGTCTGTGTGACAGCCGGGAAGTGCTGGAGCCTCGCTATACCACCGGTTGTGCCCTGCGCCGCAACAGCCGGATGGTCAGCCGGGCCCAGGTG
Source organism: Candidatus Avilachnospira sp. (assembly GCA_045580485.1). Classification (GTDB taxonomy): domain Bacteria; phylum Bacillota; class Clostridia; order Oscillospirales; family Oscillospiraceae; genus Avoscillospira. The sequence continues at coordinate 26,275 of JAZNNW010000167.1, read as the reverse complement.
TTGATTTCCGTCTATGACGGAAATCCCAGCGGCACCGGCAATACCGTCCGTCAAGCGGAAAAACTGGGGTTACATATGTTAGCTGTTTGGCTTTGATTCCGGCATGGCGAAGCCGTGCATGGAGCCGCCCTGCCCGGTGCCGGTGATATCGCCGCCGATGACTTCATCCTTGTGGATGAGCAGGGTGGCAAAATAGTCAGCACCGTTGGGGTGGTTGAGGATGCGGTAGACATACCGCTTTACCGCTTTGCCTGCAAAGGGCTCCAGATCATAACCCTGAGACTGCTGCAGCTGATTGTAGCGGGAGAAGACCTCATTGAAGGTCTCTGGGATGCGGACTTCCTGGGTTTCATGGGGCGTCTCGGAGACTTCCCAGCCGAAGGACTGCAGGAATGACAGCCGCTGCTGGTTGGTGGCGACTTCGCTTACGGTCACGGTGCCTTCCGGGGTGTCGGAAACATCGGCGTCAGCTCTGCCGCATAAGAAAATCAGCAATAAAATGACGCCCACCGCTGCGATCACGCCGGTGAGGAGCTTTCGTTTGGATACTTTGGCAGATACGATCATCATGGGCTAATCCCTCCATGTTTTTGGGTGGTACAGCCTATGTGAAAGGATGGACAAATATGCAGCGATTGGATAAGCTGCTTTCCGAAGCCGGCGTGGCTTCCCGGAAAGAACTGAAAAATATCATCCGGGCAGGCCGTGTGACCGTGGACGGCACCGTTGCCAAAAACCCGGAAATGAAGGTGGATGAGAAACTTGCCGATGTGAAGGTGGACGGGCAGTCTGTGGGTCGGCAGAGACCCATCGTGCTGATGCTCCACAAGCCGGCAGGCTATGTGACTTCCACCGACGATCCCAGAGATAAAACCGTCATGGAACTGATCCCGGAGGAATACCGCTATCTGTACCCCAAGCCTGTGGGGCGTCTGGACAAGGAGACGGAAGGGCTTTTGCTCTTTACCAACGATGGGCAACTGGCCCACCGTATTTTGTCGCCCAAGAGCCGGATCTGGAAGCGGTACTATGCCGAGCATGAGGGCTGTGCCGGGGAAGAGGATGTACAGGCCTTTGCCGATGGAATCACATTAAAAGACGGCGATGTGTGCCTGCCTGCAAAACTCATTCCCCAGGGGGCGGGAAAAAGTCTGGTGGAGGTCTGCGAGGGTAAATACCATCAGGTGCGCCGGATGCTGGCCTCCCGTGGGATGCCTGTGACCTATCTCAAACGAATCGCAGAGGGGAAATTGGAGCTGGGCGACCTTCCCTTGGGGGAGGTTCGGGAAATTCCTCTACATATGGTAGATAGCTGTTGTGATATTGCACAACAGCCAAATGGCAGTGAAAGAGCAGAAATGACCCTCCAAATTGGCCAGTCTGACGAAAAAATATAAAAATAGCACAAAAATTAAAGGGTATTTTGAAAAGAAATGTCAATACCCTCTTGAAAAATGGACAAAAGTCATGTATTATGTCAATAAGGCTTTGTGTAAAAAGTATTGTCTATTCAGATAGAGGGAGGGCGGATTTATGTCCAGCCGTATGTTTCAAAGCGTCATTGTTCAGTTGAAGGAAGCCACCGATCGGGTCATCGGTATCATCGATGCCGACGGCAATGTGGTCTCCTGCAGCGACACGGGTCTCATTGGAGAGAAGTGGCCCGAAGCTGTCATCCGTCTGAACAATGCACCGGATTCCATTGTGGTGGCAGAGCATCGTACCATGAAGGCACTGACCAGCTGGAGCGCATTTTTCGACTATGCCGTATTCGTCGATGGCGAGGACGAAGCTGCCAGGAGCGTGTGCATCATGGCACATGTGGCTCTGAACGGCGCAAAGACTTATTACGAAGAAAAGCATGACAAGGGCACCTTCGTCAAGAACATCATCACCGACAATATCCTGCCCGGTGATATCTACATCCGTGCCAAGGAACTGCATTTTACCACCGATCTGCCCAGAGTAGTGCTGCTCATCCGTCAGGTGGGCCGTGCCGATGTGGCTTCTGTGGATCTGCTGCAGAGTATGTTTGCCGATAAGCAGCAGGATTTCGTGCTGAGCATCAACGAGACCGATATCGCTGTGGTCAAGCAGATCACCGCCACCACAGATATGTCCGAAATGGTTGCTCTGGCACAGCACATCGAAGATACCCTCAAGGCTGAGCTGTTCATCAAGACCGTCATTGGCATCTCCACCGTGGCAGGTCACCTCCGTGAACTGGCCGATGCCTTTAAGGAAGCTCAGACTGCCATCGAAGTGGGTAAGGTCTTCGACACCGAGAAGAGCATCATGACCTATGAGAATCTGGGTATCGGCCGTCTGATCTATCAGCTGCCTACCACCCTGTGCGAGATCTTCCTCAGCGAAGTGTTCAAGAAGAACTCCATCGATTCTCTGGATCAGGAGACCCTGTTCACCATCAATAAGTTCTTTGAGAACAATCTGAATGTTTCTGAAACATCCAGAAAGCTGTTCGTCCACAGAAACACCCTGGTCTATCGTCTGGAAAAGATCAAGAAGCTCACCGGTCTCGACCTGCGTGAGTTTGACCATGCCATCATTTTCAAGGTGGCCCTCATGGTCAAAAAATATCTTGCGTCCCGGGAAAACCGCCTCATCTGATGGCTTCCGGGAGAAGCGGAGTTATCCATGATTGAATTTAGAAATGTATCGAAAGTTTACGAGCCGGGTACCCGTGCCCTGAACGATGTCTCTTTGAAGATCGAAGACGGCGAGTTCGTGTTTTTGGTGGGTCCTTCCGGCTCCGGCAAATCCACCATCATCAAGATCCTTACCGCCGAACTGCAGCCCACTTCCGGCAGCGTGTTCGTCAATGGCTTTACGCTGGAGAAGATTCGCCGCAGTGCCATTCCCTATATGCGCCGCACTCTGGGTATCATCTTCCAGGACTTCCGTCTCATTGAGAACAAGTCTGTCTACGACAATGTGGCCTTTGCCATGCGTGTCATCGGCGCTTCGGAAAAAGAGATCAAGAAGAGAGTTCCCTATGTCTTGGAACTGGTGGGTCTGGAAAACAAGAGCCGCCGCCTGCCTCATGAGATGTCCGGCGGCGAGCAGCAGCGTGTGGCCATCGCAAGAGCATTGGTCAACAATCCCAACATGATCATCGCTGACGAGCCTACGGGCAACCTGGATCCTGCCCGCTCTCTGGAGATCATGATGCTGCTGGAACAGATCAACGCCCTGGGCACGACGGTTATGGTCGTTACCCACGCAAAGGAACTGGTGGACCGCTTTACCAAGCGTGTTATCGCCATCGATCAGGGCCAGATCATCAGCGACGGAATGGATGGTTATTACGCTTATGAAGAAGAATAACATCGGCTATTTGCTGCGGGAGGGCATCCGTGGCCTGTTTTTGCACGGCTTTATGTCCTTTGCCGCCATCTGGGTGACCATCGCCAGCCTGCTCATTATGGGCACCTTCGGTCTGCTCCTGTTCAACCTCAATGAAATGATCATTGAGCTGGAGCAGGATAACGAGGTCATGGTCTATATCGATGAGAGCTTGTCTCAGGCAGAGGCCAAAAGCGTCGGCTCCCAGATCAATATGATTACCAATGTCAACAATGCACAGTTTATTTCCCGGGAAGAGGCTCTGGCCAACTTCATTGCTGAACAGCAGGATGAAGGCCTGTTTGCAGGCTTGGAATCCAGCACCTTCCGGGACCGTTTTGCTGTGTCTATGGTGGATAACCGGCTGATGCGTCAGACCTGTGAGGAGATGGAAGGTATCCAGGGCGTGGCGGAAGTCATGGCTCATTACGAGATCTCCGAGGGCTTCCAGACCATTCAGCAGATGCTCAATATCGCATCGTTCATCATCATTGCCGTTTTGTTTGTGGTGTCTATGCTCATTATCTCCAATACGGTCAAGCTGGCTATGTATGACCGGAAGGAAGAGATCGCCATTATGAAAATGGTGGGCGCTACCAACGGCTTTATCCAGTGGCCCTTTGTGGTGGAAGGCTTCCTTCTGGGTCTCATCGCCTCTGTGGTTGCATTCTTCCTCCAGTGGGGTCTGTACAACTTCCTGTCCAACCAGATCGCCGGTCTGGACAGTCTGGAACTGATCACCATGGTGCCCTTCGTGGAAGTCATCGAAGTGGTAGCCGTCTGCTATGCAGCAGTGGGCTTCGTGGTGGGCGTGTTTGGCAGCTTGCTGTCTATCCGCAAGTTCCTCAAGGTGTAAAAGAACATAGGAGAAACCCATGAAAAACAGCAAATTTCTTATCCGTCTGCTGTGTCTGATCCTTGCGGTGATTATGGTAGGCGGACTGATCACAGGTGCGTTGGTCACTATGGCAAATGCAGCCACATCCAGTCAGCTGAAAAAGGAATTGGATGCGCTGAAAAATGAGGCCCAGGAGATCATCAATCAGGGTATTGCCCTGAAGAAGGAACTGGATGCCAACGAGTCCAAGACCACCACCACTATCGAGCAGAAAAGTTCCATCGATCAGCAGATTCGCATCACCGAACAGGAGATCGAAAATGCAAATGCCCAGATCAGCCAGTACAGCCTTCTGATCGCTGAAAAGCAGCGGGAGCTGGAGGCAGCACTGGAGGAGCAGGAGGAACTGAACCAGCGGAACAAGGCACGGCTTCGTGCCATGGAAGAAAACGGCAAGGTCTCTTACTGGTCCATCCTGTTCAAGGCCAACAGCTTCTCCGATCTGCTGAGCCGCATCGACAGCATCCATGAGGTGGCAGAAGCCGACCAGCGGATGCTGGAGCAGATGCAGGAAGTGGCAGAGAGAATTGAGCAGGATCGGCAGGAGATGGAGACAGAGCTGGCTGCCCAGCAGGAAGTCAAGACCCTTCTGGCTGAAAAGGAAGAGACTCTTCTGGCTCAGCGTGAAGAAGCCAACGCACTGCTGCTGGAGCTGAAGGCCGAAAGCGAACGGCTGACGGAAGAATATCTTGCCAATGAGGCAGCTGAAGCAGAAGCCCGTGCCATTGCCATGCAGAAGCAGGCAGAGTATGAAGCCCAGCTTTCTGCGGAACAGAAGGCCAATCTGGCTGCCCAGAACAAGAACAATGTGGCAGGCGGTTATTCCGGCGGCGGTTCCGGTTTCAGCAATCCTTTGCGGATCGGTCTGACTGTCACCAGCGCCTACGGCTGGCGGATCCATCCCACCATGGGCGATAAGCGGTTCCACACCGGTGTGGACTTCGCTGCTCCCCAGGGAACACCCATCTACGCCATTGCCTCCGGTCAGGTCACTTCTGCCTACTATAATACTGCCAACGGCTACATGGTCTCCATTGCCCATGGCGGCGGCTACGGCAGCCTCTATGCCCATATGACCCACTTCGTGGTCTCTGCCGGCGACTCTGTCTCTCAGGGTCAGGTCATCGGCTATGTGGGCTCCACCGGCTGGTCCACGGGACCCCACCTGCACTTTGAAATCCATGTGAACGGCTCTGCCGTGAACCCCATGGATTATGTGGGATAAAAAGAGAAACATAAGGAACGGAGCTTCGCTCCGTTCCTTTGGTATTGCAAGGAGTTGTTTGCATTGAAGAAAGCCGGAAAGATCCTGCTTGTGTGCTTTTTGGTTTTGGCAGCGGCGGTGGGCGGCAGCTTGCTGACCCTGCATCTGACTGTCCGACCCAATTATAAGGTAGAGACCGATCCTGTCATCCGAAAAATGTCTGAGATCGGAAAATTTCTGGACAATTATTTCGTTGATGAATATGATCCGGAAGCCCTGACTGCCGCTGCGGCTGACGGTGCTGCCGCCGCCATGGTGGCTGCCACCGGCGACCAGTGGAGCTATTATATCAGCGCTGAGGACATGGAAGCCCATGAAGAGGCATTTTATAATGAGTATGTGGGCGTGGGTATTATCATCCAACTGGCGGAACAGGGCGTGAAGGTCGTCTCCGTCACAGAAGGCGGTCCGGCGGAAGAAGCCGGTCTGCAGGTGGAGGATGTCATCACCCATATTGAAGGCCAGTCCACTTTGGAACTGGGTGTGGAGGGTACCAAGGAGCTGGTCCGGGGCGAACCGGAGACCAATGTGCATTTCACTGTCCTCCGTGGAGAGAAAGTCATGGAAATGGATCTGACCCGTCGGCAGATCATCAATCCCGTGGCGGAGGCGGAACTGCTGGAAGGCAACATCGGTTGGATCACCATTGCCGACTTCGATCACCACTGCGCTGAGCAGACCATCCAGTGCATGAAGGATATGCTGAACGGCGGTGCCAAAGCACTGATTTTCGATGTCCGTTTCAACCCCGGCGGTCTGAAAACAGAAATGATCGAGATCCTGGATGCCATTCTGCCTCAGGGCGAGCTGTTCCGCAGTAAGGACTATGCCGGCAGGGAAGAGGTGGACTATTCCGATTCTGCCAGTCTTATGATCCCTATGGCAGTGCTGATCAATAAGGACAGCTACTCTGCTGCGGAATTCTTTGCTGCTGCCATGCAGGAATATGAAGCTGCCGTCATCGTGGGAGAGCAGACTGTAGGCAAGGGCAATTTTCAGGTGACCATGCCTCTGACCGACGGATCTGCAGTGGCCATTTCCGTGGGTAAGTATTACACCCCCCAGGGCAGAAGCCTCACCGATGTGGGCGTGACCCCGGATATGCCTGTGGAAATGGAATATGAGGACTATCTGAATTTGTACTATGGCAACCTTCCTGCCGAGGATGATACCCAGCTGCAGGCAGCGGTTTCTGCCATGAAAAGTAAAATCTCTTGACAGAACCGAACAATCGTGTCTATAATAGAGCACTGTATGAACTAAAACTTTGGGAGGAACGAACTCGTGGCGAAAGAATTTAAGATCACCAGCGCCCGGCTGAAAGAGCTGGAGGAAGAACTGAACTACCTCAAGACCACCCGGGAAAAGGAAGTTGCGGAGCAGATCAAGGAAGCCCGTTCCTTCGGAGACCTGTCTGAGAACAGCGAATACGATGAAGCCAAAAATGAGCAGGCAAAGCTCTATGGCCGCATTGCCGAAGTGGAGAACATCTTGGCCAATGCTGTCATCATTGAAGAAAATGACGAGCCTGCTGACCGTGTGGGTCTGGGTTGCCGTGTCCGTGTTCTGGATCTGGAAATGGACGAAGAAGAGGAATATACCATTGTGGGTTCCCAGGAAGCCGATCCCATGAACTTCCGTATTTCCGACGACTCTCCCTTTGGCCGTGCGATGAGCGGCAAGACCGTCGGCGATGAAGTGGAAGTGGAAGCACCTGTGGGCGTTCTGAAGTTCCGTATCGTTGCAGTAGAAAAATAATTGATAAAAAAGCGGTATAGGTTTGCTATACCGCTTTTTCCCCTAAATGAAAGAGGAATTGTCTATGACAAGGGAGATCATCACCAGTCGAAAAAATCCCCTTTTGCAGCATATCCGAAAGCTGCTTTCAAGCCGCAGCTATCGGGAGCAGCAGGGTGAATATGCTGCCGATGGCATCAAGCTGCTGGAGGAGGCGGTGAAATGGGCACCGGAGACCTTGAAAACGGTTCTGGTGACTGCTGATGTCTGTCTGCCCCAGCTGCCGGAGCAGGTGCGTCTGGTGGAGATTCCCCATGATATTATGGCGCAGGTCTCGCCCATGGAGGCACCTCAGGGGGCCTTGTTCACTTGTACACTGCCTGCCATGGAGGAACTGCAGCTGCAGGATCAGTGCCTGATTTTAGATGGGATTCAGGACCCGGGCAATCTGGGCACCATTCTGCGGACTGCCGATGCCATGGATGTGCCGGTGGTGCTGACTCCCGGTTGTGCCGATGCCTACAATCATAAAACCGTCCGTGCCTCCATGGGTGCGGTATTCCGCAGCAGACCCCAATGGGCCTCCCATGAGGCTGTGGCTGCGGCTTGCAAAGAAAGAGGCGTGCCTCTTTGTGTTACGGCGCTGTCCGACCGGGCGGTGGATGTGCGGCAGTCAAACCTCCAAAAGGCTGCACTGGTCATCGGCAGTGAAGGCAAGGGTGTGGGAGAATTCTTCCTGTCCCGGGCAGATAAAGAATTGATCATCCCCATGAGCCAGCGGTGCGAATCCCTCAATGCAGCCATTGCGGCTGCCATCGTCCTCTGGGAAATGAAGCGGTAAGCCGAGAGGACACGAACCGAAATAGCCTCTCAGTCATGCTTTTTGTTTCTTTTTGCCTTATCTTCCTTGCCTTGCGTCAGCAAGGCGGCGTCATCTGCGCCAAAAATCTACTAAAAATCATTTGCTGAGAGGTGCCCTGCAGTTTTCGGCCAGTTGCATTTTCCAAGACAAAGAAAATCACGCAGACAATACTTTCTGTATTATCAAGGGATTTTCTGAGGTATTGGGGAATGCAACTGTCTGAAAACCTGTTTGGGTTCGAGTCCTCTCAGCTTAAGGAAAGGTTGGTGGAGGCCATGCTGAAATATTGGGTCTGGCTTGCCACCAGAAAGCATATCGGTGCAAGAAGCGCCTATTTGCTGCTGCGGCACTTCGGTTCACCTCAGGCCATTTATCTTGCCGATGAGGCAGCCTATCAGCGGATATCTTTTCTTCGGAATAAACCAAGCCTGCTGGACAAAAGCCTTTCGGGAGCGGAAGGGATTTTGCGCTCCTGCTATGAAAAGGGAATTTTCCTCCTGACCATGCAGGATGCGGCCTATCCGGAACGCCTGCGGGCTATGGACGATCCACCTTTGGTGCTCTACGGAAAAGGCATCTTGCCCAATCTCAGCGGACCGGTCATCGGTGTGGTGGGAACACGGCGCAGCAGCCTCTACGGCATGGATCAGGCACGGCGCATGGGTTACGGATTGTCTCATTGCGGTGCAGTGGTGGTATCCGGCGGTGCGAAGGGCATCGACACTGAGGCATTAAAGGGTGCGCTTATGGGCGGAAGTCCCGTGATGGCGGTCCTTGGCTGCGGTGTGGATGTGGTGTATCCGGCAGAAAATAGAAAGCTCTTTCAGGAAATCACAGAAAACGGATGTTTGCTCAGTGAATATCCGCCGGGAACGAAGCCTCATAAGGAGCATTTTCCTCCACGCAACCGAATCATCAGCGGTCTCAGTGCCGGTGTGCTGGTGGTGGAATGTCCCAATCCCAGCGGCGCATTGATCACTGCCAGAAAAGCACTGAATCAGGGCAGAGATGTGTTTGCTTTGCCTGCCAATGTGGGGCAGAAAACGGCTGTGGGCAATCTGGACCTTCTTCGGGAAGGTGCGATCATGGTCTGTGAGCCGTGGCAGATTTTGGAGGAATATGTGGGGCTGTATCCTCAGCTTCAGAATCGGGATTGCGGCGGTTGGGAAAAGGAAATGCCTGCGGAAGTGTCGAAAGTTCCCGACGAAAAAGGCATTGACAAGCCGAAAACCAGCCATTATATTGATGCAAAGAAGATGGGGGTCTCACTGTCTCCTGAGGAACAGCGCCTTGTGACGCTGCTGGAGCAGGGGCCTGTGCATATTGATGTCCTCTCCGAGCAGATGGGGCAGACCGCCGGCGGCGTGCTGGCACTGCTGACCATGCTGGAAGTCAGAGGATTGATCCAGCGACTGCCGGGAAGAGTGTTTTCTCTGGCAGAGGCTAAAAATTAGAAGGTTGAAGGAGTATTGGAAGAATGCCGAAGGCAAAAACCAATCTTGTGATCGTCGAGTCCCCTTCCAAGGCCAAGACGATCGGTAAATATCTGGGCAGCGACTATCAGGTGAAGGCCTGTATGGGTCACCTGCGGGATCTGCCCAAAAGCACCATGGGTGTGGATCTGGAGCATAATTTTGAGCCGGTCTATCAGCCTGTGAAGGGCAAGGAAGATGTGATCTCCGATCTGAAGAAAAGTGCCAAGATCAGCGATAAGATCTTTCTGGCAACTGACCCTGACCGGGAAGGCGAAGCCATTGCCTGGCATTTACAGGCCCTTCTGGATATCCCGGAGGACAAGGTCAACCGGGTCACTTTTAATGAAATTACCAAGGGTGTGGTGACCAAGGCCATTGAGGCACCCAGAGCCATCCATCAGGATCTGGTGGATGCCCAGCAGGCCAGAAGAATTTTGGACCGCATCGTGGGCTATCAGCTGTCGCCTCTGCTGTGGAAGAAGGTGCGCAGAGGTCTCTCCGCCGGTCGTGTCCAGTCCGTTGCCACCCGTCTGGTGGTAGATCGGGAAAATGAGATCCGTGCCTTTGAGCCTCAGGAATACTGGTCTATCGATGTGACCCTGGATCGGGTGGGCAAACCCGGCAGCTTTACAGCTCGCTTCTACGGTGACCCTAAGAAACGGGAGCTGCACAGTGAGAAAGAAGTCACTGCCGTTCTGCAGAGCATTGAGGGCAAGCCCTTCTCTGTGGCCTCTGTGAAAAAGACGGAGAAGAAGCGGTCTCCCGCCCCTCCCTTTATCACTTCCACCCTCCAGCAGGAGGCTTCCCGGAAGCTGGGTATGACCCCCAAGCGCACCATGGCCCTGGCACAGCAGCTTTATGAAGGTGTTGAAATCTCCGGCATTGGCGCTGTGGGTCTCATCACCTATATGCGTACGGATTCTCAGCGTATTTCCGAAGAAGCACTGGCTGCTGCAGGCAGCTATATCACCGAGCGCTGGGGCAATGCCTATTACAGCGGTCCCCATCGCTACAAGACCAAATCCGCTGCACAGGATGCCCATGAAGCCATCCGTCCCAGCGATATCCGTCTGGACCCGGAGCGGGTCAGGGACGATCTGAACAAAGATCAGCTGCGGCTGTATAAGCTGATCTGGGAGCGGTTCACCGCTTCTCAGATGTCCTGTGCCCTCTATGACAATGTGGCCATTGAGGCTGTCTGCGGCGACAATGTGTTCCGCGCCAACCATCAGAGTTTGAAATTTGCAGGCTTCACTGCCCTTTACGAAGAAGGCCGTGACGACGATCAGGAGGAAGTCCAGTCTCCCATGCCGGATCTGCAGGAGGGTGAACCTCTGACCAAATCCGCCCAGAAGCCGGAGCAGCACTTCACGCAGCCTCCTGCCCGTTATACGGAGGCTACCTTGGTCCGTGCCATGGAGGAAAAGGGCGTTGGTCGTCCCTCCACCTACGCCAGCATCATTTCCACCATTCAGGACCGTGACTATGTGATCAAGAAGGAAACACGCCTGTGGCCCACCCCTCTGGGCGAAGTGGTCACCGGTCTCATGCTGGATCGGTTCCAGGATATTATCAATGTGGAATTTACGGCCGGTATGGAAAGCCGTCTGGACGATGTGGAAGAAGGTAAGCTGGCGTGGAAACAGGTTCTGGCTGATTTCTACGGCACCTTCAGCAAGGAACTGGCAGATGCCGAGGAAGCCCTGAAGGATACCCGTCTGAAAGTGCCTGATGAGGAGACCGACGAGATCTGCGAGGTCTGCGGACGGAACATGGTCATCAAGGCCGGTCGCTTTGGCCGTTTCCTGGCCTGCCCCGGTTTCCCCGAATGTACCAATACCAAGGCTATTGTGGAGCACATGCCTGGTCGCTGCCCCAAGTGCGGCTCCGGTATGCTTAAGCGTAAGTCCAAGCGTGGCTTTGCCTATTACAGCTGCGAAAAGGGCATGGAGTGCGGCTTTATGTCCTGGGATGTGCCTACGGAACTGGACTGCCCCACCTGCGGTCAGACCATGTTCAAGAAGTCCGGCAGAGGCGCTATGAAGCCGTTTTGTATCAATGAAGCCTGTCCCAACTTCCTGCCGGAAGACAAGAGAGGCTACCGGAAAAAGCCTGCCGCCTCCGTAGAGGCAGCAGAGGCAGAAGCCGCTGCTGAGGAGGCAAAGGCAGAAAAGAAGCCTGCTGCCAAAAAGACCGCAGCCAAGAAGTCTGCGGCAAAGAAAACGGCAGCAAAAAAGTCTGCCGCCAAGAAGAAGGGATAATATGGTAACTGTAAAAGTCATCGGTGCAGGTCTGGCCGGTTCGGAGGCTGCATGGCAGCTGGCACAGAGAGGAATCCCTGTGACCCTTTATGAAATGAAGCCCAAGAAGATGAGCCCTGCCCACCATTGCGCCGATTTTGCGGAACTGGTCTGCTCCAATTCCCTTCGGGGCGACCGGCTGGAAAATGCCGTGGGTCTGCTGAAAGAAGAACTGCGGCGGCTGGACAGCCTCATTCTCCGCTGCGCCGAAGCCACCCGGGTGGAGGCCGGCGGTGCACTGGCTGTGGATCGCTACGGATTTTCTTCCATGGTCACCAAAGAAATCAAAAATCATCCCCTGATCACTGTGGTAGAGGAGGAAGTGACGGAAGTACCGGAAGGCCCTGTCATCATTGCCACAGGTCCTCTGACCTCCGATGCCATGTCTGAGGCTATCCACCGGTATTTCGGCGATGCCCAGTATCTCAATTTTTTCGATGCTGCCGCCCCTCTTGTGACGGTGGAGAGCATTGATATGGACCATGCCTGGTATGCCTCCCGCTATGACAGAGGCACGGCAGATTATATCAACTGCGCCATGGACAAGGAACAGTACGAGGCTTTTGTCCGGGAGTTGACGACTGCTGAGGAAGCAGAGGTCCACGGCTTTGAGGATAAGAAGGTCTTTGAAGGCTGTATGCCTGTGGAGGTCATGGCACGCAGAGGTGTGGATACTCTGCGGTACGGACCCTTGAAGCCCGTCGGTCTGAAAGATCCCAAGACCGATCAGGAGCCCTATGCCGTGGTGCAGCTGCGCCGTGACAATGCCGAAGGCTCCATCTACAATCTGGTGGGCTTCCAGACCCATCTGAAGTTCCCGGAGCAGAAGCGGGTGTTCTCCATGATCCCTGCTTTGGCCAATGCGGAATTTGTCCGCTACGGTGTCATGCACCGCAATACCTTCCTCAATTCCCCCAAACTGCTGAACAAGTTCTATGCTGACCGCCGAAATCCGCTGGTGGCCTTTGCAGGACAGATGACCGGCGTGGAGGGCTATGTGGAATCTACGGCTTCCGGTTTCCTGGCAGCCATTGCCATGGCAGCTAAGGTCCAGGGCAAAGAGCCTGTGGATTTTACCAAGGAAACTGCCATGGGTGCTCTGGGCTATTATATTTCCGATCCCAGTATTGTGAACTTCCAGCCCATGAATGTGAATTACGGCATTATTTCGCCTCTTGGCTATCGGGTCAAGGGCAAAGCCAATAAAAATCTGGCTTTGGCAGAGCGTGGTCTTGCCAAGCTGGAGGAACTGAAGAAAGAACTGTGATTTCCATAGAGACAGAGAGGAAGTTGAATATGAGAATTCTCATCGATGCTATGGGCGGCGATCATGCACCGGACGCCATCGTGCAGGGTGCTGTGGATGCTGCAAAGGAATTCGGCGTGCAGATCGTTCTGGTTGGACGGGGCGAAGAGATCTTGCAGAGCGTCAGCCGTCTGGGTCTTGGCACTCTGCCGGAAGGTATCGAGATCGCCAATGCCGATGATGTGGTGGATATGCACGATGATCCGGCTACGGTGGTTCGTGCCAGAAAGGATTCTTCCATGGTGGTGGGCCTGCGGATGCTGGCTGAGGACAATGGCGATGCTTTCATTTCTGCCGGTTCCACCGGTGCGCTCCTGACTGCCGCTACCTTGATCGTCAAGCGTGTCAAGGGTATCCGCCGGGCAGCTTTCTGCCCTGAGATTCCCACGGATAACAAGACTTTGCTCATCGACTGCGGTGCCAATGCCGAGTGTACGCCGGAGTTTCTGATGCAGTTTGCCTTTTTGGGCACCCTCTATGCCAAGCAGGTGCAGGGCAAGATTCAGCCCAAGGTGGGTCTTCTGAACATCGGCGCAGAGGACAGCAAGGGTACAGAGCTGCAGAAGCAGACCTACGCCCTTTTGCAGAACGCCAAGGAGCAGGGCCTTCTGAACTTTGTGGGTAATGTGGTAGCCCGGGATGTACCCATGGGCGTTGTGGATGTGGTGGTAGCCGATGGCTTCTCCGGCAACATCCTGCTGAAATCCATCGAAGGCACTGCTGCATTCATGGGTAAGATGCTCAAGGGTATGTTCATGAAAAACCTGCTGACCAAGATCGCAGCCCTCATCTGCAAGGACGGTATTGCTTCCTTCAAGAAGCGCATGGACTACCGGGAAGTGGGCGGCACTATTCTGCTGGGTATCAGTAAGCCCGTTATCAAGGCTCACGGCTCCTCCGATGCCAGAGCCATCCGCAGTGCGGTCAAGCAGGCCATGGCTGCCGTCAATGGCAATATGACCGAACTTCTGCAGCAGGATATGCATCTCATTAAGGGTTCTGCCGAGTAAAGAGGTGTTTGGTATGTACACAGAATTGGAGCGGGCATTGGGATACCGCTTTCAGAATAAGAATCTGCTGGAAAATGCTTTGACCCACAGCTCCTATGCCAACGAACGCAGAAGCGGCAAGCCCGATAATGAACGGCTGGAGTTTCTGGGGGACAGTATTCTGGGCTTTGTGACGGCGGATTTTCTCTTCCACCGCTTTCCGCAACAGCCGGAAGGGGATCTGACCCGGCTCCGTGCCGATCTGGTCTGTGAACGCAATCTGGCAAGGTGCGCCGAAAAGGTGAATTTGGGCGAATTCCTGCTGCTGGGTCACGGAGAAGATCATGCAGGCGGACGCCACCGGGACAGCATCGTCTCCGATGCCATGGAATCGGTTCTGGCAGCAGCGTACTTAGACGGCGGCTTTGAAGCCGCAAAGGGTATCATCCATCGGCTGATTCTCTCGGAACTGCCCACAGGACGCCCCGGAAACTTCGATTATAAGACCATGCTGCAGGAGCTGGTGCAGCGGGAAAAAGATCAGATTCTGACCTATGAACTGATCGGCGAATCCGGTCCCGACCATGATAAGGTGTTCATGGTGGAAGTCCTCCGCAACGGCACCGTTGTGGGCAAGGGCGAAGGCCGCAGCAAGAAAAAAGCGGAACAGGCCGCCGCCCACGAAGCGGTGAAAAACCTGTTCCCAAAGGAATACGAAGCATAAAAGAAGCATCCTTACGGATGCTTCTTTTTGCTTATTCTTTATGCTGTTCCCGAATGGCACCGGAGCGGTAGGCGTCCAGAAGACTTTGCAGCTCGTCTACCTGCTTTTGCAGACACTTGCCCTGATCGGTCTGAGCAATTTTTACTCTGCGCTCCATGACATCAATGACAGTGGCATCATTGGCGATGTCGTGGTTGTGGAGAATGGCATCCTGTTTGCCTGCGAAGGGCTGATGCGCCACGATCTTAATGCAGTGGGAGTTGGAGACGAGGGTATAACCGGCAATGCCGCTGGTGGGCTGGTAGGCCTTGCAGAAGCCGCCGTCGATGACGATGAGCCGTCCGCCGCCCTTGATGGGACTTTCACCCTTGCCAACTTTAACAGGCACATGACCGTTGATGATGTGGCTATGGGGACCGGTGAGACCGAACTCCTGCAGGAGCATCTGGCACACATCGGGGTCATTGTAGAAGGTGTAGTAGGCGTTTTTGGCCTCTGTCCATGCGCTTTCGTCGGCAATGAGCCGCCGCTCAAAGGTGGTCATGCGGTCACGACCGAAAATGGGGCTGTTTCTGCCTGCCCAGAGCCACCAGAGGAAGTCCATATCCGCTGTGCCGCTCTTTTGATACATGGCCTTGCGGGCAGTGGTTTCGGCATAATCCAGAAAAGCTCTGCCGGAACGCTCCTGACCGCCGATGTTGAAGGTCTGCAGCTTGCCTTCGGCGGTCATGGGGATGCAGCCGTGGAACAGGAGACTGCCGTTGTGGATTTTGTAAAGTCCGCCCTTGGCATAGAGGAATCGGGCGTGCTTCTGAAGCTTCTCACTGTGGCGGAAAGAGGCAGTCAACTGCTCGATGACTGTTTTTTCTTCCGGTGTCAGCTCGTAGGGGTTCTTGGGGTCTACTGTGGGGAAATCGCAGTCTTCCAGAGGGTAGGAAGTGCCGCTGATATTGATGGTCTTGCTGGCATAGTCGATCTTGTCCAGCAAAAGTCTGTCATCCATCTCATATTCGGGATGCCGCTTGATTTTCTGACCTTCCAGCTTGAAGAGAATGACAGTGATGGCCTTGTGCATCCGGGCGGAGAGGAGTTTATCCTTTTCCGTATATTGACCGGCATCGGAGCCGGTGAGCTTGACGGTGAAACGGTGGGTATCGCAGTCCTTATAAACCTCGTTGGCAAAGATGGAAAGGGGACGCAGGGAGATGCCGTAGCCGGTCTCAATGACATCCAGATTGTTGTAGTGGATGGAATTGGCGAGAACCGTTGCCACCATGGTTCTGGAACCGCAGGCAGCACCCATCCAGAGAATGTCGTGGTTGCCCCACTGAATATCCACACTGTGATAATCCAGCAGCGAATCCATGACTACATCGGCTCTGGGACCTCTGTCAAAAATATCGCCGACGATGTGCAGGTGATCCACTGTCAGACGCTTGATGGTCTGGCAGACGGATTTGATGACGCCGTTGGCCTGTCCTGTCTGGATAATGGACTTGATGATATTTTCGTAGTAGTCCTCTTTATCCGGGTCATCGGGACGGAGCTGAATCAGCTCATCCACAATGGCTTCATAAGCCTTGGGCAGCGCCTTGCGGACTTTGTTTCTGGTATATTTGGTCGCCACCCAGCGGCACAGTGCCAGCAGACGGTAGAGGGTGATCTGATACCACTCGTCCATATCTTCATCAGACCGGGACAACATAGCCAGTTTTTCTTCTGGATAGTAGATGAGGGTCGCCAGCTCATTGCGGTCATGCTTGGAAATGGTGATGGAAAACAGCTCGTCCATCTTTTCCTTCACATGACCGGAGCAGGAATTGAGGATATGCAGAAAGGCCTCGTACTCACCGTGGATATCGGAGATAAAATGCTCCGTTCCCTTGGGCAGACTCAAAATTGCCTGTAAATTGATGATCTCGGTACTGGCATCCTGCACTGTGGGGTACTTGGTGGCCAGCAGACGCAGGTAGCGCAGTTCGTCTTCCGTAAAAGTCTTTTTTTGTTTCATAAACGCACTCCTTCCTGTAAGTAAAGGATACCTCTTTTTGCCCCCAAAAGTCAAGTATGCCCCAAATGTGTTTTTGTGACACAAAAAAATAAATAGTGTTGCAATTATCCGGGGAAATTGCTAAAATATAACGATGATAATATGGAAAATGGAGAAGTGTTAGCGTGTATCTGAAAGCACTGGAGATTCAAGGCTTCAAGTCCTTTGCGGACAAGACTGTTCTGCGGTTCGGTGATGACATTACCGCCATCGTCGGTCCCAACGGCAGCGGCAAATCCAATATTTCCGATGCCATCAGCTGGGTCATGGGCGAAATGAGTTCCAAAGCCCTCCGCGGCGCCAAGATGGAGGATGTGATTTTCGGCGGTACCCAGAAGCGTGGCGCACTGGGCTTTGCCGAGGCATCTTTGATTCTGGACAACAGCGACGGAGCCTTGCCAATCGAGACACAGGAAGTGACTGTGACCCGCCGGTATTACCGCTCCGGCGAAAGTGAATACTATATCAACCGCCAGTCTGCCCGTCTGCGTGATATCAATGAGATGTTCATGGATACCGGTCTGGGCAAGGAAGGCTATTCCAATATCGGTCAGGGTCGTATTGACGAGATCCTGGCCTTAAAGAGCACCGACCGCCGGGAAGTGTTTGAAGAAGCTGCCGGTATTTCCAAGTATCGCCACCGGAAGGAAGAGACGGAGCGCCGTCTGGCTTCCACAGAGGATAACCTTCTGCGCATCGGCGATAAGATCTCCGAACTGGAAGGACAGGTGGAGCCTCTGCGCCAGCAGGCGGAGAAGGCGAAGAAGTATCTGGAATTCCGGGAAGAACTGAAGGGTCAGGAAGTGGCCCTTTGGCTGGAGAATCTGGAGAAACTGGCAGAAAGCCTGAAAAAAGCAGAAAACGACTATGCCACAGCTGCCTTTATTCTGGAGCAGCAGCACAGCGAACTGAATCGGCTGTATCAGCTCTCCGAGCAGCTGTCTCTACAGCTGAATCATAAGGGCCTGGAGTTGGACCGTCAGCGGGAGCATATTGCCTCTTTGGAAGGCGAAGCCGCTGCCCAGAGCAGTGAAGCTGCCGTTTTACAGGCCGGTGTGGAAAATGCCAAGCAGAATATTCTCCGTGTGGAGCAGGAACTGCAGGAGCAGGACGGCCGCAGCGGCGGTATTGCCGAGCAGATCGCTGCCCACCGCAGCCGCATTGAGGAGATCGGAAAGAGCCTTGCCGAAGTGCAGGGGAATCTGGAAGCCGCCCTCTCTCAGAGCCAGGCTCTGAGCCGGGATGTGGATGATACAGAGCGGAAGGTGCTGGCTCTCCGTGCTCAGCAGGCACTTTTGCAGACGGAGTCGGCCAGAAAGCGGGCGGACATTGCCTCTCTGACGGCATCTATGGAGGAAATCCTGGAACGGAAGCAGACGGTGCAGTCTGATCTGGATGCTGCCACCGCCAGACGCAAGGAACTGCAGCAGCAGGCAAGAAAATATGAGGACGAGCTGGAAGAAGCCCGGGATACGGTCACTTCCTGTCAGAACTCCGCTGCCGGCTATGCCCTGCGGCAGAAGTCCAGAGTGGAGAAGCGGGACAGTCTGCAAAAGACTGTGGACTCCATGAAGATCGAGCTGGAAACTGCTCAGTCCAGAAGCCGGATGCTCCGGGATGTTATCCAGAACCATGAAGGCGCTCCCAAGGCTGTCCGTATGGTCATGCAGGAGAGCAGCCGAGGCACACTGGGAAAGATCTACGGACCTGTGTCCTCTCTGATTCGTACCGATGATGACTATGCCATCGCCATTGAGACTGCCCTGGGCGGTGCTTTGCAGAATGTGGCAGTCGCCACCCGGGATGACGGCAAGCGCGTGCTGGACTTTTTGAAGCGCTGCAACGGCGGCCGTGTCACCTGTGAGCCTCTGGATGCCAAGCAGGGAAGGACTCTGCAGGAAAAGGGTCTGGAAAAATGCGCAGGCTATGTGGGTATTGCATCGGAACTGGTCACTTATGATCCCAAATTCCGGGGTCTGATGGAATATCTCCTTGGCCGCACTGTTGTGGCCGATAACTTAAATCATGCCGTTGCCATGGCACGGCAGTATCAGAGCCGATTTAAGATCGTCACCCTGGACGGACAGGTCATGAACGCCGGCGGCTCCATGACCGGCGGTTCCGTGTCTCACGGAACGGGTATTCTAAACAGAGCCAATGAGCTGGCCCGTTTGGAGGAGAAGGAGAAAGAACTTTCCGCCAAGCTGAAAGACAGGGAAGCAGAACTGGCAGAAGCCGCCAGAGCCGCTGCTCAGGTGGAGTTTGAACTGACCACCGTTCAGGGTCAGCTGCGGCAGGCAGAGGATGATGTCCTCCGTGCCGAGGGTCATGCCCAACAGGCACAGGCTCTGGTGGATGCTATCACAGAAAACATCCATTCCTATGAGCGGGAACTGGAAGCCATTGACAGCCGCAGCGGCGGCGATGTGACCAGACTGGAACTGCTCAAAAAGGAAGCTGCCGAGACCGAAGCACAGGCCAATGGACTGGAAGAAGAACTGGAAGCCCTTTCCAAGGGACAGAATGCCCTTTCTCAGCAGGCTGCCCAGTGGAATGACCGGATCACCGAACTGCGCATGGAAGCTGCGGCACAGGATGCCGAGCGGACAACGGCACAGGAAGGCGTCCGTCAACTGGAGGAACTGGCACAGGCCATGGCCGGTGACCGGGGACAGAAGGAACAGCTGATCGAAGGCTATAAGGCCGAAATCACCGCTCTGGAAGAAAAGCTGACCCAGTCTGCCGAAAAGCGGCATGCTATGGATATCACCATCGCAGAGGCCAAGAAAACTCTGCAGGATCAGCTGCAGGAGCGCTCCGAGATCGAAGCCAGACGCACCAAGAGCGAGAAGCAGGCTCAGGATAAGAATAAGGACATTCTGGACATGGAGCGGGAAGCCGCCCGTCTGGAACAGAAGAAGAACACCGCGCAGCTGGAAGAAAAGCAGATCGTGGACAAGCTGTGGGACAGCTATGAGCTGACACCCTCCACGGCAGCACCCTTTGCAGCGGAGATCGAAAGCATTACTGCTGCAAGCCGGAAGATCACCGAGCTGAAGCGGAAGATCTCCTCTCTGGGCACACCCAATTTGGGTGCCATTGAGGAATTTGAGCGTGTCAATGAGCGATATGAATATCTGGCAGGTCAGAGAGACGATGTGCTCCACGCCAAGAAGGAACTGGAAGCCATCGTCAAGTCCATCACCGAGGAAATGACAGAGATCTTTGTCCGGGAATTTGCCAAGATCAACGGCTATTTCGGCAAGACCTTTGAGGAAATGTTCGGCGGCGGCAAGGGCGAGCTGGTTCTGGAGAACCCGGAAGAGCCCCTGTCCTGCGGCATTGAGATCAAGGTGCAGCCCCCCGGCAAGCAGCTGAAGACCATCACTTTACTCTCCGGCGGTGAAAAGGCCTTTGTTGCCATTGCGCTGTACTTTGCCATTCTGAAGGTTCGTCCCACACCCTTCTGTCTGCTGGACGAGATTGATGCGGCTCTGGACGACCGGAATGTGGAGCGGTTTGCCACCTATCTGCGCACCCTCTGCGAAAAGACCCAGTTTATCGTCATCACCCACCGCCGAGGCACCATGGAGGCATCTGATGTCCTCTACGGCGTCACCATGCAGGAACAGGGTGTGTCGAAGATCCTCTATCTGGATCTGAACCAGATGGTGCAGGAACTGGGTATTGCCAATTAAGCTGACGCAAGGCAAGGAAGATAAGGCAAAAAGAAACAAAAAGCATGACTGAGGGGCTATTTCGGTTCGAGTCCTCTCAGCTTACGAAAGGAACAACGATGGGATTTTTCGATAAAATCAAGCAGGGTCTCAGCAAAACGGCCTCCAATATCGGTCAGGTCTTTACAGGTCACAAGGAGATCGATGAGGATTTCTATGAGGAACTGGAAGAAAGTCTGATTCTTGCCGATCTGGGCATGGATACCACCATGGAGGCCATGGATGCCCTGCGGGAAAAAGTCAAGGCAGAGAAGCTGAAAACTGCCGAGGAAGCCAAGACTGCCCTCCGTGCGGTTTTGACGGAAATGGTAGATGTGGGCAGCTCCAAGCTGAATCTGGAGACTCAGCCTTCTGTGGTACTGGTCATCGGCGTCAACGGCGTGGGCAAGACTACCACCATCGGTAAGATCGCCAATCAGCTGAAGCAGGATGGCAAGAAGGTCCTCCTGTGCGCTGCCGATACCTTCCGTGCCGCCGCTGCCGATCAGTTGGAGATCTGGGCAGGCAGAGCCGGTGTGGATATCATCCGTCAGGATGAGGGTGCAGACCCGGCCGCTGTGGTCTTTGATGCCATTGCTGCTGCCAAGGCCAGAAAGGCCGATGTGATCCTCTGCGATACGGCAGGCCGTCTCCACAATAAGCAGAACCTCATGAACGAACTGGGCAAGATCGCCCGTGTCATTGAACGGGAACTGCCCAACGCAGCTAAGGATGTGCTGCTGGTGCTGGATGGTACCACCGGTCAGAACGGTCTGGTGCAGGCTCGCCAGTTTAAGGAGATCGCCGGCGTCACCGGTATGGTCATGACCAAGCTGGACGGCACCGCCAAGGGCGGTATCGTGGTGGCGGTTGCCCACGAGCTGCAGATCCCCGTCAAGTATATCGGCGTAGGCGAGCAGATGGATGATTTGATGCCCTTTGAGGCGGCGGCTTTTGCGGAGGCTTTGGTATGAAATTGGTATTAGCCAGCAAAAATCAGCACAAACTGGTAGAAATGCAGACCATTCTGGGTCAGCTGGGTCTGGAAGTGGTTTTGCAGAGTGAACTGGGCATTGATGTGGATGTGGAGGAAACGGGCACCACCTTTGCCGAGAATGCACTTCTGAAGGCGAAAGCCGTCATGGGGGCAAGCGGCATGGCTGCCATCGCCGACGATTCCGGTCTGGTGGTGGATGCCCTCAATGGCGCACCCGGTGTCTACTCCGCCCGTTACGGTAATAAGAACTCCGATGCCGAGCGTACGGCTTTCCTGCTGGAAAACATGGCTGATGTGCCGGAGCAGCAGCGCACCGGACGCTTCGTCAGCGCCATTGCCTGCGCACTGCCCGATGGACGGGTGGTCACGGCAGAGGGCGTCTGCGAAGGAACGATTTTGTTTGAGACCAGAGGGGACAACGGCTTCGGCTATGACCCTGTGTTTTATGTGCCCCGGATCGGCAAGACCTTTGCCGAGGCTGACGGCGCCGAAAAAAATGCCATTTCCCATCGGGGAAAGGCACTGGAAGCATTTTTGATTGCATGGAAGGAGGCCGGCTTATGCTGACCAGCAAAGAAAGAGCAGAATTTCGTGCCCAGGCAAACGGTTTGGAAGTGACCTTGATGGTAGGCAAGGGCGGCGTGTCCGATACCCTGCTGGCAGAGGCCGAGAAGCTTCTGGAGGCCAGAGAACTGGTCAAGGGCCGTGTGCTGGAAACCGCCATGATGACTGCCCGGGAAGCCAGCGAAGCCATCTGCGAAGGCACCGGAGCCGACGGCATTTCCTGCGTGGGTGCTACTTTCGTCATCTGGCGGAAGTCCAAGAAACTGGAAGAGGCTAAGAAGGCCAAGGAAAAGGCTGCCGCCACTGTCAAGAAGAAGGTCAACCCCGTAAAGGTGGGCCGTCAGAAGCGCCGTGCCCAGGCCAAGGCAGAAAAAGAGCGCAAGGCCCAGTATTTCCACGATGAAGCTGTCAAGGCCGCCATCGAGCGGAGAAAGCAGTACTATCAGGATTAAAATTCTACCAAAGGAGGCAGTACCATGGCAAAGATCGGTATTTACGGCGGCAGCTTCAATCCGCCCCATCTGGGACATTTGCAGGCAGCCGGTGCGTTTTATGACAAGCTGGGCCTGGACTGTCTTCTGCTGATTCCGGCAGCCACGCCCCCACACAAGACGCTGCCGGTGAATACCCCCACCGCCGAAGACCGTCTGGAGATGACGAAACTTCTGGCAAAGGATCTGCCCTTTGCAAAGGTGGAGGATCTGGAGCTGCACCGCCAGGGCGCCAGCTATACGGTGGATACCCTGCAGGAGCTGAAAAGTCGATACCCCAACGATGAACTGTTCCTGTGCATGGGTACGGATATGTTCCGATCCTTTGATGAATGGCGGATGCCGGAGAAGATCGCCGAGCTTGCCACCGTTGTCATGGCGCACCGTGTCAAAGCCGATACAGAAGAGCTGGAGGCGCAGGCACAGCACTTCCGGGATACCTACGGCAAAGCCCCCATCCTGCTGGCCAACGATATTCTGCCCATGAGCTCCACCCAGATCCGCAGATTGCTGATCTTAGGCGGTGCGGAGGATTTTCTGCCGAGAGCCGTTTGGGAATATATCCGGGAGAAGGGTCTTTACGGAACGGGAAAAAACAGAAAGAACCTGACTTTCGAGGAATTGAAGGCAGAGTCTCTGGCACTGCACAAGCCCCAACGGGTCAATCATGTCATCGGCTGCAGCGAAACGGCGGAGCGCCTTGCCCGCATCCATGGGGCAAACCCGGAAGATGCCAAAAGAGCAGGCATCCTCCACGATGTGACCAAAGCTCTGGATGGCGCAGACCAGTTGCGGTTGTGCGACAAATATGGTATAATCATCGATACTTTCGACCGGGCGCATCCCAAAATTCTCCATGCCACTACCGGCTCTGATGTGGCACGGCGGGTCTTTGGAGAAAACGAGGCTGTGTGTCAGGCCATCCGCTGGCACACTTCCGGCAAAGCGGATATGTCCATTTTGGAAAAAATCATTTACATTGCCGATTATATGGAACCCAACCGGGATTTCCCCGGTGTGGAGGAAATGCGGCATCTGGCAGAGACAGATCTGGATGCGGCTATGCTCATGGGACTGCAGATGGCAAAGGAACATCTGGATCGGCAGGGTTCGGTCATGTGCCGTCATTCCGTTGAGGCCATGGCGTACTTAGAAGCAAAGAAAGGAATGTGCGATTAAGCGTGAAGCTGTTCGGCAATAAGCGCAGCCCCTCCCGTCTGAAGAAAGGGAAAAAGACTGCCGGGAAACTCACCGGCGTCCAGAAGGGTCTGCTGCTGTTGGCAGCCGCTGTTTTGATACTGGCTGTAACAGTAGTTGCTGTTTATAAAGATTTTGTCAAGCCTGTGGAAGTCAAACATCCTGTTCTGGGTTCTGTGGGCACAGAGCAGATCTTCCGTCCTCCCACCACCATTCAGACCCAGCTGGATGAGAATGGCAGGGAAGTGGAGACGGAAGTACCTGCCAGCCACAAGGAGGGTTTTTACAACATCCTTGTGGTGGGCACCGATGATGACGGTTTCCGGACGGATACCATCATGATCGCAAGGTTGGATGTGACAAATCACACCGTTGCCATCATGAGTATCCCCAGAGATACCATGGTGGAAAGCGTCATGACCGTGCCCAAGATCAATGGCGTTTACGGCTATGCAGGAAAAGGTGAGAAGGGCATCAACAACCTGAAATCCCATCTGGCAAAGCTTCTGGGCTTTGAAGTGGATGGCTATGCCGTGGTCAATCTGGAAGCCTTTGTGGAACTGGTGGATCTGGTTGGCGGTGTGGAATTTGATGTTCCCATGGATATGTACTATTCCGACCCTACCCAGGATCTGTATATCGATTTGAAGGCAGGTATGCAGAAGCTGGACGGGCAGCAGGCCATGCAGCTGGTGCGGTACCGGAAGGGCTATGCCACTCAGGACCTGCAGCGGACGGAAGTTCAGCAGGATTTTTTGAAGGCGCTGGCACAGCAGTGCCTCAAGGTCTCCAATCTGAAAAAGATCGGCGATATGTCCAATATTTTCAAGGAGCATGTGACCACGGATCTGACGGTTGGAAACATTGCCTATTTTGGACAGGAACTGCTGAAATGCGATTTTGAAAATATGTACTCCTACACCCTGGAGGGTGAGGCAGTCTATCTGGACGGCGTGTCCTATTATGCCATCTATCTCCACAACACTTTGGAGGCGGTCAACGACTATTTCAATCCCTATGATGTGGAGATCACAGCCGACCATGTGACCATTCTGACACCGGAATATGTCCGATATCTGCAAAAGCAGCAGGAGCCGGAAGAAGAACCGGTGGAGGAAGAAGGACCGGTAGAAGAGGAAATCCCGGAAGAAGAACTGCCGGAGGAACCTTTGGAGGAAATCCCCGTGGAGCCGGAACTGCCCACCGATGAGTGGTTAGAGGAAGTTCCAATGGAAGACCCTGAACTTGAAAATGAATTCTTTACGGAAGAAGGATGAAAATATGATGAATCCCAAAGAAATCGCCGCTGTGGCGGCAAAAGCGCTGGATGATAAGCTGGGCGTGGATATTGCGCTGCTGGAAATCACCGATGTGACCACTCTGGCTGACCATTTCCTCATCTGCACCGGCAATTCCAATACCCATGTCAAGAGCCTGTGTGATGCAGTGGAAGAAGCACTGGATAAGGCCGGTGAGCCTGTCATCCGTCGGGAAGGTCATCGCAGCGGCACTTGGGTGTTGCTGGACTACGGCTGCCTGGTGGTTCATGTGTTCACCGAGGAAACAAGACAGTTTTACGATCTGGAGCGTCTGTGGAGCGATGCCAAGCGGGTCGATCTGGATACCATCATCAATCAGTAAAAGGTGAGAGAGAAAATGAAATACGAATACAGTGCGATTGAGAAAAAATGGCAAAAGTACTGGGAGGAGAACCACACCTTCGCAACAGACCTGTGGGATTTCTCCAAGCCCAAGTACTATGTGCTGGATATGTTCCCGTATCCCTCCGGTGTAGGTCTGCACGCAGGTCACCCGGAAGGCTATACCGCCACGGATATCATGTCCCGCATGAAGCGCATGCAGGGCTATAATGTGCTGCACCCCATGGGCTACGACTCTTTTGGTTTGCCTGCGGAGCAGTATGCTGTGGACACCGGCAACCATCCCAACGGCTTTACCCAGAAGAATATCGAGACCTTCTCCGGCCAGCTGAAGGAGCTGGGCTTTGACTACGATTGGTCCAAGGTCATCGCCACCTCCGACCCGGATTTCTATAAGTGGACCCAGTGGATCTTCAAAAAGCTGTGGGAAAAGGGCTATGCCAAGCGGATCGAGATGCCTGTGAACTGGTGCGAGGCACTGGGTACGGTCCTTGCCAACGACGAGGTCATCGACGGCAAATCCGAGCGGGGCGGCTATCCTGTAGTGAAGAAAAACATGATGCAGTGGGTCATTGACCAGCCTGCTTTTGCCGAAAAGCTGCTGGAGGGTCTGGAGGAGATCGATTGGCCCGAATCCACCAAGGAGATCCAGCGCAACTGGATCGGCAAGTCCACCGGTGT
>JAZNNW010000166.1:0-16834 GCA_045580485.1 Candidatus Avilachnospira sp. | reverse complement strand
TGGCTTCACCTGCCCCCACTGCGGTGGCAAGACCTTCGACAAGGAAACCGATACTCTGGACTGCTGGTTCGACTCTGGCTCCACCCACTTTGCTTCCCTCATGAAGGACAACCCCGAACTGTGGCCTGCCGATGTTTATTTGGAAGGCGCCGACCAGTACCGTGGTTGGTTCCAGTCCTCTCTTCTGACCTCTGTGGGCGCTCTGGATCAGGGCGCACCCTTCAAGCAGGTTCTGACCCACGGCTGGGTCGTGGACGGTCAGGGCCGTGCCATGCACAAGTCTCTGGGCAACGGCGTTGATCCCGCCGATCTCATCAAGGACTTCGGTGCCGACATCGTTCGTCTGTGGGCTGCTTCCTCCGACTATCATGCCGATGTCCGCTGCTCCACGGAGATCTTCAAGCAGATCGCTCAGAACTATCTGAAGTTCCGCAACACTGCCAAGTACTGCCTGGACAATCTGGTGGACTTCGATGCCAATGATCTGGTTGCACCTGCCGATATGATGGAGCTGGACAAGTGGGTCATCACCAAGCTGAACGCCCTCATGGAAAAGGCAGAGGAAGCCTACAAGAACTACGAGTTCCATGTCATTACCCATGCGGTCAACGATTTCTGCGTGGTCACCCTGTCCGCCCGTTATCTGGATATCATCAAGGACCGCCTGTACTGCGACGGCAAGGACTCCCTCAGCCGCCGTTCCGCCCAGACCGCTCTGTGGCTGGTGCTGGATGCCATGACCAAGCTGTTCGCTCCCATTCTGGCCTTCACCTGCGATGAGATCTGGCTGGCCATGCCCCATCGCACCGAGGATGACGCACGGAATGTCCTGCTGAACGAAATGTCCAAGCCCTATGCAGAATATGCACTGGCTGAGGACGCCATGGCAAAGTGGGATACTCTGTTCCTGCTCCGTGGCGATGTGAACCTGGCTCTGGAAGCTGCCAGAAACGAAAAGCGCATCGGCAAGGCTCTGGAGGCTCATGTGACCCTCTGCGCCAAGGACGATGCTGCCAAGGAAGCCCTCGAAACTGTCAAGGATATGGATCTGGTGTCCGTCCTGCTGGTCTCCGCTGTGGATGTCGGCGAAGCAGAAGGTGTGCAGGGCGCTGCCTTCCCCGGTCTGACCGTGGCTGTTTCCGAAGCCAAGGGCGTCAAGTGTCCCAGATGCTGGATGCACTCCGAACAGGCTGATGAAAATGATTTGTGCCCCAGATGTGCAGAAGTTATGAAGACGATCGAGGTTGAAATCTAAAACAAAAAAGCCACCCGAAAGGGTGGCTTTTTCTTATCCTTGCAGCGTTTCGGACAGTTCCAGTCCGGGGTTCTTGCGGATGTTGTAATCAATGGACCACAGGCTGGAGAACACCAACAGGCTGTGTCCCCGATAGTCCTCCAACAGCTCTGCATCGGAGGTCAAAATCAGATCCTTGGGGTCTTCCACAGGGCACTTGGTGATAAACCGCAGCTGCTCATAGGGCAGACCGTCCATGCGGAGATCCACGCCGTACTCGGACTTCATGCGGTACTGGAACACATCGAACTGCAGAGTACCCACAACGCCCACGATGACTTCTTCCATACCGGTGTTGGGGACCTTGAAGATCTGAATGGCACCTTCCTGGGCAATCTGCTCCGTGCCCTTGATGAACTGCTTGCGCTTCATGGTATCCTTGGGGCTGACACGGCAGAAATGCTCGGGTGCGAAGGTGGGGATACCGGCATATTTGAACTTCTTGCCGGGCATACAGACCGTATCGCCGATGGAGAAGATACCGGGGTCAAACACACCGATGATATCACCGGCATAGGCTTCATCGATGATCTCACGCTCGGAGGCCATCATCTGCTGAGGCTGAGACAAGCGCATTTTCTTGTTGCCCTGGACATGATAGACTTCCGCTTCCCGCTCATACTTGCCGGAGCAGATGCGCATGAACGCCAGACGGTCACGGTGGGCCTTGTTCATGTTGGCCTGAATCTTAAAGACAAAGGCGGAGAAGCCTTCCTCAAAGGGATCGATGATGCCGCAATCGGCCTCTCTTGCCAGAGGGGTGGGGGTCATGCGGAGGAACTCCTCCAAAAAGGGCTCAATTCCAAAGTTGGTCAGAGCAGAACCGAAGAACACAGGAGACAGGGTGCCGTTTCGGACTTCTTCCATGTTGAATTCCCGACCTGCGCCCAGCAGCTCCACATCCTCCATGAGCTTTTCATGGAGACGCTGACCGATCAGCTCTGTCACCTGAGGATCATCCAGCTCTGCTTCAATTTTATCGGCACGGTTCTTGCCGGAAACACCGGAGAAGGCGATTAGGCGGCTGTTTTCCCGATCATAGACACCCTTGAATTCCTTGCCGCAGCCGATGGGCCAGTTGCAGGCATAGGTCTCAATGCCCAGCTCCCGCTCCACTTCGTCCAACAGGTCAAAGGGGTCCTGAGTTTCTCTGTCCATCTTATTGATAAAGGTAAAGATGGGAATATGGCGCATGGCGCAGACCTTGAACAGCTTTCTGGTCTGGGGCTCCACGCCCTTGGCACCGTCAATGACCATGACAGCAGAATCCGCTGCCATGAGGGTACGGTAGGTATCCTCGGAGAAGTCCTGGTGACCGGGGGTATCCAGAATGTTGATGCAGCAGCCGTCATACTGGAACTGCATGACGGAAGAGGTGACGGAAATGCCACGCTGCTTTTCAATTTCCATCCAGTCGGAGGTGGCAGCCCGGCTGTTCTTTTTGCCCTTGACCGCACCGGCCTGGGCGATGGCACCGCCGTAGAGCAGGAATTTTTCCGTTAAGGTGGTTTTACCGGCGTCGGGGTGGGATATGATGGCAAATGTCCGACGGCGGCTGATTTCTTCTCTTAAATTAGACATGGGGTCGTTCCTCCCATCGTATTTTCTCTCAAACTGGTTTATTTTATCATGAAAACAGCGATTCTGCAAGGAGTTTGGATAAGTAAAACACCGATGCAGACCAGCATCGGTGTTTTAGGGTTCAAGGTTAGTTTCTATAAACAAGGGCGAATCAAAAAACTGGGGCAAGCCAATTTCGAAGCCTTGACACAGTTCATGGATGATGCGAAGTTTCATAGACGGATAGGTGCAGTTGATCAGATTGCCAATGGTGGACTTGGGTACACCGCTTTTCATAGAAAGCTGATACTGGGTCATGCGGTGCTCAGATAGCAATTCCGCCAACCTCTTGCTGACAGCTTCATTCAGTTGCATGACCACACCTCCTCGTCCATGTCGCTGTACTATCATTATATTTACATCTTCTCAAAAATTAGTTCATGTAGCTGTACTATTTGAGGTTTTTGTGGTATAGTTGATGTAAATAAATCCGAACAGGAGGAAAAACAATGGATCATACAGACTATAAAAAAATGTATTTCACGCTGTTTAATGTCATCAGTGGTGCTATTCAAAACATAGAGCAGCAGAATTATGACGAAGCAAAAGATTTATTGATATGTGCACAGCAGGAAGCAGAAGAACTGTTTATTTCTGTTGAAGAGGATTCTCTCGACTGATACTGCCTGCACGCAATCCCTCAGTCAGCTTCGCTGACAGCTCCCTTTACACAAGGGAGCCTTTTTTATGCCTGCATACATTCTGCATTCTACATTCTGCATTTTGCATATTAACCCCGAATTCACAAATAATTCATTTTAGGGCTATTGACATTTTCGCAAACATAGAATAGAATACGGTTAGCACTCGAAGGAAAGGAGTGCTAAAACAAGGAGGTGAGTCCTATGGAACTCTCGGAACGCAAGAAGAAAATCCTTCGTGCCATTGTGGACAATTACATCCAGACCGCTGAGCCTGTGGGCTCCAAGGCACTGGCTGCCATGCCGGGGCTGGACTGCAGCTCTGCTACCATCCGAAACGAGATGGCAGATCTGACCCAGATGGGTCTGCTGGAGCAGCCTCACACCTCTGCCGGTCGTGTGCCCTCCCCTGCGGGCTACCGGCTGTATGTGGACGAGCTGATGCTGGACTACCGCCTCTCCGTGGACGAAACCCAGAGCCTTAATCAGGCCATGGAAATGAAAATGCAGGAGATGGACAAGGTCATCTCCCAGGTGAGCAAGATGGTCTCCAAAATGACCAACCTGCCTGCCGTTGCCATGACGGCAGCCGCCAATGCTCCCACCGTCCGCCGCTTCGATATCCTGCAGGCCAGTGCAGGCAGCTTCATTCTGGTGGTCATGACCAGCAATGAAATTGTGAAAAACAAGCTCATCAAGCTGCCGGTCCACTGCGATGAGCAGGATCTGAAACTCCTTTCCGCCGTACTGAACGCCAGCCTGACGGACATCCCCGCCGAGCAGTTCTCCCCCGAGCTGCTGGAGAAGGTTGCCAGAAGCGCAGGCGCAGCCGCTTCTCTGGTTCCCATCATCGTGGACTTTACCACTCATGTACTGACGGAGCAGCAGAAAAGCCAGGTCTATGTAGCCGGTCAGATGAAGCTGCTGGGTCAGCCGGAATACCGGGATGTGGACAAGGCACAGGAAGTCCTCTCCACTTTGGACGAAGGTGCCCTTTCCAACCTGCCCGCCACTTTGGCAGATGTGGGCAAGACCCAGATTTTGGTGGGTCCCGAGAACATTGCCAAGGAGCTGAAGGACACCAGCGTGGTCATGACCCGATTTGACATCGGCGACGGTATGCAGGGTCTCATCGGTGTGGTGGGTCCCACCCGTATGGACTACGCACAGGTGACGGCACGGCTGAGTTATTTTGCAGAAAATCTGGGACGGATGTTCGCCAAGCCGGAGCTTCCCCCCAGCGAGCAAGGAGACGAGTAAGTCATGGAAGAAAACAAGAACATTCCTCTGGAGGAAGAGCAGGAAGTGGTGGAAGAAGCACCTGCCGAACCCAATCCCGACGAGGAACTGGAAGCAAAGCTGACCGCAGAGCATGAAAACTACCTGCGGCTGGCAGCGGAATACGACAACTTCCGCAAGCGCACCCAGAAGGAAAAGGAAACCACTTATCTGGACGCCAAGGCCGACACCATCGGCAAGTTCCTGCCGGTGTTTGACAATCTCCAGCGGGCTTTGGCACAGGAGACCGCCGATGAAGCCTACAAAAAGGGCGTGGAAATGACCATGACCGGTCTTCTCGGTATTATGGAAAGTCTCGGCGTCACCGTGTTCGGTGAGGTGGGCGAGACCTTTGACCCCAACTATCACAACGCCGTCATGCACAAGGATGACGAAGCCTTTGGCGAAAGCGTCATCTGCGAAGTGTTCCAGACCGGCTTCAAAGTCGGTGAAAAAGTCATCCGCCACGCCATGGTGGTTGTGGCAAACTGAAATTTGTAAATCTCACATCCAATCAGGAGGTATTTTATTATGAGTAAGATTATCGGTATCGACCTTGGTACGACCAACAGCTGCGTTTCCGTTATGGAAGGCGGCGAACCCGTCGTCATTGCCAATGCAGAAGGCAACCGCACCACCCCTTCCGTGGTGGCATTCCCCAAGACCGGCGAAAGAATGGTCGGTCAGGTGGCAAAGCGTCAGGCTGTCACCAACCACGAGCGCACCATCTCCTCCATCAAGAGAGAAATGGGCACCAACTACAAAGTTTCCATCGACGGCAAGAACTACACCCCTCAGGAAATTTCCGCAATGATCCTCCAGAAGCTGAAGGCTGACGCCGAGGCTTATCTGGGCGGCACTGTCACCGAGGCTGTCATCACCGTTCCTGCCTACTTCACCGACGCACAGCGTCAGGCCACCAAGGACGCAGGCAAGATCGCCGGTCTGGATGTCAAGCGCATCATCAACGAGCCCACCGCAGCCGCTCTGGCTTACGGTCTGGACAAGGAGACCGAGCAGAAGATCATGGTCTATGACCTGGGCGGCGGCACCTTCGATGTCTCCATTCTGGAGATCGGCGACGGCGTCATCGAGGTTCTGGCTACTGCCGGCAACAACCGTCTGGGCGGCGACGACTTCGACGAAGCTGTCATGAAGTATCTGGTTGCCGAGTTCAAGAAGGCCGAGGGCATTGACCTGTCCGCTGACAAGGTCGCTATGCAGAGACTGAAGGAAGCTGCCGAAAAGGCTAAGATCGAGCTGTCCGGTGTCACTTCCTCCAACATCAATCTGCCCTATATCACTGCCGATGCCACCGGTCCCAAGCATCTGGATGTGACCCTCACCAGAGCCAAGTTCAACGAACTGACCGCTCATCTGGTGGATGCCACCATGGGTCCCGTAAAGCAGGCTATGTCCGATGCAGGTCTGTCTGCCGGCGATATCCACAAGGTTCTGCTGGTCGGCGGCTCCAGCCGTATCCCCGCTGTTCAGGACGCTGTTAAGTCCATGACCGGCAAGGAAGGCTTCAAGGGCATCACCCCCGACGAGTGCGTGGCCATGGGTGCTGCCATTCAGGGCGGCGTTCTGGGCGGCGATGTCAAGGGCATCCTGCTGCTGGATGTCACCCCCCTGTCTCTGGGTATCGAGACCATGGGCGGCGTGTTCACCCGTCTGATCGACCGCAACACCACCATCCCCACCAAGAAGAGCCAGATCTTCTCCACCGCTGCTGACAATCAGCCCTCCGTTGAGGTTCATGTCCTGCAGGGCGAGCGCGATATGGCTGCTTACAACAAGACTCTGGGCAAGTTCCAGCTGACCGGCATTGCTCCCGCTCCCCGCGGTGTTCCCCAGATCGAAGTCACCTTTGACATCGATGCCAACGGTATCGTCAATGTCACCGCCATGGACAAGGGCACCGGCAACGAGCAGCACATCACCATCACTTCTTCCACCAACCTGAGCAAGGAAGACATTGAAAAGGCCGTGAAGGAAGCCGAGCAGTATGCCGCTGAAGACAAGGCCCGCAAGGACGAAGTGGATGCCAGAAACATGGCCGACCAGACCGTCTATCAGTCCGAAAAGACTCTGGCCGATCTGGGCGACAAGGTTTCCGAAAGCGACAAGGCTCCCGTTCTGGCTGCCATCGAGAAGCTGAAGGAAACCCTGAAGGGCACCGATGTGGAAGCCATCAAGGCTGCCACCGAGGAGTGCCAGAAGTCCTTCTACGCCATCAGCGAGAAGCTCTATGCCCAGCAGCCTCAGGACGGCGCACCCCAGGGTGCTCCCGCCGATGACGGCGTTGTGGATGCCGACTTCGAGGAAGTCAACTAAAAACTAAAATGCCAAAAAAGCCTCCCCTTGAGGGGAGGTGGCATTTGCGAAGCAAATGACGGAGAGGTGTCAGCCGGCAACAACTGCCTGCACACACCTCTCAGCTTCGCTTTGCTCAGCAGCTCTCCTCAAGGAGAGCCTTTAAAGAGGGGGGACGCTATGGCAGATAAAAGAGATTATTACGAAGTCCTTGGCGTGGAGAAAAATGCCTCGGAGGGGGAGCTGAAAAAGGCCTACCGCAAGCTGGCTATGAAGTACCACCCCGACCAGAACCCCGGCGACAAGGACGCTGAAAATAAATTCAAGGAGATCAACGAGGCCTACGAAGTCCTCTCCGATCCTGACAAGAAATCCCGCTACGACCAGTTTGGCTTCGCCGGTGTGGACCCCAACTTCGGTGCCGGCGGCGGTGGCTTTGGCGGCGGCGGTTTTGACTTCGATCTGGGCAGCATTTTCGGCGATTTCTTTGGCGGCGGCTTTGGCGGCGGACAGCAGCAGCGGCGCAACGGTCCCACCAGAGGACAGAACCTGGGTGTGGAGCTGGATATCACCTTTGAAGAAGCCGCTTTCGGCTGCGAAAAGGAGATTTCCTTCGGCAGAATCGAAGACTGCTCTGCCTGTTCCGGTTCCGGCTGCAAGGCCGGTACCCAGCCGGAGACCTGCTCCCGCTGCGGCGGCAGAGGTACCATCCGCACCACCCAGAATTTCATGGGCATGGCCATGCAGTCCGAAAGTCCCTGCCCCACCTGCGGCGGCAAGGGCAAGCTGATCAAAGAGCCCTGCAATGTCTGTAAGGGCAAGGGCAAGGTTCGCCGGAACAAGACCCTCAAGGTCAATGTCCCCGCCGGTATCGACCACGGCCAGTCCTTCCGCCTCCGGGGCGAAGGCAACTGCGGCTCCAACGGCGGCCCCAGCGGCGATGTGCTGGTGACGGTAGGTGTCAAGAAGCACGCTATCTTCGAGCGTGACGGTGCCAATGTCCTGTGTGAGATGCCCATTACCTTCTCCCAGGCCGCTTTGGGCGCCGACATCGAAGTGCCCACTCTGGACGGCAAGGTTCGCTACAATGTGCCCGAAGGCACCCAGACCGGCACCACTTTCCGGCTGAAGGGTAAGGGTATCCCCTATGTGGGCTACAAGAACCGGGGCGATCAGTATGTGACCGTTGTGGTGGAGACCCCCACCAAGCTGACCAAAGAGCAGCGGGATCTGCTGAAAAAGCTGGACGACACTATGGATGACGACGGCCAGCCCCGGAAAAAGAGCTTCTTTGAGAAGCTGAAGGATACATTTGACTAAAAGAAGCCGCTGAAAAGCGGCTTCTTTTGTCTATTAAAAAACATTGACAGTAAAGTGAAAAAGTGTTATCATTTTCTCGATAGTAGAGGCGCGGTATGGATCAGTATCCTGCGGAGCGGAGGGCTTCACAAGCCTGTGCCGCCGGAGAAAGGCCCCACCGCCGAAGAGCATCGAGGTGTAAGATGACTCTGGGCGTGCAGAAAAGATCTGTACGACTGTCGCATCACTGCGGAGTGCTACTGTCGGGCACGAACCCATACGGCTACCCTTTACCTGTGGATTCGCGTTTTGACACGATGGCAGTCGACCGCAGGTCGGCTGTTTTTTCTTTCCGCAAACATCTTTCTTAAAAGGAGTTTTGACTTATGACCAAGAATCCCATTTTCCGCGGCGCCGCCACTGCACTGGTGACCCCTCTGAACGAAAGCGGCATTGACTACGAGGCTTTCGGCAAGTTCGTAGACTGGCAGATCGAAGAAGGCATCAATGCCCTGGTCGTCTGCGGCACCACCGGCGAAAGCTCCACCCTCACCGATGAAGAGCATCGTGCCGCCATCTCCTTTGTGGTGGACCGGGTGGCAGGCAGAGTGCCCGTCATCGCCGGTACCGGCTCCAACGACACCGCCTATGCCATCGAACTGACCAAGCACGCCTGCGAAGCCGGTGTGGATGCCTGTCTGGTGGTCACTCCTTACTACAACAAGACCACTCAGGCCGGTCTGGTGGCCATGTACAACGCCATCGCCGATGCTGCCACCAAGCCTCTGATTCTCTACAATGTCCCCTCCCGTACCGGCGTGGGCATCCAGCCTGCTACATACGCACAGCTGGCTGACCATCCCAACATCGCCGCCATCAAGGAAGCCAACGGCAATATCTCCTCTGTGGTGGAGACTGCCGCTCTGGTGGGCGACAAGCTGGACATCTACTCCGGCAACGACGATCAGATCGTGCCCATCCTGTCCATGGGCGGTCAGGGCGTCATCTCCGTCCTGTCCAATGTGCTGCCCCGCCAGACCGTGGAACTGTGCGACAAGTTCTTCGCCGGTGATGTGGCAGGCGCCGCCAAGATGCAGTGCGACATGCTGGAGCTGATCAACTCCCTGTTCTGCGAAGTGAATCCCATCCCTGCCAAGGCAGCCGTTGCCGCCATGGGCTTCTGCGAGAACTACCTCCGTCTGCCTCTGGTGCCCATGAGCGAAGCCAACCGTCAGCGTCTGCTGAACGCCATGCGTGCCAACGGTCTGGAGGTCTGATATGAATATCATCATCCACGGCTCTACCGGCCGCATGGGTCAGAACCTCATTGCTCTGACGGAACAGAGCCATACGCTGGCTGCCGCCGTCAGCATTGAGCAGGAGACCAACGCCGCCGAAAAGAAGTATCACTCCCTGCCTGAATTTGACGGTGCAGCGGATCTTCTCATCGACTTTTCCCATCACACTGCCATCGGCGCTGTGCTGGACTATGCCAAGGCAAAGAAGCTGCCTGTGGTCATCGGCACCACCGGTCACACGGATGAGGAGCTTTCTGCCATTGCCGATGCCGCCAAGGAGATCCCTGTGTTCCATGCAGGCAACTATTCTCTGGGCATTGCTGTTTTGATGGATATGGCCCGCCGGACCGCCAAGGCCTTCCCCGATGCGGAAGTGGAGATCATTGAGACCCACCATGACCAGAAGCTGGATGTGCCCAGCGGCACTGCCCTCATGCTGGCCAAGGCCGTCAAGGACGGTCATCCTGAGGCAACTTACAACATCGGCCGCCATGAAAACGGTAAGCGTGACCCCAAGGAGATCGGCATCCATTCCCTGCGTATGGGCAATGTGGTGGGCGTCCATGAGGTCATCATCGCCACCGGCACCCAGACCATCACCCTGAAGCATGAAGCCCATGACCGGAAGCTCTTTGCCGAAGGCGCCATGGTGGCTGCCCAATGGCTGGTAGGTCAGAAACCCGGTCTTTACAATATGGAGACCATGCTGGGAGGCTAAAACATGAGCAATACCATTCGTGTGGGTGTGCTGGGCTTCGGCAATCTGGGCAAAGGCGTTCTGCTGGCACTGCAGCAGAACCCGGATATGGAGCTTCGGGGCGTGTTCACCCGGAGAGATCCTGCCCAGCTGACCGGTTTGCCGGAAGGCACCCCTGCTTATAAAATCGATTCTTTAATGGACTTCCGGGAGAAGCTGGATGTGCTGATCCTCTGCGGCGGCTCCGCCACGGATCTGCCCAAGCAGACCCCGGAATATGCCAAGTATTTTAATGTGGTGGACAGCTTTGACACCCATGCAAAAATCCCCGAACACTTTGCCGCCTGCGATGCAGCCGCCAAGGAAAGCGGTCACATCACCCTCATTTCCGTGGGCTGGGACCCCGGTCTGTTCAGCCTGCAGCGGCTGTGGGGTCAGTGCGTTCTGCCTGTGGGCAGCACCTATACCTTCTGGGGCAAGGGCGTCAGCCAGGGTCATTCCGATGCCATCCGCCGTATCCCCGGCGTTCTGGATGCCCGGCAGTATACCGTTCCCGTAGAAGAAGCGCTGAAGCGCGTCCGCTCCGGCGAGAATCCCACCTTGACCACCAGAGAAAAGCACACCAGAGTGTGCTATGTGGTGGCAGCAGAGGATGTAGACAAAGAGGCGATCCGAACTGCCATCGTCACCATGCCCAACTATTTTGCAGACTACGATACCACTGTCCATTTCATCTCTCAGGAGGAACTGGATCGGGATCACAAGGGACTGCCCCACGGCGGCATGGTCATCCGCAGCGGTGCTTCCGCTTCCGGCAACAAGCACTGTGTGGAATACTCTCTGAAACTGGATTCCAACCCGGAGTTTACCTCCAGCGTGCTGGTGGCCTATGCCAGAGCCGCCGTACGGATGCAGGATGAGGGCATGAAGGGCTGCAAGACTGTTCTGGATGTGCCCCCTGCTTATCTCTCTGCCAAATCCGGTGAGGAATTGCGGAAAGAATTGCTTTGAATAAGCCTCCCCTGTGCAAGGGGAGGTGGCATTTGCGAAGCAAATGACGGAGGGGTTGACAATCCCCCAGTCAGCTTCGCTGACAGCCCCCTTTACACAAGGGGGCCTTTTTTATCCGTACTTTTTTCTTGAAATACCTATCCAAGTCCGCTATAATAGGGGAGAAATGATTGAAAACCCCACAAGGAGGCACTTATGAGAGAAATTTCTGCCGGCGTGGTCACAGAAGTGGTCAAGCGCCTGTGTATCGAAGCCAACTGCCATCTGCCCAAAGATGTAAAAAACTGCATTGAGCAGTCCAGAGCCAGCGAACCCTGGCCTCAGGCCCAGGAGATTCTGGATCGGATCATCGAAAACTACGCCATTGCCGATGAAAAGTTCCAGCCCATCTGTCAGGACACCGGCATGGCCTGTGTGTTCGTCAAGATCGGTCAGGAAGTCCATGTGGACGGCAACCTCAGTGAAGCCATCCATGAAGGCGTCCGTCAGGGCTACACCGAGGGCTATCTGCGGAAGTCCGTTGTCCGTGATCCTCTGGACCGGGTCAACACCGGCGACAACACCCCTGCCATGATCTACTACGATATCGTCCCCGGCGATAAGATCGAGATCACCATCGCCCCCAAGGGCTTCGGCAGCGAAAACATGAGCCAGATCAAGATGCTCAAGCCCTCCGACGGCTTGCAGGGCGTCAAGGATTTCGTGGTCAAGGTCGTGGAAGACGCCGGCCCCAACCCCTGTCCTCCCATCGTGGTGGGCGTGGGCATCGGCGGCACCTTCGACAAGGCTGCCCTCATGGCAAAGCAGGCTCTGCTTCGCAACGCTGACAGCGAAAACGAAAACCCCTTCTATGCAGATCTGGAAAAGGAACTGTTGGAGAAGATCAATGCCCTCGGCATCGGTCCTCAGGGCTTCGGCGGCAAGACCACCGCTCTGGCAGTCAACATCGAGACCTGCCCCACTCACATTGCAGGTCTGCCCGTGGCTGTCAACATCAACTGCCATGTGACCAGACATCAGAAGGAGGTAATTTGATATGGCCATTTCCATCAAGACCCCTCTGAGCCGGGAGGATGCCCGTGCTTTGAAGGCAGGCGACAGCTGCCTGCTCTCCGGCGTCATCTACACCGCCCGTGATGCTGCCCACAAGCGGCTTTGCGAACTGGTGGCACAGGGCAAGGAACTGCCCCTGCCCATCAAGGATGCTGTGATCTACTTCGTCGGTCCTACTCCTGCCAAGGAAGGTCAGGCCATCGGCTCTGCCGGTCCTACCACCTCCTACCGCATGGACGCTTACAGCCCCATCCTCATCGCTCAGGGTCACACCGGCATGATCGGCAAGGGTAAGCGTGACCAGAATGTCATCAACGCCATGAAGGAACACGGTGCCGTCTACTTCGGCGCCATCGGCGGTGCAGGTGCTCTGCTGAGCAAGAGCATCAAGAAGGCCGAAGTCATCGCCTATGAAGATCTGGGCGCAGAGGCCATCCGCCGTCTGGAAGTGGAGGATTTCCCCGTGGTGGTCATCATCGACTCCGAAGGCAACAACCTCTACGAAACCGGCAGACAGGAATACTTAAACAGTTTATAAGGACATAAAAAATCCACCCGAAAGGGTGGATTTTTTTAGCCTCCCCTTGAGGGGAGGTGGCACGACGAAGTCGTGACGGAGAGGTGGTTGTTGGTATTGGTTGCCTGCACACACCTCTCAGTCAGCTTCGCTGACAGCTCCCCTCAAGGGGAGCCTTTTACTTTTTCAATATCGTTGAGGACAGCAGCTTTCAATTCATCTAAGCTCCCGAACTTCTGTTCCGGGCGGAGGAATTTCACCAGCTCCACCTTCATGGACTGTCCGTACAGGTCGCCTTCAAAATCCAGCAGATAGCTTTCTGCCGTGATCTGTGTGCTTTCGCCTACGGTGGGGCGGCTGCCGATGTTGGTCACTGCCTTGTACACACCGCTGTCACAGGTCACACAGGTGGCATAGACACCTCGGGCGGGGATCAAAAGCCCTTCCTCCAACGGCACATTTGCCGTGGGAAAGCCCAGAACTCTGCCCAGCTGCTTGCCGTGGATGACTTCTCCAGAGAGAAAATGGGGATGCCCCAGAAGGGTGTTGGCTTCTTCCAGTTTTCCCTGCTCCAGCAGGGTGCGGATTCGGCTGGAGGACACCTCTGCCCCCAGCAGCTCCACCTTTTCCACCACATCACAGCCGATGCCAAGGTCGCTGCAAAGGGCTTTTAATTTTTCTGCATTGCCCAGACCCCGATGACCGAAGGTATAATCAAAGCCGCAGACCACATGGACAGCACAAAACCGCTTTACCAGCACTTCTTTGACAAAATCCTGCCAGTCCATTTCCATAAACGCCCGGTCGAAGGGCAAAACCAGCATTTCTTCCATACCGTAAAGGCCCGTCATCAATGCCTCCCGTTCAGAAAGGGTATTGATGAGGGGTGTTTTTTCGCCGAAAATCAGCTCATTGGGGTGGGGATCGAAGGTCAGCGCCGCAGGCGTTGCACCCAGTTCCTCTGCCTTTATTTTGGCAGTGCGAAGCAGAGCTCCATGTCCCACATGGACCCCATCGAAAAAACCAAGGGCGATGACCCGTTTCATTCCTTCACCTCAAAAAAGCTCTTTTCTGTATGGAGCATGCCGTCCTTGGCTCTGCCCACCATGAGGAAGGCACCGTCGGGGGCATAGACT
The DNA here is from genome assembly GCA_045580485.1 of Candidatus Avilachnospira sp. Classification (GTDB taxonomy): domain Bacteria; phylum Bacillota; class Clostridia; order Oscillospirales; family Oscillospiraceae; genus Avoscillospira. The sequence continues at coordinate 2,674 of JAZNNW010000166.1, read as the reverse complement.
CGATAGAAACCCTCGGGGATGGATGCCTTCACCGCTGCGCCGTTGTAGACATACTTCAGCTGCTTTTCACCCACTGTGTGCATAGGCAGATGGGCAAACAGACTGTCAACGGTTAGAAGCAAAGTCTCGGGGTTTTCATGGGCAAGCAATGCATCCATAGTGACGGACTTGCCTAAATCATAGCAGCCGGCTTTGGTTCTCCGCAAAGAGGACATACAGCCGCCGCAGCCCAGAGCGGCACCGATGTCATGGCACAGGGTGCGGACATAGGTGCCCTTGGAGCAGCGGACACGGATACGGTACTCCGCACCCTCGCCCTCCAGCAGTTCCAGCTCCAAAATCTCGATATCACGGGGCTTCCGCTCCACAGTCTTGCCCTGACGGGCCAGCTCATAGAGCTTTTTGCCGCCGATCTTCACGGCGGAATACATGGGCGGAATCTGCTGCTGTTTGCCTAAGAACTGCTGCAAAACAGCCTCCACTTCTCCACGGGTGACGGTGACGGGTTTTTCTTCCAGCACTTCACCGGTGGTATCCTGGGTGTTGGTCACAAGACCCAGACGGAGGCCTGCCACATATTCCTTTTCCGCCGATTCAAAAAACTCCACCGCTCTGGTGGCTCTGCCCATAAAAACGGGCAAAACGCCGGTGGCCATGGGGTCTAATGTACCCCCATGACCGATCCGCCGTTCATGAAAGACGCCCCGGAGCTTGGCAGCCACATCCTGACTGGTCCAGCCCTCGGGCTTGTCAATTACAATAATTCCACAGGGCATAGATTTACTCCCTAAAAGCCTCCCCTCAAGGGGAGGTGGCATTTGCGAAGCAAATGACGGAGAGGTGTGTGCAGGAACTTTCTGCCAGCGGACACCTCTCAGCCTCGCTTTGCTCGGCAGCTCCCCTCAAGGGGAGCCTTGTTTAGATTACGCCTTCTTCTCTTAAAACCTGCAAAATCGCCTGCTTTCCATCCTCCAAAGTTCCGGGGATGGAACAGCCGGCAGCTGCTTCATGTCCGCCGCCGCCTAAGCGGGAGCAATAGTCGGAGGCATTGTAGCCGGCAGCGGTCCGCACGGACATTTTTGCCCGTCCCGGTTCCGAGTCCCGCACCATGACACCGACGCAGACGCCGTCAATGGCTCTGGGGAATCCGGAAATGCTGTCCAGATCGTCCTCGGTGACTTCCAGCTCCTCCACCCATTGCTGGGGCAGGCAGGCGATGGCCACCTTGCCGTCGGCATAGAATTCCATGGCATTCATGAGCCTTGCTTCCAGCCGCAGGCGACCCTTGGTCTTGATCTCAAACAGCTCCCGGTTGATGGGTGCAATATCTGCGCCCTTTTCCACGCATTTGGCAGCCGTCCGGAAGGTCCGGGCGGTGGTATTGGCGAAGCGGAAACAGCCGCTGTCCGTAGAGATGGCGATATAGATCGCCTCCGCCATGTCCTTGGTGATCTCCACACCCATGGCCTCCAGCACATCCCAAATCAGCTCGCCGCAGCCGGCACATTCCGTCTGCAGGAGGGTCTCGGCGGCATAGCCGGTGTTGCTGGGGTGGTGATCCAGACAAAGCTCCGTTTTTCCGGCAAAGTCTTCACCGCCGAAGGGCAGAAGCCCTTCCGTTGCCAGATCCACCGCCACGACAGTGCCGGTGGTTTCCTTGGTGGTGAGACCTGCCAGACGGTGAGCATAGCGGGCCGTAAACTGGGGATTTTCCCAGATATGGGCAGTTTTGCCCAGACTCCGCAGACCCAGACACAGTGCCAGGGCACAGCCCGTGGCATCGCCGTCCGGGCGGCGGTGGGTCAAAATCAGAAAGTCATTCCGTTCCAGCAGCCATTTGGCTGCCTCCTGCACGGTTCTCATTCTTCCCCCCCCTTGGGGGTTTCCAGAGAACGGAGCAGATCGAACATTCTGGCGCCGTAGGCGATGGAATCATCCTCCTCGAACACCAGCTCGGGGGTATAGCGCAGCTGGAGGCGGCTGCCGATCTCCCGGCGGAGCCAGCCGCCGGCAGACCGCAGACCCTTGAGGGTCTCTTTGCTCTTATCCTTATCCAGTACGCTGATATAGACCTTGGCGTAGCGCAGGTCGCCGGTGGCCTCCACCTTGGTGACGGAGACCATGGACTGCTGCACACGGGGGTCCTTTAAGGTGCGAATCAGAGAACTCAGCTCCCGCTGCAGCTCTTCATTGATTCTGCCTTTGCGATTAGATGCCATACATTACTCCTTGATCTGCTCCATGATGAAGCACTCGAAGATGTCGCCTTCCTTGATGTCGTTGTACTTGTCGATGGTCATACCGCATTCGTAGTTGGCAGCCACTTCCTTGACGGAATCCTTGAATCTCTGCAGAGAACCCAGAACACCCTCGTAGATGTCGATGTTGTCACGGAGGACACGGACCTGGGCGTCACGGACGATCTTGCCGTCCTTGACGAAGCAGCCGGCGACAGTGCCGATGGCGGAGACCTTATAGGTCATGCGGACTTCGGCGTGACCGATGATGGCTTCCTTGAACTTGGGAGCCAGCATACCCTTCATGGCGTCCTGAATCTCATCAATGGCGTCATAGATGACACGGTACATCCGCATATCCACCTTGGCGCGGGCTGCAGCAGCCTGTGCCACGGAATCGGGACGGACATTGAAGCCGACGATGATGGCGTTGGAAG
>JAZNNW010000165.1:0-7361 GCA_045580485.1 Candidatus Avilachnospira sp. | reverse complement strand
AGCAGTCAGACGGCTCAATGATCTGATCTGTATCGAGAATGGTTACTCTATTGTGGAAGAACCCCAAGGCCATGGTAAGAGTTATAATAAGTGGCGTGGAAATCGAGCTCCCGTACCACATCGTGAAGAGATTCGTCAACTGATTGATGCTGCACTTGAAAAGAAGCCCCGTGATCTGGATGAATTGTTAGCGCTGCTGATTGCATCCGGCTGTGATGTAAAGCGTGGAAAAACGATCAGCATACGCGGACCGGGGCAGCAAAAATTCAAAAGGATTGACACGTTGGGTGAGGATTATAGCGTTGATGTGCTGAATGCTGTGCTGTCCGGCTCCCGGAAGCATACCCCTCGACGTCAGGCTGTTGTGAAAGAAGATCTTGTTCTTGAGATCAAGATCATTGCACAGAATCCGAGTATCTGGTCGAAGGTAATGACCGCAAAAGAGGTTGCAAATACCATCAACTATCTGGAAGACAACAACCTCTTCCAGTATGATCTGCTTCGCACAGCGGTAGAGGATCAGGTGAATCAAATCCACCAGCTCAACGAAAAGGTGAAAGCCGCAGAAGCACGATTGAGTGCGATTGCTGTGTTGAGAACCCACATTCTCAACTACATCAAGACGCGTGATGTGTATACTGCCTATCGGAAATCCGGCTATTCCAAGAAGTTTCTTGCAGAGCATGAGGGAGACATCCTCCTGCACAAAGCAGCAAAGAAGGCGTTTGATGAACTGGGCGTAAAGAAACTTCCTACATCCAAGATGCTGCAGATTGAATACTCCACCATCCTGGAACAAAAGAAAAAGGACTATGCAAAAATGCAGCAGTTGCGACGCAACCTGAACCAGATCGCCCTCGTTCAGCGGCGAGTTGATCTCCTTCGTGAGCTTGCTGCCCAGCAGCAGGAGCAGCAACGACCTGATCGTTCTGCTCAACGATGAGCAAACCAAAACAAACAGACACGCAGCAAAGCGAAGTGAAACTCGCTCTGTTGCGTGTCTTTTTTTATGGCGTTTTGTGTTTGCTCTCCGGGACGAATGTACCGGAATAAGCGCCGCAAGGTGCGTAGCCGCATGATTTATTCAGGCGTTCGGGGGGGATTGGGGGATGCTCCACCAACAAGCAATCTGCATTATGGGTACCCATATGCCTTGCTTGCTACTTTTGTCCCCGGCTTGCCCTCAGATTTCGGGCACTTTAACAAGCACCTCATCTCCGCTGTCCATTTCAGCCATTCGGTCTTTCTCAATGTTCTTTTGGAAATCACGCTTGATCCACAAACCGTTATCCAGTACAACAAAATCTCCACCATAATTCGTAAGGGCGGGAGTCATCATATGTTCTGTCGTCCCTACGATCTTTCCGGTCTTTGCATCGAGCCAAAGGTACGAATAGGGCTTGTCACCATGGTAGCTTTCAGAAGGTATGGCAACGACAATATAATCTCCATACGCGATAATATCTTTTACCTGCCTCAACTTCGGGTATTCATCAGACAATGATTGCTGCCATAGGATCGACCCATCATGACTGAAACGAACAATGAAGAGATTTGAGCCGTAACCAGAAGCTTCAGATCGTTCAAACAGTCGTGCAACAAATCCACCATCTGCCAGGGCTTTTGAGTTAGATAAGTCTGCATGAGCTTCCGGCAAAGTAGGTTGGAGGGTTTTTGCCCAAAGTACATTCCCGTACAAATCCAGTTTGACGATTTTGGCTGGCGAAGGATAGTCGAGATCCGAACCAGCAAGAACGACTCCATCATCTGCTGGAATCATGTCAAAGCCGCCTGAGATTGTGCTCTCAGAGTGAAGGCGGAAAAGAATGTTGCCTTCCCAATCAACAAAGTAACGATAATACGACTGGGCATCACCAGGGATTACAACGTATGAGATGCAATCCTCCGTAACACCAGAAACCAGAATATCATCAGTATAGATGCTGACTGGTTCACCAATAATCTGGCCGTCCAGCGAAAACTTGAAGATCAGAACTTCCTTTGTGTCTTGATTAGGACTGTTTCTGAAAATAACACCGAGTGTTCTATCAGGCAGGAGCTGCACATTCCCAAATGAGCAGTTACCTTTTGCGGGATGAAGATAGTCCCACGCAATCGTACCGTCGGAGTTCATACAAAGCAACCTTGCTCGACTATCCTGATAGTTACCTTTGGTTGATGCACTACCAGCGAAAATCGTGCGTCCGTCCGGCAGTGCGTATGCATTTAGCTGATCATTTCCGTTGGTACTCAGGTCAATTCGTTCTTCTGCCAGTGCAGGCAATGATAGGAAAATGAATGCTGCGATCAGTATCAGGAATCGTTTCATTTAATTCACTCCTTATCAATACCAACGGTCCCAAGCATCAACACCTGTTTCTCCATCATTGCGAGAGAAGGTATAGGTGGTGATGACTTCACCATTGATGGCGTCTACTTCAACTACATAGTATGTGGACGGTTGCATGTTTACCCATTGAGCACCATTCCATTTTTCTTCTGCAGAAAAACCAATCTGGTAGAATGGCTTGTCCTGATCAGTAACATCCAGCAGAACGATTTCAGGTGCAAGGTATGTCAGTTCAAGATCGGTTAGGCTAAACGTAGTCTGGAGAACTTTCCATGCAGCAGAGATCGCATCCTGCTCCGCAATCATTGATTCGTTGGGAGTTCCGTATACATGACCGGCAAATGCAATCAGACGCGGATCACCATAATCGGGATCGGTTGCAATCTTTTGCTGGATGATACCCCTCATCTCATCTGCACATGCTTTCTTATGTTCCAATGGCCAATGGAAAAAGTCCTCGTAATCCATCAGAAGGTTGTTCTTCTGTGCATATCGATCAAACATACGGAAGGTCTCATTGTCATACAGCAGACGCTCCTCAATAAGAGCCTTTTCCTGTTTAGGACTGTACCATTCAGGCATAGTAGAGGCATCAACCATCGTGCCGTCAATCAACACCCTGTAAGAGAAACTATTCCGCCCATAGAAACGAACAGCTTCGTCTGCGGGGATCGTGATGTTAACGCGATAGTAGACCATTGCTCTTCCGAGGAAGTCATCATGCACCTGCTGTGATTCAAAGTTCCAATCCGCCATAGAACTGAAATCAAGATTCCATGCATCTGCAAACTCGGTTTTTGTAACAGCAATCGCTGCATCTGCATCAATCTCAGACACGTCAGGCTGAAGGTTAGATACTGCATCTGCACTACCCAAGTGATAGTTCTCATCAAGCTGTGCGTAGAGAGCCAGGTCGGCGTTGGTCCACTCTTCCGTAGTTCCGAGTAGCGCACGCGCCATTACAGCAGTGTTGATGACAGAGGTGTATCCCGGTACATTGCATACTTCAGCAACAAACGAGTCGATCGATTCTTCCGTGGGAGATTCGCTTTCCCAAATGGGATGATCCGGGTTAATCCCGCAATTCTTCAGGTGAATTAGCAACTGCTGCTTACTTTCAAATGACCAGCGGACATACCAACTTTGGTTCTGTTCCGTTTCTGCAGAATAGAAGAGAAGCTGCCAGACAGGAGACATATCCTCTCTCCGATAACTGATGACATCTGTTACCTCTCCGGTTACTCTGTTGATTACCGCACCATATACATTCTGCTTATCCACTGCATAATGCGTATGGAAAACATAGCGATCCAACAGGGCATTACCTTCACCATAGCCACCAAACTCAACATCATAGAACAGCAGGTCAAGATCAGATTCGGAAATGCCGAACTTCTCTATCACAGCGGCTTTCACTTTCGTGGTAGCGTCTTCGCTGCTAATTTCGATGACTGGATCAACATCGTTCTTGTGTTCGGCAATAAAGGCATCTTTATCCAGACTTGACGATGCTATGTTGCCTTTGGTATCCACGAGAATGGTCAACTGATAACCAGTCTGTGTTTCGGTGATGTTCGGGCCCTTCAGCACAGGGCTAAAAGCCGATGTCATTGACTCCTTGCTGACCTCCCCAGTAACAATCCAGATCTGATATTTGCTGGGGTTAGATAGCGATACTTTTTACATCTACCATGTTGCGGCGGTCATGGTTGACAACTTGCGTCGGCTCCTGCTCGGTATCAACCTGTCCGACAAAGCTATAATGGATTTCGATTTTCCGGGTGTTGGTTTCCCGGTCTAATTCATGTATCAAAATACGGTCGATAAACTCATGGACGTTTTCATAGGTCAATTCCTGTATGTCGCTGTATTTCCCGACAATCTGAATAAACCTTGATATATCCCTTTTTCGCTCGGTAACGGTTGCGATCTGCTGTTGTAACTCGTCTATCCTTGCGGCAAGGGATTTCTTTTCGTCCTCATAGCCGGAAGTTAGAAACACAAACCGTTCATCTGTCAGTCTGCCTAATGCGTTGTCCTCATACAGCTTGCGGAAAAGCGTGTCAAGTTCGGTCATACGCGCCTGTGCTTTGAAAAGTTCCTTTTGCTGCTGCGCTAATGCCTTTCTCGCTTCCATGTCGCCGTACTCGGTAGCTTTACAGATAAAGTCCTGTTCGTGTTCCTTAACATACCGCAAAACCCGCCGCATATCTTCCAGCACTAAATCAAGAAGTACGTTTTTGCGGATATAATGAGAGGTACACTCGCTGCCTGTCCTTGCCCTGTTGCGCCATGCGCCGCAAGAATAGGAAAACTTGCGCGGCTCGATATTTACGCCCTGTTGGTAATACATCTTATGTCTGCAACCAGCGCAAAACAGCAAGCCGGAAAAAATATCAATCTCCGCTGCTTTTGTCGGGCGGTGGCGGGTAGCAATCCGCTTTTGCGCAAGTTCAAAGGTTTCCTCGTCAACAAGCGGCTCATGGGTGTTTGGGAAGAAATAGCGTTGTTCTTCTTCGTTCTTCCGGGTCTTTTTCGACTTGTAGGATACCTTGTGAGTTTTCGCGGTTATGGTATGCCCTAAATATTCCTGCCTTGCTAATATGTCATAGAGCGTTTTGTCCGGCCAAGTATAGGGGGCGATCATTGCCCGCTGATACCGCGCCTGTCCTGTACGCTGATAGCGCAACGCTCCAATCGTCAAGACTTTGTTTTCCGCAAGCCATTTTTGGATTTCGCACATACGCACGCCGCTAACAAACATAGCGAAAACCTGTTTGACAATCGGCGCGGTTTCCGGGTCGGGTATAAGGTGGTGGCGGTTGTTCGGGTCTGGGATATAGCCGTATGGATATTCCCCGTTGACGCGCTCGCCTTTTTGCGCCTGTGCCTGTTTAACTGCGCGGATTTTCTTGCTTGTGTCGCGGGCGTAAAACTCGTTAAACCAGTTCCGCAAGGGGGTAAACTCGTTATCCTCCCGCGCTGTGTCAACTCCGTCGTTGATCGCGATATAGCGTACTCCGTTTTCGGGAAATACAATCTCTATGAGTTCGCCCGTTTTCAGATAGTTTCTGCCAAGACGGGAAAGGTCTTTGGTAATGACCGTCGCCACTCGTCCGGCTTCCACTTCCTGCAACATCGCTTGCAGCCCCTCGCGCTCAAAACTCACGCCGGAAAATCCGTCGTCCACAAAAAACTTTGTGTTCAAAAAATGGTGTTCGTCCGCATAGCGTTGAAGTATCATTTTTTGGTGCTGTATGCTTCCGCTTTCTCCGGCTTGCATATCCTCTTGACTTAAACGGCAGTAAAGGGCGGTGATTTTATTCGACTGTAACATTAGTCCTCCTTTCCGACAGCCGAATAAACAGGTATAATGTGTTGCTATCATTATACCATATCCCGCCGCCTAATGCACTACTCGGACGCTAAAAATCCCGGATTTCCGGGCTTTTTCTGCAAATCCTTTACAATGAGTTTCTCAATCTTTTTATGGATTGTATCGGTTGCCTTTTCACTCGGCAACGCTTGAACAAGATAGGTGATTTTCCCTATTTTGCGTTCGGTTGTAATTGTCTGTTTTTTATCCATTAGAAAAACCTCCTTTTCCTGTATGGATAAACTATATTCGTCAAAAGGCAAAAACGGGCGGTTGTTAGCTGCAACCTCACGGGAGTTTCACCCCGGCCCATGCTTATGGGTGCGCCGCGCAATACTTTGAGGGTGTTCAACGCGGGAGTATCATTGTGCCGCCTTGTATGTCGTCGCCCACAAGCTGCTAAACCTGTTTTACGGCGCGGTAGTTCTCGCTCGGCTTTTCCCCTATGGGGAAAAGCTGTCATGGCGTACCCGCCGACTGGCTCGGTACAGACGGAATGTACCCGTTTGCCTGTTATGCTGCGCACCAAAGGCCGCTTTCTTTGTCAAAGAACAATAGGCTTTGTCGGCCTGCAAAAGCACATCAACAGCGGATATGCTTTTGCGGAACGACAAATAGCCCATAACGGGAAGCGTGGAAAGGGGACACGCTCCCCGCATGGGCTAAAAGATTATCCTACATGAAAAGCAAGGGTGCGGGTAATAAGGCGCACTTGCAGCCTGTTACGCATTTCCTCGTCCACATAGGAATAGGTATTGCCCGCGTCGTCTTTCAGCGTGCGGGTACAAAGTTTCGCTATGTAACCCTCGTAGTGCTTCAAGATCGCGCACATGGCGGTTGTGTCGCCGTTTGCCGCTGCGGAAATGACAGGGAACGGCAACAGATTTTCAGACTTCCTAACGGTATTCATCATCTGCTTTTCCCTCCAAATACTGTTTGATTTTCGCAAGCGCGGATTTCCTGTGCCGGAAAACCGTCGTGCGTACAACATTCAGCAGTTCGCCAATTTCCGCGTCGCTCATATCCAAGAAGTAGGACAAAAGGATAATGTCGCGTTTCCTTTCGGGCAAAGCGTTAAGGGCTTCGGCAAGCAGTTCATTTTTGACGAGTACATCAAAGCCGGACACTTGAAAACGGAAATAATCGCTTTCGTATTCGTCCGTTGTGAAAAGCTGCGCGAGTTCGCTTTCGCTCAAATCCGAAAAAGTAACTTCGCGTGCTGCGCGTTTCGCAAGAGTGCGGCGGTGGCTTTTCGCTTCGCCGACCAAAGTTTTCTTTGCTAATGCGTCGTACTGATGTTGTATTCTTTCCTTGTCGGAAGAAGATAGCTCCATAGAGTTCACCTCCTTCCCGCGTGGAGTAGAGGACGGGAGTTAAGGGCTTGTCCTCTCTGCCCCTTTCGCTCCGTACCCGTTCGGGAGATGGCTCTTGAGTGCGCTTTTCAGAAAAAAGTTGAAAAAAGCAAAATGCGCCCGTCCGCAAGACGCGGACGGGCGCAAAGGAAATGTAAGCAGTAGCTAAATGTATTGACAGTTCACATTCATAGCCGGAATATCCCGCTTGCGGAGCATAGCTTTTTTTGACCGCAAAGCATTAGGCGGGTTACAGTAAATAAAAATGGACACGGCGATACCT
>JAZNNW010000164.1:0-13436 GCA_045580485.1 Candidatus Avilachnospira sp. | reverse complement strand
TTTGCAACGGAGGTGGAACTGATTCCTGCTATTGCCTTCAAATCACTTTTTTTCATATTTTTATCGATTAACATCTTCCAGAGTTTGTTGTAACTGAAACGCATTTCTGCAAGCCTCCTTAACCATATAGGGTAATCCAACATATATTATAGCACACGCTTATGAACAATTCCACACTTTTTCGGAAAAAATATCCGTGTTCGCAAATTTTCTATCTTTGGCGAGGGCTTTTGCGTATGCGATGACAAACTTGTGCATTTGGGGTAAAGAAAAACGGCAAAAGCCTCAATCTGCTTCTGCCGTTATTTCGAGGACTTTATTCTGTTGCTTTGCGGGTGGATCTGAAGTCTTTGAGAAGGCTGTTCAGAACAAGGCCCGCTCTCAGTCGCTTTTGATATTCCGCTGTCATTGTCGCGTCGCCCGTGTCGATATAGTCGTATTCTGTGGAGGCAGCAACAGCAGTCTTTACGGTCTCCTGGTTCGCCTCAATCCAGCTTTCAAAGGCAAGCCTCTCTTCATTGGATTCATATACCAAGACTACGCGGTATAACCGGCGCATTGCGTAGCTGGCATCTCCGTTATTACGGTCGTACATGAACGAGAGAACCTGGGACAACCGAGTTCCTGCTATGTAGTATTTATAGCAATACTCAAAGTTCATGCCATACTCATCGTGGCACAGATAACCCCATTCCGGCACAGGAATACGCACTGCTGCCGAATCCAGTTCTGCGATCTCATACGACTCTAACGTAGTTCCGTGGCATTTGATGCGGAGTATCCCATGACATGACCGTTCATTGGTCATTGCATAGCTGTAGAATTCATGCCAGTTCGGTTCTTCATCGTCATATTCGATCTCAATTGTGTATTCCGGGCGATATATGTTATACAGGGCGTCGCCGTTATCCTTCCATTCCAGGCGGTTTTTCATTCGATCATAAATGAATTCCAACGGTGTCTTTGTAAGACCGAGCCGTTTCTTCCACAACTGCTCAATGTCTGTAATGTCGGCACAGCCCCTATCTGGCGTATTTTTGTCGCCGATTCTCATATAGATGCTGTTTTGCATCATAGCGCCGTAGGGCTTCTTCAGATAGATGGGGGTCTGCTCACAGTTTTCGATGATCAGCACATCCAGGTCAACGCCCTCATATTTGACGGTCTCAACTGAAATGTGGGGATATATATCACCGGCGAAGTGCAGATGCGAAATCGCATCAATGATATCCGCTTGCTTCCGTCTGTCCTTCGCCATGCCTTTGAGTTCCAGGTCATTGGAAACACCGAATATCAGATAGCACTTCTCATCGTGGACGGTATTCGCAAAGCAGACGATGTCCTTGAGCAGATCGGCAATATCCTCGTGCCATTCCTGCTTGAAATCCCAACATTCGCCCTCTTTGCCTTGGGACAGAAAAAACTCAATTATCTGTGACAGTTGATAGTATTGAAACATAGCCATCACGCAGCCCTCCTTTCTACGAACCACCGACCGATGTTATTGCCTGTCAGATTTGTGCTTCGCTCAAAAAAGAGGTAGCTTTGCTGCCCTTTGATAATCACCGTATATCGGTCACCCTGACCTCCGGCTTTCATGGCAGCCGCTTGCCGTATATCTGTTATTTTATCAATGGTGTACTTTTCTCCGTCCTCCCAAGTGATAACCCTGGGGAGCATTGTGCCGTCCTCGGCAAAATCGGCATTGACGGTCACATACACCTTTATGGGTTTTGGTGCAGTGTTCATATCGTACCTCTCATTAGGAATAGTCAGTGTCATCCGGGATGTCGATATCCCGCAGGAAATTGCTCCGTGCGCTGATGGGCGGCTCGATCAGCTTATAGCCTTTCCACTTCATCAGACGGAACTTGAAATCCAGCAGTTCTGCCGGAACATACAGCGCGGATGCTGCGGAGAAAAAGGTGGTATCTCGGTTCAGAACATCAAACACCTTTTCATCAGAAAGAAGGTATTCTGCTGCGAACAGATTTGCCTCCTTCTCCATAATGGAGTTCTGGTCGAACAGTGCGACCTCGTGGAAGGCGTGAATACCACTTCTGCGGTGGAACATTGCGTGGCAGATTTCGTGCGCCACGATGATCCGCTGAATGATCTCCGGCAGATCGCTGTTAATTGTTATAGTGCGGATACGCTTGCTTTCCAGGAAAAAGCCCTTCACTGCATCGGGGTCTTTGCCCATCGGCTGGAATATCAGCTTAATGCCCATTGCTCGGCACAAGCGAAAAGGGTCGCTCTCGTCATATTTCCGCTTGACCATTGCGACCGCATCGCATATTTCTGCGTAGGTCAACTTTCACCCCTCCTTTGCAGGGATATGAAATCCATTTTAAATTTTAGCAGAATATGTGTCCTATTAAACGGACTTATTCTTGCGACCGAACTTCTTCTTCGATTCTTCCTTACAGGTGATATAGGCTTTCATAACCGCTTCAAAGAAGGCATCCTTCTGTTCCTGGGACAGTTCACCGCCCGCAAACAGAGCTGCATTATCTCGCAGCAGTTCCTCCATATCACGGACACCCTTTGCACCGTACATTTCACGAGCCTGCTCGATGTAGTCGTCCTTCTCAATTTCATCCAGAGGATCGGTGCAGGAATCATCAGAAAGGAACTTCACAGACACCTTGAGCGCACGAGCCAGTTTCTCAATGGTGGAACGGCGAGCCTTTGCACCACCGGACTCGTAAGATGCGATGGTTCTCTGGGAAACACCGACCAATTCAGCAAGTTCTACCTGGGTCAGCTGGGCCACTTCACGGGACCGCTTAATCTTATCGGAAAAAGTCATATTGATCTCCTCCATAAAAATTTACAACTCGTAACTTCATCAACTTCATAGAAGATATTGACAAACTTCATTTCGACGTGTATTATGTGTTATGAAGTTTATGAAGTTATGGCTTCATTATACACGCCGCAACTTCATCTTGTCAATAGGTTTTATGAAGTTTTTTGTGAAAATGAGGTGATTTTTGATGGAGAGAGCCATATTGCACAGTGATCTGAACAGTTTCTATGCCTCTGTAGAGATGATGCTTGACCCCAGCCTGCGTGGAAAGGCTGTAGCCGTATGTGGCAGTACCGAAGACCGCCACGGCATTGTTCTGGCAAAATCAGACCTGGCAAAGAAAGCCGGAGTAAAGACCGGCATGGTGAATTGGGAGGCTCGGCAGCTATGTAAAGACTTAATCGTTGTACCGCCCCAGTACGACCAGTATCTTAAATACTCCAAGCTGACCCAGGCAATCTATCAAAGATACACCGATCTCATTGAACCTTTCGGCATGGATGAATGTTGGCTTGATGTGACTGGCAGCCAAAGAATTTTGGGTGATGGGATGACCATTGCCGAACAGATCCGGCAGTCAGTCCGCGAGGAATTAGGACTCACCGTCAGCATTGGTGTTTCCTATAATAAAATCTTCGCCAAGCTGGGCAGTGATATGAAAAAGCCGGATGCGATCACAGAGATCCGCTTGGATACCTTCCAAGAGAAGGTGTGGCCTCTGCATTGCAGTGAAATGATATACTGCGGCCGAGCGACTACAGCCAAGCTGGCGAAGTATGGCATCCATACCATCGGTGATGTGGCACATACCGACCCTGAATTTCTCCGCAGACTGTTAGGTGTAAACGGTGTAGCCCTCTGGCGCTACGCAAATGGCACAGACCAGTCAAGGGTCATGCACCGTGATTTCGTTTCCCCGGTCAAATCCGTGGGTCATGGTATAACCTGCGTTGCTGATCTGGAAAACGAGGAAGAAGTATGGAAGGTCATTCTGGCTCTGTGCCAGGATGTCGGTCATCGGCTTAGACTTCATGAACTTTCAGCCCGTGGCGTTCAAATCGCTGTCCGTGGCAACGACCTGCTCGGCTCACAGTTCCAGTGCAAGCTGCCGTTCAAAACCCAACTCCCCTCGGAGATTGGCGCAGCCGCATTTCGGCTGTTCCAGGAAAGATACCGTTGGGGCAGCAAGGTCCGGGCGGTAACAGTCCGAGCCATTGACCTCGTTCCCCAGAATGAGCCGGACCAGCTTTCCTTGTTCGTGGACACAGCAAAAATTGCCCGCCGTGAGAAGTTGGAGGATATGGTGGAAGAACTCCGCTCCCGTTTCGGAAAACACGCCATAACCTACGGCATCCTTCTGGGAGACCTTAAGATGCCCGATGACGGTCGGCACAGCGTAAAAATGCCTGGGATGATGTATCAGTGACCTGTTATCAATCAATAAAAGTTCGTAGCACTTGTTGCATAGTTACAGGTTGCAAGGTATACTGTTATCAATAGTTGAGATTGAACATCTATTGTTTACATCTCCACAAACGAAATGGCAAATAACTATTGATAACAAGAGGTACGATTATGAATATTGATTTTGGTCTTTCCGTAACATTTGATGGCAAATCCTATACCCTCATGGAGGCCGACCATATCCAAGAATATCCGATTGGTGGTCTTATCTGCGAATATTGCCGGCTTGCTCCTACTGAAGTAAAGGATGTAATCCTGAAATGCCAGGGGCTGGATGAGCCAGTAAATGTAGATACTGTGACCCATGTTGTACTTGAGTTCCACAAAAAGCTGCTTGAGACTTTCCCGCCTGTGTGCGCTGTGATGGTTTCCTTGGAATTTCAGAATGCGGCGCAGGACTGGATGAAAGCAATCCGCGAGGATTGCGTGGAAAAGTTCACTGCCGATTATTTCAGCAGAAAAGAGAACGATCAAATCCAGGCGTTCATTCTTGCAGACACTCCGTATTCTGAATTTGGGTGTAGCACGATTCTTCAGATGATGCTTTCCTGCTATTATTCCTTTGCAACCGTCTATGTTAACACAAAGTATATGTTTAACCATATCCTCGGTAAGGACGGAGAATCCGAACAGAGGGATAAAGTGCTGAAAGCCTATAATGATTTCTATGGTGATCTCATGGATATGCAGCACATTGATTTCCGCATCTTGGCAACCGTCGAAAAGGGACTGGAGTCTCTCTATACCATAAAATCTTCCCTGTCCTTGCTACTGTTTGAGATGGCACACGCCACCCGAATTGATCAGCGGTTTACTGTATGCCCGAACTGCGGGAATATCTTTGTGCCGGAAGGCAGAAGTGACATTGTGTACTGCACGTACCCATCACCCCAAAATAAGGAGAAATCCTGCCGCGAAGTTGGAGCCCAGGTTGCCCGTGCAAATAAGGAAAAAAACGATGTCGTAACTGGCGCATACAGAAAAGCGTATATGCGATATAAAATGATGACCAAGCGGCATCCATATGACAAGGATAAGGCTCAGAAATTCGAGGCGCTCACAGATGGGATGAAGGAATGGCGGATCAAACTGGCAGAAGGCACAGGTACTACCGAGGATTTTCTGGACTGGCTCTCCCAGTTCTGATTTCTTCAAGTTGTCTGTTCATATTTGTTTTACATTTCAAGTCTATACTATATACTTGACATATAGGTAAAGTCTGTGTATAATATAGACATACCAGTAAAGGAGCGTGATTGTATGAGTGCAGAGTTCAACAAGCAGCTCATGCTTGATAATATTTCATTTATGCTGAGAGAGTTCGGCAAAAAAATTGGAGAGTTGGAGGCAGAAGCTGGTGTCAGCCCCGGCTACATCTCCCGAACCAGTAAGGATGACAAGGCCAAGCCGGGTATCGATTTTATCGTGAAGGTAGCCGAAGCGCTCAACACAAGCGTGGACACCCTTCTGAACATTGACCTGTCTGGTCTTACCCCTACAGAGCGGTACCTCATTTCCTTCCTGGAAAAGCTGAAGAGGGATACTGCCGAGGACAAGCTGGAATGGATCAGATCTTCCGCAGACAGCCTAAACCGAATGGAATGTGACATCAATGGCTACGTAGATCATCCCTTGTTCAGCTATGAAAAGTTCCTCGAAGAGGGTGAGGGCGACTATCCCGATGAGGTGGAGCGTGTGGTTTTCACATCCCACGCCTTCGACGTTCACACCTATATTACAGGCGACTGTTTCAGTCTGCGCCTGAAAAACGGTGCAATCCTATATCTTATGGATTTCAGTAAGAGCGTCTTCCGCACCAACGACCCCGATGCCTACGCCAGAGAAATTTGGATGTACAAGCCC
Source organism: Candidatus Avilachnospira sp. (assembly GCA_045580485.1). Classification (GTDB taxonomy): domain Bacteria; phylum Bacillota; class Clostridia; order Oscillospirales; family Oscillospiraceae; genus Avoscillospira. Next base: position 7,297 of record JAZNNW010000164.1, on the reverse strand, counting down.
CAGGTCGGTGCCCAGTATATGTGCAGCAACCGAGACAATTCTCCGCTGGCTGCACTTGTAGATGACCTTTACGCTGTAGTTAAGGAATTCTCCAAGCATCCCAAAATCAAGAGAGGCCTGCAGGAAGCTATCGATGCCTTCATGCGTGACGATCTTGAGGACGATGATGACGGAGAACTCCCATTCTAAGGAGGGCTTGCGAATGACAGATAAAAAGCCCAAGACCTCCAAGATGGTATACACCCCTCAGTGTCACATCCCCATTGGCGAAGCAATTCTTACCGAGAGTGGAGAATACGCTCTGCGGATCAAAAAGCCCAAAAGCCAAGAAGTTGAGGTCATATCCATCGGGAAGCTGATGACCCAGGTGGCTCAAGCAGCCCAGTCCACCACATAAGCAGTGGTCCCAAGCGAGGGCCACGCTTCTCAATAACAACCGCTCAATACGAGCCGAACCAAAAGAGTTCAGGCCGGCACGAGCATTCCACAGGCAAATTGTAGCCTGGAATGTTTTGTGCCGGCCTGTTTTTATTTTTCGGGCAGCTGTTCCAGATAACCATTAAGGATCATCTGGAAGGCCTCTTCGGGGATCTGCTTCTCTCTATACAGCTTAATCATCGGAATGAGGTTTTTTAGAATTTCATTGACCTGCTTAAACCTGGACTCATTTCCGCACCAGCAGTACTCCGTGTCGAGTTCTTCGTATTCTGGCTCACAGAAGGCAAAATCGCTGACACGGTAATAGTCCGGTAGATATAAGGCAGGATATTCAATTGTTTTATCGACCCGCCGACAATCAAAACCACCGTGTTCGTTTGTAAAGCGGTCGTATATCAATTCTTCGATGCTGATGTTTTCCACACGTACTCTGCCTTCGCAGAGGAGTCTGACGAAAAAGGATAACACAGCACGGGGACCGATTGTGACTTCCGAAGGTGCGGTGTTACCTACTAACGCATCGATGGACACGCCGAAGTGTTGGGAAATGCGGTACAGCTGCTCAAGGGTGAACTGTTTCTTCTCTTCTGGGTTCAGGGCCTTGCTGAAATTACCTTGGCTCATTTCGGCGATTGCCGCCAGTTCGCTCTGCGTGAGGTCATGTTTCTTCAAAAGCGCTCGGATATTCTCCTGGAGCAACTCGAAATTCAGTTCTGACATATTTATATTCCTTTCCGATATATTCTTTCGGTTTTGATATGAAATTGCAGGATTTGAATATATCTTACCACATAAAGTACAATTTTGGTAGTACCTACCGAGAATTGTCGAAAGAAAACGGAGGTGATGCTTATAAGAACCGAAGGAAGGAGGAGCGTCAATGGAGCCCGTAAAGAACCTAAATGACAAGCGGGTCTGCGACATCAGTCATGACCGCAAGGTCGTGGAGATCGTCCAGAAGGGCTGTCTCACTCGAATTACAGCCAACCCAGACGGAACACTCAAGGTCGAGAACGTTCCGTTACCCAAAGCAGCGTAAGTAAATAAACCAGGTAATCCGCCAGAACGCAAGACGGCAGTGCGGGATCTACTTTCTCCCCTATGGGAGAGGTGGGTCTCACCCTGCCGTCTTTTTCTGTTTTAGCGGACTTGGCGGCTCTGGACGGATTGCAAAATCTGAAAGGAGCCAAATAAATGAAAACCAATGACAACCAGTACTACATCTATCTCCGCGCCACCAAGCAGCGCATTCCCTGCACCAAGGAGCAGTTCGACGACTACTACCGTGATATCAACGCCTACCGCCGCACTCAGCAGAACCACGGGCGCTGCGTCTGCCCGCCATCCAAGCGCCTGTCCTGCGACATGGACTGCTACAGCTGTCCCTATCACACCCCCGGCGATATGAGTTCCCTGGACTCCGGTCTCAAGGACGTTGACGGTGACGAGATGAACTGGCTCGACCATCTGCAGGAAGAAATGCCGGATCTGCAGGTCCCGTCTCCCGCCGACTATGTCTCTGATGCCCTTTATATGCGACAGATCCTCGACCGCCTGTGCGAGATCATGCCCCAGGCCATTGAAATCGGCAGACTCCGTGAACAGGGCTTGAGTGATACCGCCATTGCCGGGGAGATCGGCATCCCCCGTAAGACCTTCACCGACCGCCTAAAAAAGGCAATGGGAATCCTGCAAAAAGAGTTCCCGGAATTTTTCTAAAAAACTTTTCTGTTTTTCCGCCAGAACGCATCTCCCGTTTCCATTAGGCGGTGTAAGGAGCAACACCGACACCGCTCCTTCCGGGAGGTGAAACAGAATGTACGAGTCCGAAACTCAGGCGATGACCCCCGAAGAGGAACTGGTTGATATCCTCCTCGACTTCATCATCGTCGCAGCAAACCTGGCAAAGAAAATCAACCACGCCGTGAAGGAAAAGCAAATCAAGGAAGGAGGCAACGGAAATGGGCAAATTCAGCGAACTGGAACTGGCAATCAAAGACCTGCGCACTGCCGCAGCCACTATTAACGATGTGGCAAACACCCTGGCGGAGATGTTCAGCGGAGACCCCCATACGGGGGGTGTAGCCGAACCCGACACTCCCACCAAACCTGCACTGACCCTGGAACAGGTTAGAGCCGTTCTCGCAGACAAGTCCCGCAAGGGCTTTACTGCTCAGATCCGTTCCATCCTTCAGAAGTACGGTGCGGCGAAGCTGTCCGGCATCGACCCTGCCAACTACGAAGCTCTGCTGGCAGAGGTGGAGGTGCTTGGCAATGGCTAAACACGCAGTCCTTTCGGCATCGTCCTCGGAGCGTTGGCTCAATTGCCCGCCCTCCGCTCGGCTTTGCGAAGCCTACGAGGATAAAGACAGTGACTACGCTGCCGAGGGTACCGATGCCCACACCCTCTGTGAGTTCCGCCTGAAACGGGCGCTTGGCATCCCCGTGGATGACCCCATTGAAAACCTCTCCTGGTACAACGAGGAGATGGAAGAATGCGCCCAAGGCTATGCCGCCTATGTGGTGGAACTTCTGGAAACCGCAAAGCAGACCTGCACTGACCCTGTGGTCATGATTGAACAGCGGGTGAACTTCTCCCGTTGGGTCAAGGAAGGCTTCGGTACGGCAGACTGCATCGTGATCGCAGACGGCATCATGAACATTTGCGATTACAAGCACGGCAAAGGGGTCGAGGTCAGCGCCGTGGGCAATCCCCAGATGCGCCTTTACGCTTTGGGTGCCCTGGAAATCTTCGATGACATCTACGACATTGAAGAAATCCGCATGACTATCTATCAGCCCCGCAAAGGCAATATCAGCGTTGACAGTATGGCGAAAACAGATCTGCTCCGTTGGGCGGACACCGAACTGTACGAAAAAGCCGAAATGGCCTACGCAGGCCAGGGTGACTTCCGCTGTGGTGAGTGGTGCCGTTTCTGCAAGGCAAAGGCAGAATGCAGAGAACGCGCCGAGGCCAATATGGAACTTGCCCGATACGACTTCCAGGCACCGGCTCTTCTGGATGACTCCGAGATTGCCGAAATCCTCGGCAAGGTCGATGCCCTCACCGCCTGGGCATCCGATGTGAAGGAGTTCGCCCTTCAGCAAGCCATCAGCGGTAAGGAATGGGCCGGTTGGAAATTGGTCGAGGGTCGTTCAAACCGAAAGTACACCAGTGATACCGCCGTTGCCGCTGCTGTTGAAAGCATAGGGCTTGACCCCTATGAGCGCAAAGTCCTCGGTGTCACCGCCATGCAGAAACTGCTCGGCAAATCCCGCTTTGAGGAGCTTCTCGCACCTTACATTGAAAAGCCGCAAGGCAAACCCACGCTCGTACCGGAGAGCGATAAACGTCCGGCAATGAATACAGCCAAAAATGATTTTATGGAGGAATTTTAATATGTCTACTACCGCAAACAAGGTCACCAATCCCATGAAGGTTATCACCGGCCCCGATACCCGTTGGTCCTACGCCAATGTCTGGGAGCCCAAGTCCATCAACGGCGGCACGCCCAAGTACAGCGTCAGCCTCATCATTCCCAAGTCCGACACCAAGACGGTCGCCAAGATCAAGGCGGCTATCGAGGCAGCTTACCAGGAGGGTCAGGCCAAGCTGAAGGGCAACGGTCGCACCGTACCTCCTCTCGCGGCCATCAAGACCCCTCTGAGGGATGGTGACATTGAGAGACCCGACGACCCCGCCTACGCCAACGCATACTTCATCAACGCAAACTCTCCCACGGCACCCGGCATCGTGGACGCTGACCGCAACCCCGTACTGACCCGCTCCGAGGTTTACTCCGGTGTTTACGGCCGTGCCAGCATCAACCTGTACGCTTTTAACTCTAACGGCAACAAGGGTATCGCCTGCGGTCTGAACAATCTGCAGCTGATCCGTGCCGGTGAGCCTCTTGGCGGCAAGGCAAGTGCTGAGTCCGACTTCGCAACGGACGATGAGGAAGATTTCCTCGGCTAATATTCTCACCCAGGGGTGGCGGAGCAATCTGCCACCCCATTTGGGTTATGCAAAGGAGCGGTAATGTATGAAAACACTCTCAATCGATATTGAAACCTACAGCGATCAGAACCTTGCCAAGTGTGGCGTGTACCGCTACGTCGAGTCTCCCGTATTTGAAATTCTGCTGTTCTCTTACAGCATTGACGGCGCTCCCGTTCAGATCGTTGACCTTGCCTGCGGTGAAACCATCCCTGCGGATGTGGTTGCCGCCCTCACTGATGACTCCGTCATCAAATGGGCTTTTAACGCCACCTTTGAACGCATCTGCCTGTCCCGCCACCTGGGGTATCCCACCGGAGATTACCTTGAGCCGGACTCTTGGCGATGCTCCATGATTTGGGCGGCCACGATGGGTCTGCCTCTTTCCCTTGAGGGTGTCGGTGCCGTGCTTGGGCTTGAAAAGCAGAAGCTGACCGAGGGCAAGGAACTCATCAAGTATTTCTGCCAGCCCTGTGCACCTACAAAAACCAACGGTCAACGCACCCGCAACCTTCCGGCTCACGCTCCAGAGAAGTGGCTGGCATTCAAAAAATATAACATCCGTGACGTTGAGACAGAGATGTCTATTCAGACCCGCCTTGCCAAATACCCAGTACCGGACAGCGTGTGGGATGAATACCACCTCGACCAGGAAATAAACGACCGTGGTGTCGCCCTGGATATGGAACTGGTGCGGCAGGCCATTCAGATGGACGGAAGATCTCGCACCGAGCTAACCCTGGCAATGAAGGAACTGACCGCCTTGGAGAACCCAAACTCTGTGCAGCAGATGAAGGAATGGCTGTCCCTCAACGGTATGGAAACAGACACCCTTGGCAAGAAGGCTGTGGCTGAAATGCTCAAGACAGCCCCGCCGCAGTTGCAGACCGTTCTCACACTCCGGCAGCAGCTTGCCAAGTCCTCGGTGAAGAAGTACCAGGCAATGGAGACGGCGGTCTGCGCCGATGGCCGTGCCAGAGGGATGTTCCAGTTCTATGGTGCCAACCGCACCGGACGATGGGCAGGCCGGATTATTCAGATGCAGAATCTGCCACAGAACCACTTGGTGGATCTGGCTGAAGCACGTGGTCTCGTTCATAACGGTGATTTCAACGCTGTGGAGATGCTTTACGAAGATGTACCGGATACGCTATCCCAGCTGATCCGCACCGCATTCGTTCCCCAGGATGACCGAAAATTCATCGTGGCTGACTTCTCTGCGATTGAAGCCCGTGTCATTGCCTGGATTGCCGGAGAGGAATGGCGTCAGAAGGTCTTTGCGGAGGGCAAGGACATCTACTGTGCCTCTGCCAGTCAGATGTTCGGTGTTCCCGTAGAAAAGCATGGTGTCAACGGTCACCTCCGGCAGAAAGGAAAAATCGCAGAACTGGCTCTTGGCTACGGGGGCTCCGTTGGTGCCCTGAAAGCTATGGGTGCTTTGGAGATGGGGCTTGCCGAAGAAGAACTTCAGTCTCTGGTGCAAGCGTGGCGGGATGCCAACCCCAATATCACCAAGCTGTGGTGGGACGTTGACCGTGCTGCTATGGATGCGGTGCGGTACAGATACGAAACGGAAACCCACGGCATCACTTTTACCTACAAAAGCGGGATGCTGTTCATCACGCTGCCATCCGGCAGACGGCTTGCCTATGTAAAGCCGAAAATCGGCGAAAACCAGTTCGGCGGCGACTGCATTACCTATGAAGGAGTCGGCGGAACAAAGAAATGGGAACGGCTGAACAGTTATGGGCCCAAATTTGTGGAGAACATCGTCCAGGCCACCGCCCGCGATCTGCTCTGCTACTCCATGCAGACCCTCCGCTGCTGTTCCATCGTGATGCATATCCACGATGAAGTGGTCATCGAGGCTGACCGGCGGATGTCCCTACAGGCAGTCTGCGATCAGATGGGGCGTGTTCCTGCCTGGGCAGACGGTCTGCAACTCCGCGCCGATGGCTACGAAACAGATTTTTATAAAAAAGATTGATTCTTTCCGCCAAAACGGGTCTTTGCTTTCCATTAGGCAACAGAGATGGGTAGCAAAGCCCGTCCTGGAAAGGAACATACCAATGAGTATCAACAAATTCAACTGTGAGGGTTATTACGACCCTACCGCCTACGAGGCAATGTCCGCCGTAGAGAAAGAAGAAAAGGCGCTCCGGGCCTTCCGTCCTATCGTTTACATCTGCTCACCCTATGCCGGAGAAATATCGAAAAATGTCGAAAATGCTCGAAAGTACAGCCGCTTCGCTGTGGACAAGGGTTACATCCCCATTGCACCGCACCTGCTGTTCCCACAATTCCTCAATGATGGTAATCCCAAGGAGCGTCAGCTGGGACTGTTCTTCGGCAATGCCCTCATGAGTAAATGTGCCGAGGTGTGGGTCTTTGGGGACCGCATCTCCGCCGGAATGGAAGCTGAGATCCGCCGAGCCAAATGGAAAAGCTACCGTCTGCGCTATTTCACAGAAAACTGTGAGGAGGTGCGACATGGCATTTAAGACCGACTGCGGCGGCATCGCTCTGACAATCGACGCCAAATTATCGAACAAAGCAACCACCTGGAACACTCGCTTGAGCCAAATCGGAAGACATGACCACGAGGTCATCCTCGTGACCTTCTCTCTGTGCGACTTCGATTATATCTCCAAAATCGTGTCCAAGCGTGAGCGTGGCAAAGGCATCACCATCATTTGCAACAGCAAGTATGAAATCAATGCCTATCACATCAAGAAGGCGTTCCCGGACTTGAAAATCTATGTCAATCCGTATGCACACGCAAAACTGGCCTTGATCGGGCCGGAGACCGTATGGCTTTCCTCCGAGAACCTGGGCAAGAAAAAGAACACCTTTGATGCCTCC
>JAZNNW010000163.1:0-7532 GCA_045580485.1 Candidatus Avilachnospira sp. | reverse complement strand
GGCTCCCGTATCTCCTACATCGACCTGGCTGCTGCCAACGATGCGATCGTTATCGCCCTGTGCTCTGCCGACGGCATTGCAAAGGACAACGAAGAGCGCATGATGCACTGCCACAACATGCTGGATCGCGGCATGGCTCTGGGCATGGATGCCTCCGACCTGTGGTTCGATCCCCTGTTCCTGGTTGTCAAGGGCATGCAGGACAAGCAGATGGATGTTCTGAACGCCATCAAGCTGTTCTCCGACGAAGGCCTGAAGTCCACCGGCGGTCTGTCCAACAACTCCAACGGCGCACCCAAGGATGTCCGTCCCATCATGGACTCCGCTCTGGTCGCCATGTGCATGATGCAGGGTCTGACCTCCGCTATCGTCAACCCCAACGACAAGCGCCTGATGGAGACCATCAAGTCCTGCGACATCTTCAAGAACAACGAACTGTACTCCGACTCCTATCTGGACGCCTAAGTACCGATATCACAACCCCTCTGCTTCGGCAGAGGGGTTGTTTTTTATGTGCAAAACTTTCAAAAAGCCAAGGAAAACCCTGTACAAATGACAGCATATCTGCTATATTAATACTGTATGAAGCCTGCAATGGGCAGGCGGTATGCTAAAGGAGGTTTCTTAAAAATGAGCGTATTGACTGATCTGATTTATGGTGGCTCCAATGCTGTTGCCGGTTTGACCGAAGGCGCAGTAAACGATGCTATCGCCAAGTATGGCGCGGATAAGGCTGTGGCGTTCCCCGACACTGCCTATTTCTTCCCCACCATCTATGCCGCTACCGGCGTAAAAGTCAAGACCCTGGGCGACCTGACGGCCTGCGTAGGTGTCCTGAAGAGCCTCATCACCAACCAGGAGGATCTGGGCCAGGCTCTCAATGCCGGTCTGGCCACCGCTGTTGGCGCAGAAATTCTGGAAGGTCTGAAGTATGTGGAAGGCGGCGACCCCTATGCTGCCGATTCCGGTATCGGCTTTGTTCCCGATCCCATCATCCGTTCTCTGGGCGTGCCTCTGGTTACCGGTGATATCCCCGGTGTTGCCGTTGTTTTGGGCAAGGCCGATAACGGCGCCGATGTGGCCAATGTGGTCAAGGACTACCAGTCCAAGGGCATTATGACCTTCCTGGTGGGCGATGTCATTGAGCAGTGCGCTGAAGCCGGTGTGAAGATGGGTCTGGAATTCCGTATCGTGCCTCTGGGCCACGATGTGACTTCCGTCATCCATGTTGTTACCGTTGCTGTCCGTGCAGCCCTGATCTTCGGCAATGTCCAGCCCGGTGATCTGGCCGGTCTGCTGGATTATACCAAGAACCGTGTTCCCGCTTTTGTCAACACCTTCGGCGCCATTGATGCCGTTGTGGTCTCTGCCGGTGCCGGTGCCATCGCTCTGGGCTTCCCTGTGGTGGTGGATATCGACCTGGGCGAAAATCAGGTGCCCGGTGCTCTGGAGAGCGTCTGCGATCATGCCGAGACTGTCAAGAAGTCTCTGGAACTGCGGAATATCAAGATCAAATCCACGGAACTGCCCATTCCTGTGGCCTTTGCCGCAGCTTTCGAGGGCGAGATCATCCGTAAGGCCGATATGAAGGCCGAATTCTGGTCCGGCAAGAACCCCACTGCCGAGCTGGTCATGATGAAGGAACTGGGCGAGGTGGAGGATCACAAGATCACCGTCATCGGCGATGATATCGATGCCGGTACGGACTTCGCTCTGGCTACATATATCGAAGTGGCAGGCAAGAAGATGCAGGCTGATTTCGAGTCCGTCATCGAGCGTAAGATTCATGCATGGCCCAACTACATGGAAGGTGTCATGCACCCCGGTCAGAGAAACCAGATCCGCATCCGTGTGTCCCATGCCGCTTTTGAAGCCGGTCTGCGTCTGAAGGACTTTGCAGAAGTTCTGTACCATATGATCATGGACGAATTCGATGCCGTTGTGGACAAGTGCCAGGTCACTTTGATGACTGACAAGGCAGAAGTCCAGAAGTTCCTGGATGAAGTGGCTATGCCTCGCTACAATGCCCGTGATGATCGCCTGTCCTCCATGACCGATGAATCTGTGGATCGCTTCTACACCTGCATCCTGTGCCAGAGCTTCGCACCTGCCCACTGCTGCGTGGTCACCCCCGAGCGTCTGGGTCTGTGCGGTGCTGTTTCCTGGCTGGATGCCAAGGCTACCAACGAACTGAACCCCAACGGTCCCTGCCAGCCCATCATGAAGGAAGGCTGCATCGATGAGCGCACCGGCCGTTATGAGACTGTCAACCAGATGATCGCCGAAGCCACCCACGGTGCTGTGGAAGAGGTCACTTTGTACTCCATTCTGGAAGATCCCATGACCTCCTGCGGCTGCTTCGAGTGCATCTGCGGCATCGAACCTGCCTCCAACGGTGTCATCGTGGTCAACCGTGAATTCAAGGGCATGACCCCTGCCGGCATGACCTTCGGCGAATTGGCCTCCTGCACCGGCGGCGGTGTCCAGACCCCCGGCTATATGGGTCACGGCCGTCACTTCATCTCCTCCAAGAAGTTCGTCTACGCAGAAGGCGGTATTCAGAGAATCGTCTGGATGCCCAAGGAACTGAAGGACGATGTGGGCGCAAGACTGAATGCCACCGCCAAGGAACTCTATGGCATTGACAACTTCACCGACATGGTGGCCGATGAGACCATCTGCACCGAGGTGGACGAGCTGATGACCTTCCTGACGGAAAAGAACCATCCCGTTCTGGCCATGGAGCCTCTCATGTAATTTATCAGATATCCGGGGCGGCATCGCCGCCCCGGAACATCCAAGCCTGACCCGTGTGGACTGTTCAGCCCGTAGGGGTCAAGTTTGGATAAGAAAGGAAAAATCTATGTTTCAGGTAACATTTCAGTTTGAAGACCGCAGCCCTGTTATCGTCTCGGCTGCTCCCGATTCTAATCTTCTGCAGGTGGCAAGAGAGGCCAATGTGGCCATCGATGCACCCTGTTCCGGCAACGGCTCCTGCGGCAAGTGCAAGGTGAAGCTGCTGGAGGGTGAACTGCTTTCTCCTCAGACCGGACACATCACCGATGAAGAATATGCCGATGGCTGGCGACTCAGCTGCGGCAGCAAGATTCTCTCCGATGTCACCGTTCTGGTTCCCGATATTGCCTCTGCCTATCAGAGCCGCATGAAAACTGCCGACCTTTCCTCCGGTGAGGAAGTGGCAGTGTTTGAAAAAATTCAGTCCGATATTAAAAATGCCGGTATTGTCTTTGACAATGATTTCATCACTTTGGATGTGACTATGGCAGAGCCTACTCTGGATGACACCATGCCCGATAATGAGCGCCTCATCTGGGGTATTCAGGCTGCCTTTGAAGTGGAGCGGGTGGAGCTGCCCTACTTCGTCATGAAGAAGCTGGCAAAGGTCCTCCGGGAAGCCAATTTCTCGGTCAAGGTCATCGGCGAGCATCTGGGGGACCTGCTGAAGGTCTATGATGTCCGTCCCGGTGATGACGAGACCCCCATGGTGGGTATGGCTGTGGATATCGGTACTACTACGGTGGCAGGTGTTCTGGTGGATCTCAAGTCCGGCAAGCTGCTGGCAAAGGCCTCCACCGGTAATGGTCAGATCCGTTACGGTGCCGATGTCATCAACCGCATCGTGGAGCAGGGCAAGGAGAACGGCGTCAAGCGTTTGCAGGATGCCATCGTCAAGGACACTCTGCGGCCGCTGACTGCCACCCTCTGCGCCGGTGCAGGCATCAAGACCCATGAGATTCTTCGCGTCTGCATTGCATCCAATACCACTATGAACCATCTGCTTCTGGGTGTGGATGCAGGTCCTGTCCGTATGGAGCCTTATATTCCCAGCTTCTTCTATGCCCATGATCTGAAAGCCAAGGACCTTGGCCTCAATGTGAATCCCTCTGCCGATCTACGCATTGCACCCAATATCGGCTCTTATGTGGGCGGCGATATCACTGCCGGTACTCTGGCGACCCTCCTGTGGGACAAGGATGAATTCAGCCTATTTGTGGACCTTGGCACCAACGGCGAGATCGTCTTCGGCAACCGGGACTTCATGATGTCCTGCGCCTGCTCCGCCGGTCCTGCCTTTGAAGGCGGCGATATCTCCTGCGGTATGCGTGCCACCGACGGCGCCATCGAAGCCGTCAAGCTGGACGCCGATACCATGGAACCCACCTATACCATCGTAGGCGATGCCAATCAGCAGCCTGTGGGTCTCTGCGGCTCCGGTATCATCGATATGATCTCCGAGCTGTTCCGCTGCGGCATCATCAATGCCAGGGGTCTCTTTGTCCGGGAAGGCAGCCGTGTCGCCCGTGACCAGCATGGCACCGGCCGCTACATTCTGGCTACCCCCGAAGAGTCCGCCACCGGCCGTGAGATCTCTCTGACGGAAGTGGATATCGACAGCTTCGTCCGTGCCAAGGGTGCCATCTATTCTGCCATCGATACCCTTTTATCCTCCATGGATATGGATGCCTCCGTTCTGGAGCATATCTATGTGGCAGGCGGCATTGGCAGCGGTATCAATATGAAAAATGCCATTTATATCGGCATGTTCCCCTCCGTGGAACTGGAAAAATATGAATATGTGGGCAACTCCTCTCTGGCCGGTGCCTATGCCATGGTCCTGTCCGATCAGGCCAATGAGAAGGTGGAGGAGCTGAGTCAGAATATGACCTATGTGGAGCTTTCCACCCATCCCGGCTATATGGACAGCTTTGTGGCTGCCTGCTTCCTGCCCCATACCGACAGCTGGCGGTTTCCCGACAGTATCCCCGAGCGATAAAGGAGCACACCATGCAAGTGGAAAACCATAAGGAAGGCGTGCCTTTCGAACATTATGTAAACTTATTCAAAAATCTCGATCCACAGGAAACGGTCAGCCGTACCGGCACTGCTTTTGACGGAAAAGCCTTTACCATCCGTCTGATCGATGGGGAGTACACCATTTCCTGGCCGGAGTATGCCATTTCTGCCGACAGGGAAGATGCCTTTGCCCTGAAAAGCCTGCCGACGCAGACCTTTTTGCTGCGATGGCTGCTGGAGGGCAAGGCTGTGGCAGCCAAGGGCGAATTCAAGACCTTCCGGGAGATGCCCTGGGGAGAACTGTACATCCAGCCCTTTACAGGCAGATGCCTGACCAGAGCGGCTTTCACCTTCGGTACCCGTGTGGCAAACTTTGCTGCTGCCATGGAAAAGCTGGGCGGCAGAAAACTGCCCCATGGCGATGCAGGCTATGAGCTGGAGCTGCTGCCGGGTTACACCATGCGGCTCATCGTCTGGGCAGGGGATGAGGAATTCCCACCCAACAGCCAGATTCTCTATTCTGACAACTTTGCAGAGGGCTTTGCCGCTGAAGACCGTGTGGTGGCAGGGGATATCCTCATTTCTGTGGTGAAGAGCAGAATGTGAGCGGCGAATCACCTTTGGTGAATTTTGTCAGACAAACGGTTTTTTATAAAAAAATATCGATATAAGTTGGCGAAAATGCTGAGTTGACAATTTTCGGGTACGGTGTTATAGTAAGTGCGAGCCATACGACTGACGGATAACGCAGGATACTGCGGTGGAGTATGGTTTGTAAATGCCGACCGTCTGGGCGATTCAGTATCAGCTGAATCGCCCTTTTTGTTTAGGAGTTATCATGAGCTTTACTTACCGAGGCCTGAAGGCCACATTGGATCGACATATTGTCACCCCCGAGGAGATCGAACACAATCTGGTTCGCCTGCAGCAGCAGAACTTCCGCATTGCTGAGATTCTGGACCGTGCCACCGAAAACGGTGACGAGGTGGTTCTGGATTATGCAGGTTATTGCGATGGCGTTCAATTTGCAGGCGGCACGGCTGAGAACCAGACTTTGGTTCTGGGCAGCGGTATGTTCATCCCCGGTTTTGAGGAGCAGCTGCTGGACAAGGTCCCCGAGGAAAAGGTTGTCGTCAAGGTCACCTTCCCGGAGCAGTACCATGCACCGGAGTTGGCAGGCAAAGAGGCAGAATTCCACTGCACCATCCATGCCATCCGGGTCAAGACTCCCTATGAGCTGGACGACACCTTTGCCAAGGAAGTGGGCCAGTGCCAGACCATCGATGAGATGCGTCAGAAGCTGGGCGAGAGCCTGCAGGCTTATGTGGATGAGCGGGGAGAGATGGATCTGCAGGATCGGCTCCTGCGTCAGGCTGCCGAGACTTTGAACTTTAACCCCACCGATGCCCAGGTGGAAGCAGAGCTGGACAATCTGCAGCAGAACATGGAAGCTCAGCTGGCACAGCAGGGCCTAAACTTGGATGCCTACTGCCAGTTCATGAACACCACCAAGGAGCAGCTGCGGGAAGATGGCCGAGCCGAAGCCGTGGCAAGCATCCGGGTCAAGGCTGCCATCGAGCAGATCGTGGATCTGGAAGGCTTGGAAGCCACCAAGGAAGAGATCGCCGAGGCTTACGGTCTGATCTGCCGCCAGAACGGCATCACTCTGGAAGAGTTGAAGCCCCATATTGACGCAGAATTTGAGTACGCAGTTACCCAAAGCGTCCTGCGCACCAAGGTGATGGCTTTGGTCCGCAATGCTGCCGAGATCACGGCAGAGTAATTTTGTCAAATACTCGCATTGACGGGTATTTATATTTCACCTGATGGCTGCATATGACAGCCACAGAAAATAATGAGGAGGAAACCCCAATGGCAATCAATTTTGTTGACGGCAAGTACACAAGAGAGAACGGCACTCTGGTCCTGGACCCCACTGTCTACAAGGACTGGCAGATCGCTGAGGAAGCAGAAAAGACTCTGCCTTCCGTGGATTATTTCCGCGAGAAGCTGGGCCTGCTGCCTGAGGAAATCATCCCCTACGGCAAGACTCCCAAGATCGACTTCATCAAGGTCATGAACCGTCTGAAGGACAAGCCCGACGGCAAGTTCATCGAAGTCACCGCTGTTACCCCCACTCCCTTCGGCGAAGGCAAGTCCACCGTTTCTCTGGGTCTGATCGAAGGCCTGGGCTACATCGGCAAGAACGCCGGCGGCGCTCTGCGTCAGCCTTCCGGTGGCCCCACCATGAATGTTAAGGGTACTGCAGCCGGCGGCGGCAACGCTCTGCTGATGCCCATGACCGAGTTCTCCCTGGGTCTGACCGGCGACATTAACGATATTATGAACGCCCACAACCTGGCCATGGTCGCTCTGACTGCCCGTATGCAGCACGAGCGCAACAACGATGATGAGTGGCTGGCCAAGAAGGGTCTGAAGCGTCTGGACATCGACCCCAAGCGTGTGGAAATGGGCTGGATCATCGACTTCTGCGCACAGTCCCTGCGTAACATCATCATCGGTATCGGCGGCCGTCTGGACGGCTTCATGATGGAGTCCAAGTTCGGCATCGCTGTCGGCTCCGAGCTGATGGCTATCCTGGCTGTTGCCAAGGATCTGAAGGATCTGCGTGAGCGTATCGGCAAGATCGTTGTGGCTTACTCCAAGTCCGGCGAGCCTGTTACCTGTGAGGATCTGGATGTTGCCGGCGCTATGAC
>JAZNNW010000162.1:0-10574 GCA_045580485.1 Candidatus Avilachnospira sp. | reverse complement strand
CGCCTTCAAAGCCGATCATCAGGCCGCCGGCTTCTGCGTAGAAGCTGCACAGGGCGGTGGTGGGTTCGATGGTCACCCTGGTGTTGGGGAACTGGGCCACAACGGCATCCACCAGATCCTGAGCCTGGGTCTGGCCGAAACAGTGGGCAATGCGCAGCTGGGCACCGTCATAGAAGCCCCGCTCCTTCAGCATCTCCACCAGAGTCTCCGTGGCCTTCTTGGCGCCACGGGGCTTATGTACGGGAGTGATCTGGCCACCCTTCACATCACCGCAGACCCGGATGCCCAGCATGCCGGCGATCTTGGCAACTGCCATGGGCACACGGCCGTTACGGGCCAGATTCAGCATGGACTCCAGGCAGAACAGGATGTGGGTATGGTTGTGGTAATCCAGAACCTGCTCCACGATGGTATCAAAATCCAGACCTTCTTCTGCCAGCTGGATCATCTTCTCGATCAGGAATGCCTGCTGAGGACCGGCCGCCAGGGAGTCAAACACATAGACCTTTCTGCCGGGGTGCTCTTCCATATAAGCAGCTGCTGCCTGCATTGCGGAGTTATAGCTGCCGGAAAGATTCTTGGAAATGGTGGTGCAGAAAACCATCTCTGCATCGCCGAACGCTTCTACCCATTCACCCACGCTGGGGCAGGAAGAACCGGATTTGCCCTTATGATTGCGCAGGTCTTCTACCATGACCTGCAGATCCAGCTGGGCATTGTCAATATATTCATTCTCCGTTCTGACCTTCATGGGGACGCTTTCAAATTTTGCGCCGGGAATGGCCAGAACATTGGAGGAAGAGTCAGATACAATTTTATAATTCATGACGGCACCTCATATTTTTATATCATCGGTTTTTCGATAACTTGTTACATTGTATCAATATTCGACTACAATGTCAAGGATATCTTAAGAAAGGTTTTTCTGCATTGACTTTTGCTCATTTCTTGGCTATAATGCAATATGGTGATATAATTATGAAACAGGAAACCAAGCAGCAGATCAGCCAGTCCATCCTGGACTTCCGGCTGCCCCGCTATAATGAAATTCCCAATGTAGGCCTGTATCTGGAACAGGCTACCAAATATGTCTGTGAATATCTGGCACCTCTGGGCGAGTACACCCTGACGGCTTCCATGATCAGCAACTATGTGAAAAAGGGTCTGATTGCAAACCCTGTGAAAAAGCAGTACGGCCGGGATCATATTGCCTATCTGTTTTTCATTGCCGTGGCAAAGAGTGTGCTGTCTCTGGATGCACTGACGGGCTTTATCAAGCTGCAGCAGCAGACCTATACCCTTCCCAAGGCCTACGACTATTTTGCCGAACAGTTTGAAGGACTGCTCCGGTTTACCTTCGAGGTGGATGACACCCTGGAAATGGTCGGCGAGGATAACACCGATGAGAAGCGGCTGCTGTATACCTGCATCGTGGCAGCTGTCCAGAAGGTCTATCTGGAAAAATGCCTGGAAGCCATCGCAAAGGAAGAATAATCCCCAAGGCAGGAGATCCGTTCTCCTGTCTTTTTGTTTTTTGATTTCCGGGAAAACATTGACTTTTTCCGTTCTTCATGCAATAATGTATAGGTTAAATATAAGACACAAGAGAGGTCATAAATATATGATGCAATCCAGAACCCATAACTGCGGCGAACTGCGTCTTTCCGATGCAGGCAAGGCCGTTACCATCGTCGGCTGGATGGAAAATGTCCGTGAGGTCGGTGCAAACTTTGCTTTTGTTGTGCTGCGTGACTTCTACGGCACCACCCAGGTGGTCATCGAAACCGAGGAAATGATGAAGTCCGTCAAGGGCCTGAACAAAGAGACCACCATCTCCGTCACCGGTACTGTCCGGGAGCGTGAGAGCAAGAACAAGAAGATCCCTACCGGCGAAATCGAAGTTGTCCCCGAAAAGATCGAAGTGCTGGGCAAGTGCGTTCACAACCAGCTGCCCTTCGAGATCAACAAGTCCAAGGATGCTGACGAAAATGTCAGACTGAAGTATCGTTTCCTGGACCTGCGTAACCCCGCTGTTAAGTCCAACATCATCCTGCGCTGCCAGGTGGTTGCCGAGCTGCGCCGCCTGATGACTGAAAAGGGCTTCCTGGAGATCACCACCCCCATTCTGACTGCTTCCTCTCCCGAGGGTGCCCGTGACTACCTGGTTCCTGCCCGTAACCATCCCGGCAAGTTCTACGCCCTGCCCCAGGCTCCCCAGCAGTTCAAGCAGCTGCTGATGACCGCAGGCTTCGACAAGTACTTCCAGATCGCCCCCTGCTTCCGTGACGAGGATGCCCGTGCCGACCGTACCCCCGGCGAGTTCTATCAGCTGGATATGGAAATGGCCTTCGCCAGCCAGGACGATGTTCTGACCACTCTGGAAGAAGTGCTGATTCCCATCTTCGAAAAGTTCGGCAAGTTCGGCAAGCGAGTCTCTCAGGGTCCCCTGCTCCGTCTGCCCTTCAATGAAGCCATGGAGCGCTACGGCTCCGACAAGCCCGACCTCCGTGTGGATCTGGAACTGCAGGATGTGACCGATGTGGTCAAGGGCTGCGGCTTCGGTCCCTTCGACAGTCCCTGCGTCAAGGCTGTGGTGGTCCACGACTTTACCCAGGCCAGAAAGTGGATCGACAAGCTGCTTAATGATGTGGAAGTTCAGACCGGCAACAAGATCTGCTGGGTCAAGGTGGACGAAAATGGCGAACTGACCGGCGGCATCTCCAAGTTCCTGGTGGAGAGAGCCGACGCCTTCAAGACCGCTCTGGGTCTGAAACCCGGCAGCTTCGTGGTCATGGCAGCCGGCAAGAAGTCCGCTGCACAGAAGACCGCAGGCGTCGCCCGCACCATGCTGGGCAAGCGTATCCCCGGTCACTTTGATGAAGAGCAGTACGCCATGTGCTGGATCGTGGACTTCCCCATGTACGAGATCGGCGAAGAATCCGGTGAGTTGGAATTCTGCCACAACCCCTTCTCCATGCCCAGCGGCGGTCTGACCGCTCTGGAAGAGGCAGAAGGCGACACCGAAAAGCTGCTGGCTATCAACGCCCAGCAGTACGACCTGGTGGTCAACGGCTATGAGACCGCCTCCGGCGCTGTCCGTAACCACCGCCCCGAGATCATGGTCAAGGCCTTCCAGATGGTGGGTCTGGGCGAGGCCGATGTGAAGGCCAAGTTCCCCGCTATGTACAATGCTTTCACCTACGGCGCACCTCCCCATGCAGGCGCTGCCCCCGGCATCGACCGCATGATCATGCTGCTTTCCGGTGAAGAGTCCATCCGTGAAGTCATCACCTTCCCCATGAACCAGAAGGCACAGGATGTCATGATGGATGCCCCCTCTGCCGTTACCCAGAAGCAACTGGACGAGCTGCACATCGCCATCGTGGCTGAAGAAGAGTAAGCAATAATAAGAAAGGCCGTCGAATGGCGGGTACTCGCAAAACAGTTAGACCAAAAATTTAACTGTTTTACGGCAACTATCAGACGGAGTTGGCTAAACAAAAGTTAGCGATATCTGGTTCGTTAATCGATGATATACACCCCAAAAGTTAGACACTTTTGGGGTGCACCTCAGCAAGCGGCGCTTTTCTTTTATGACAAAAACACCTCTATCGGCATAAGATGTGCTGACGGAGGTGTTTTTTATGATGAATCAGAAGCGGGAAGCAGAGGTCTGGAACCGGGTCATGGCGGCCTCGGCAGAAGCCCCCTGCTGCGCTCCGAAAAAAGATCCGGTGAAGCTGACCTGCCAGCAGGTCATGGAACTGCTGGAGCATGAGCTCATGGATGCCTGTACTTATAAAGTCCTTGCCATGCGTGTGAAGAAAGGTGTCCGGCAGTGCCTCATGCAGCTGGCACAGGAGGAAATGCGCCATTACCGGAAGCTGGAGGCGGTCTACTATCTCATGACCGGCAAGCGCCCCTGCCCCGACAGACCCAAAGCCCCCTGCGTGGCCTGCACCAATGAGGAACTGCGTAAGCGCTACGAAGAAGAGGTAGAGGGAGCGGCAGTCTATCACGGCTTGGCAAACTGCGCCGGTTCCTTTGCCCCGGTGTTCCATTGCCTCGGTCACGAGGAAGAACGCCACGCCCAGATGATTTTGAAGCTACTGGAAAAATGTTTGTAACTGCATAAAAATAACACCTCTGTTTGATTGTATCAAACAGAGGTGTTATTCCCGTCCTAAAAGCCAATCTACAGAAACATGAAGAATATCAGCAAGAGCATTCAGTTCGATATCGGAAACAGGTCTTTTTTGACCTTCCAACAGAGACAGAGCAGGGATGCTCATATCCACACCGGCTAACTGCAGTTTAGCCAACAGTTCGTTTTGCTTTAAATTTTGCTTTCTTCTGGCTTCTGTTACTCTTGCACCGATGAGATTACGATCGCCTAATTCCAACTTTCTGGTATTCAACATCCTCACCTCCAATGACATAAGTATATGTCGAATAAAGGTTGATATTTTTGGTAATACCAAATATAATGAAATTAATTTTAATATTACCAAAAATAAGGGAGCTGTATAATGTTGGAACAAGAAGTGGATTTTAAGAAAATGTATTTTGTTTTATTTCAGGGTATTCTTTCTGCCTTAGATGCCATGGAAGAGCAAAACTTTGGACAGGCAAAAGATATTTTGCAAAAGGTTCAGCAAGAAACGGAAGAAATATATATGGGAGAAGAATAAAACAGATTGACACGCAGCCTCGCTGCCCGCAATGACAAACAAAAATGCACTACCAAACAAAAGTCGGTAGTGCGTTTTTGCTTTATCGATCATCACCCAGAGGAACGATGAGTGCCGGGAGGGGGTGTGGGGGAGAGTGGCTATTTTGTGATGTAGTACAGAACGATCATGTAAGCAGAAACGATCACAAAATCCGGACAACGCTCTCCCCCACAGCCTTTTTCATCCAATGCTTTTGGGGCTTGCCAAAAGCATTGGCCGTCGGAGACTGACATCCGCCAATGGCGGATGTCACCCACTCTTTAGGTAGTATCTTTATTTTCTCAACTCGATGATCTGATCTCTCAGAACAGCGGCGTATTCGTATTCCATCATCTTGGCAGCCTCCCGCATGGCCTTTTCCAGACGGGCGATCTCCTTGTCCTTCTCGGCTCTGGTCATCTTGACACCGGACTTGCCGGTCACATCCTTGCTGGGCTTGGAGATCTCGATGAGGTCACGGATGGATTTGATGATGGTCTGGGGCACGATGCCGTTGGCTTCGTTATAAGCCTGCTGAATCTGGCGGCGGCGGGCAGTTTCATCCATGGCGGCTTTCATGGAGGGCGTGATCCTGTCGCCGTAGAGGATGACCTTGCCCTCTGCGTTTCTGGCGGCACGGCCGTTGGTCTGAATGAGGCTGGTCTCACTGCGGAGGAAGCCTTCCTTGTCTGCATCCAGCACCGCCACCAAGCTCACTTCCGGCAGGTCGAGACCTTCGCGGAGCAGGTTGATACCCACCAGCACATCGAATTTAGCCAGACGCAGATCCCGAATGATCTCCATCCGCTCCATGGCGGAAATATCCGAGTGCATATAGCGGACACGAACGCTGTGCTTCCGCAGGTATTCCGTCAGATCCTCTGCCATCTTCTTGGTGAGGGTGGTCACCAGAACCCGCTGTTCCTTCTCCGTGCGGAGATGGATCTCGTTCATCAGATCGTCGATCTGTCCTTCAATGGGTCGGACTTCCACCTCCGGGTCCAGCAGACCGGTAGGACGGATGACCTGTTCTGCGATCTGGGCGGCACGGGATGTTTCATACTCTGCCGGTGTGGCAGAGACATAGATGACCTGGTTTAATTTGGACTGGAACTCCTCGAAATTGAGAGGACGGTTGTCGTAAGCCGAAGGCAGGCGAAAACCGTAATTGACCAGACTTTCCTTGCGGCTGCGGTCACCTGCGTACATGGCACGGACCTGCGGCAAAGTCACATGGCTTTCATCGATGAACAGGACAAAATCCTCCGGGAAATAGTCCAGCAAAGTGGTGGGAGGAGACCCCGGCTCTCTGCCCTGGATCACTCGGGAATAGTTTTCAATGCCGGTACAGAAGCCGATCTCCTGCATCATTTCGATGTCGTAGAGGGTGCGCTGACGGATACGCTGGGCTTCCAGCAGCTTGTCATTTTCTTCAAACAGCTTCACCTGCTGCCACATCTCGTCTTCGATCTCCCGGATGGCACGGTCCATCTTCTCCTTGGAGGCCACATAGTGGCTGGCAGGGTAGATGGCAACATGCTCCACGATCCGGTCAGGCATACCGGTAACGGCATTGATCTCCGAAATGCGGTCGATCTCATCGCCGAAAAACTCCACCCGGATGGCTCTGCCTGTCCAATAGGCGGGGTAGACCTCAATGGTGTCGCCCCGGACACGGAAGTTGTTTCGGACGAAGTTGAGATCATTGCGCTCGTAGCGGATCTCCACCAGCTTTTTCACCAGCTGCTCCGGGGGATAGGTCATGCCTGCCCGGAGAGAGATGACCATATTCTGATAGTCGATGGGGTCGCCCAGACCGTAGATGCAGGAGACCGATGCCACCACGATCACATCTCTGCGTTCCGAGAGGGCGGAGGTGGCGGAATGGCGCAGTCGCTCGATCTCATCGTTGATGGCAGAATCCTTTTCAATGTAGGTATCCGTATGGGCGATGTAGGCCTCTGGCTGATAGTTGTCGTAGTAGGAGATGAAGTACTCCACTGCATTTTCCGGAAAAAATTCCCGGAACTCCGCACACAGCTGGGCGGCCAATGTTTTGTTGTGCGCCAGAACCAGCGTAGGTCGGTTGATCTTCTGGATGATATTGGCCATGGTAAAGGTCTTGCCGGAGCCGGTAACGCCCAGCATGACCTGTTCTTCCAGACCCAGTTCCAGTCCCTGTGCCAGCTTTTCAATGGCCTGGGGCTGATCGCCCGTAGGGGCATAGGGTGCGTGCAGCTTGAAGTCCATAAAATCACTCCTTGCCTATATTTTACATGGTTCTGCGCCTATTATCAATTCTATTTTCAGTTGGACAGGCATAGGATAGAACAGGAAAACGAAAGGAGCGAGCCCAATGGCATTTGAATATGAGGAAAAGGCCCTGGAACTGCCCCATAAAGTGACTTTGGACAGCCGAAACCGGCTGAATATGACGGGAATCAAGGAAGTGGAGAGCTTCGATGAGGGTATGGTGGTGCTCCATACCACCCGTGGAACACTGGTGGTCCGTGGGGAGGGGCTCCATCTGCAGCTGCTGAGTTTGGACGGCGGACAAGTCCATGTGGACGGCAGGGTGGACAGCATGACCTATGAGGATACGGGTAATCAGTCCGGCGGCTTTCTTGCAAGGCTCTTTGGCTGATGGAACAGCCGGTACTGGCACAAGGCAGGGAGTTTCTCCTGGCGATGGTGTTGGGCTTTTGCCTTTCAATATTCTATGATATTCTTCGTGGAATTCGAAAAAAAGTCTGGTTTTTGACGGGTTTTCTGGATTTTATATTCGGAGTTGCACTGCTGCTGAGCTTCCTCTGGTTCATGATCTATCCCGGCAGAGGACTGTTCCGGCTCTATAATCTCTGGGCGGTAGCCATAGGCGGTGCAGGGTGGTTTTTGGCATTTAGCCGTCATTTTCTTCGATTCTGGGTCGGTTTTTTGACTTTTTTTCTCGATCCTTTGACGAAATTTTTGAAATTTTTACGAAAAAATGCAAAAAAATACTTTTCAATCGGAATAAAATGGGTTAGAATAAACTGTACCCTTGGCTTTTCCAAAATCAAGGCACGCAAATATGCGGGAGGAAACGGAAATGCGGTTCAAACGGTCATCACTGCTGACGAAAATTTTGATACTGGTTCTGGTGGTGTACGCTACCGTTACCCTGGTTTCTCTCCAAAGCCAGGTGACGGCAAAAAACGCAGAAGCCGCCGCTCTGGAGGCAGAGATCGCCGCAGAAAAGCAGGAAAACCTCCGGCTGGAACAGGCCATCGATGAGCTGGATACCCAGGAGGGTATCGAAGCAGTCGCCCGCCAGAAGCTGGGCATGGTCTCCAGAGGCGAGATCGTGTTCTACGATGTGGGTCAATAGGGTAGAAATTAGGGGGACATATTCAGTATATGGAATTTGCAGTAGGTGCTGTCTTAGAAGGCAAAATCAAGTCTATCACCAAGTTCGGCGCATTTGTTGAACTGCCGGAGAACAAGACCGGTATGGTACATATTTCCGAGATCACCCATTCCTATGTCAATGACATCCGTGACCACCTGACAGAAGGTCAGGAAGTGAAGGTCATGATCATCGGCATGGAGAACGGCAAGATCAATCTGTCCATCCGGCGGACACAGACACCGCCCCAGCGGCAGCCCTCTGACCGTCCCAAGCCTGCTTTTAACAACCGTCCGGCAAGACCTGCCCGGCCTGCGCAGCCGGCAGAGCGTCAGCCCCAGAGCTTTGACGATATGCTCAAGCAGTTCATGGCTGACAGCGACAGCAAGATCTCCGGACTGTATTCCGACCATAAAACGAAAACAAGAAGAAGATAAAACGCAATTTCGCTGCGGCTATGCCGCAGCGTATTTTTGCGGCGGAGGATATTTTGAAGAAAAAGAGTTGGACGACCCAACTGATCATTGCACTTGCGATCCTGTTTGCAGTTGTTCTGCTGGCGGTCAGCCTCTGGAATATCCGCAGCTCAGAGACTTATATAGAGTCTTATGTGCGCTATTCCGAGCTGGAAAAAGGGATGAAACAGGCCAAGCTGACCGTCATGGAAAACGGCAGCATCGTAGGTGTCTACGATCTGGAGCGGCTGGGTCTTTTGGAACACATGGAGAAAACGGCCCAGGAATGTTTCGGTTTTGTCGGTGCACCTGAGGCGCAGAACTTCTCCAGACTGTCTGTCAAGGAACGGAGAATGGCCTTCCGAAATGTGGAAAAGGGCACGATCTCCGTGGATATAGATATCCTGGATACAACAGAGATTTTGGAAGATCTGCAGACCGTGAGCCGGGGCAAGGGCGACCTGTTCCCCGAGAAATTGGGTATGCAGGTGGATGAAGCTGCCTTGCGTGGCGTTCTGGAAAAGGAACTGTCCCATTGGACTGCCACAGAAGAAGGCATGGAAAACCGGACGATCATCCTGTCCGACTGCGCCATCTACACCTGTCTCAATGCGGGGAAGCCCGTAACCTATAAGGAATATCTCAGCCGGGTTATGAAAGGTCTGACCATTCCCATCACCCTGAGAGACGGGGAAGAAGAGCTGGAGATCAGCTCTGTGGTGCAGGTCGGGGAAAATGGCGTTGGCTCCGTTGATATCGTGGCGCTGGAAGAGATCATCGATGACTATGCAGATCAGTGCCCGTCCGGCTGGCTGCCTTACCGGTTGGAAAGCTACGGCCGGGGTCCTGTGGATCTGGACTTTTTCCATGTCCATTACACCATGGATCGGGATCTGATGGGTCAGCAGTTAAGAGAGCAGATCAAGAACCTGGATACCACTCCTGTCGTGGCGGAATATGCCTGTACCCGAGAGGGCAAGGACTACATCATGGACGATTCCTATATTGAAGTGGATATCGCCCGCCAGAAGATGATGTACTATGAAAACGGAGAAATGCTGATCTGCACCGATGTGGTGACCGGTCTGCCCAACGGACGCTGGACATGGCCGGGAATGTACCGTATTCAGGAAAAGGATGAAGAACGGCAGCTCATCGGCTGGGATTATAATGTCCATGTGAAATACTGGCTGGGCTATGACGGCGATTACGGCATCCACGATGCCGAATGGCGGGATGTGTTCGGCGGCGATGAATATTTGGGCAACGGCTCTCACGGCTGCACCAATACACCGATGGAGCCTATGGCTCAGATCTTTGAAAAAGTGGATGTGGGCACCCGTGTCATCGTCCATTATGTGAAGGAATAAAAGAGAAACGGATTGCCGCGGCTTGCTTTGCAAGCCGTGGCAATCCGTAATTTTATGTTTCACCGGCTTCGATGTAGATGTCCTCAGCATTTTGCTGGCTTTGCCGTAAAAGCTCCTTTGCCATGCCGAAGTTTTGCTGCTCCATGGCTTTCAACGCAGAAGTGATGGCTTGAAATAAGGTCAGATACATTTTGTGATAAAGGTCTTCCATAAAAACACTCCTTTAGACATATTTTGAATATATAGTGTGCTTATATTATAATACTAGCACAGAATAAGCCTAAAATAAATATAAAATAAATTTATTTTGGGGTGTTATCATGGCTGTTAAAAGTTTGTCTATTCGTATTGATGAAGAAATGCTGAATAAGCTCCATGTAGTTGCAGACTATGAAGGTCGTTCTGCCAACAGTCAAATCTTGATTTTGATTCGGGACTGCATTGAACAGTACGAGGCGAAACACGGCAAAATCGAAGTCGGAGGCCAAGCGGTCTTAGGAAGACAATTTCATCACACAACTCCTTGGCTCACAGAACGACATGGCTACGATCCGACTTTGTAGTTGCAGACTATGAAGGTCGTTCTGCCAACAGTCAAATCTTGATTTTGATTCGGGACTGCATTGAACAGTACGAGGCGAAACACGGCAAA
>JAZNNW010000161.1:0-37678 GCA_045580485.1 Candidatus Avilachnospira sp. | reverse complement strand
CGTAGCGAGGTCGGAAGTGGAACGGCGAAATCTCAAATGTGGGAAGAAGTCTCGACATAGGCAAAAACGCTATATTTCTGCCCGCATTCCTCTTCAGTCACCTTCGGTGACAGCTTCCCCCCGGGGGAAGCGATAAGCGCTCCCGCGCCAGAGTGTTTTTCCACACGCAAAAAGAGCCATCTTTTCGATGGCTCTTTTTTGTATCCGATCAGACCTTGACTCTCCAGCCCAGCTCGTCGGGCAGCAGGCCCAGCTGGATGCCAGTGATGGTATCGTAGAGCTTCTGGCTCAGTTCGCCAATCTCATTGTTGTTGATCAGCATCACATCATCCTTATAGCGCAGCTTGCCAACGGGAGAGATGACAGCGGCAGTGCCGGTGCCGAAGACTTCCTCCAGGGTGCCGTTGCGGCCGGCTTCCATGATGGTGTCGATGGCGAGCTTGCCCTCGATGACCTCATAGCCCCAGTCGCGCAGCAGC
The DNA here is from genome assembly GCA_045580485.1 of Candidatus Avilachnospira sp. Taxonomy (GTDB): domain Bacteria; phylum Bacillota; class Clostridia; order Oscillospirales; family Oscillospiraceae; genus Avoscillospira. The sequence continues at coordinate 37,199 of JAZNNW010000161.1, read as the reverse complement.
TCGATGATGGAGCGGCGGGTGACGCCGGGCAGAACGGTGCCTTCGCAGGCGGCGGTGTAGATCTTGCCGTCGATCTTGAACATGATGTTCATGGCGCCGACTTCCTCAACGTACTTCTTGTGGATGCCGTCCAGCCACAGGACCTGAGCGAAGCCCTTCTGAGCAGCGCGCTCACCAGCCAGCAGAGAAGCAGCGTAGTTACCGCCGCACTTTGCGTAACCGGTCAGGCCGGGAGCAGCACGGATGTACTCGTCCTCAACATAGATGGGAACGGGGTCGATGCCCTCGGCATAGTAAGCGCCGGAGGGAGAGCAGATGATGATGAACAGGAACTCGTTGGGCTCATGGACACTGAGGGTCCGCTCCGTGGCAAAGACGAAGGGACGGATGTACAAAGAAGTGCCCGGCTCTGTGGGTACCCAGTCGGCATCCAGCGCCACCAAAGCCTTGACGGCTTCCAGATACATATCCTCAGGCACCTCGGGCATACACATTCTCCGGTTGGAGTTGGCATGGCGCTTGGCGTTCATATCGGGACGGAACAGCTGGATCTTGCCCTCGGCGGTGCGGTAGGCCTTGAGACCCTCGAAGGTCTCCTGACCGTAGTGCATACCAACGGCACCGGGGTCCATGGGGATGGGACCGTAGGGAACGATTCTGGCATCATGCCAGCCGATACCCTTGGTGTAGTTCATGATGAACATGTGGTCGCTCATATATTTGCCGAAGCCCAGAGCTTTCTGGTCGGGTTTTTCCTTGGGACAGGTGGTTTTCGTGATCTTGATTTCCATGGTATACGCCTCCGTTTGGTAGATGGGTATTATCATACCGCAATCAGACAGTTTTTTCAAGTATTAAGTTAAAGCAATAAAGCGAGCGAGTCGGAAAAAACTGCCTTTCGGCAGTTCTTTCTTTAGTGGGTCTCCAGCCAGGCCTTGACCTTGGTCTTAGCCAGCACCAGAATGTCCTCTGCGGGATAGGGAGAAGCCTCGCCGCCGCAGACATACAGGAAATAGTAGCCATCGGGGGTCTCATAGAGGTTTTCCTCGTAACCGGCGGGATCGCCGAAGAAGCCGTTGGTGGACTTCTTCACCAGAGTGGCAGTTTCCGTATCATATTCGCGCTTGCGGATGATCTTTTTCATAGGGTGGTACTTCCTTTCAACGAGCTAAAACCATTATAATGGAGGCACTGGCAACTTTCAATAGTCTGAATGTGGAAGTTTTCTTGTGTAACGCCTTATTTCTTGTACTTTTTTCACAAACAACGGGCAGAATCTGTCGAAATCGCCGATTTGTTTCCAAAAAGTTCATCTTTCCCCTTATGGACACCGGCGGTCTTTTGGGCTATAATAAACAAAAACGAAAGGCGGTAAGGATATGGAAGAAGAAAAGAAGGAAGTAAGAACCGATTTCCGAAAAACAGGCAATGCCAATCAGGCACTGACCTTCCGCCTCATTGCCGTGGCACTGGTGCTGTACTGGCTCTTCGGTATCGTCAAGGCTTACTTTGAAGGGGGACCGGAAGCGCCCTCTCTGCTGCTGCTGATCATCGCCATTGTGGTCATGGGCGGCGGCGCCGCCTTTGTGGGTCTGCTGGCCTACAAGACATGGAAAAAGGCCAAGGCCGATGCGGCAATGACCGAAGAAGAAATCGCAGAGATGGAAGCCCTCCGAAACGAGGATGAAGCATAAAGCAAACGGATTGCCCCATGGGCAATCCGTTTTTATCTTTAAGAATGGAAACCTCGGTTATTCTCGATAACCGTTCAGCCTCCGGCGGGCAATACTTTTGTCATGCCACAAAAGTATTGGATGAAAAAGACACATGGGGGGGAGCGTTGTCCGGATTTTGTGATCGTTTCTGCTTATATAATCGTTCCGGTTTGCATCACAAAATAGCCACTCTCCCCCCATGTCCCCCCTCCCGGCTTCTTGTCGATTTTCTGGGTGGTGGTCGAAAAAACAAATACGCACTGCCAAAAAATTCTTGGTGGTGCATATTTGTCTTTATTTGCATTTCATGAGAATGATCTGCCGGTTTTCGGCGGCAAGGACCTCCATGGCGGCGGCGGTGCGGTCTGCATCAAAGGTCAGCAGAACATCGTCCAGCCAGATGGGGGTATCCTTGGGTAACAGGAGCTTGGTCATGGCAAGGCGCAGCGCCAGCCAGACCTGATCCCGGGTGCCGGTGCTGAGGGCTGCCAGAGGTCTTGCCAGACGGGAAGTGCCCTCTATGACCTGCAAGGTGAAATCCTGCTCCAGAACCAGACCGTCATACCGACCGCCTGTCAGTTTGGAAAGGTACTCCCCTGCAAGTTTGGTCAGCCGGGGGGCATAGACCCGCTGCTGCCGGGCTTTGGCAAACTCCAGTGCCTCCTGCGCCAGAGAGAGTGCCTGTTCCTGTGCCAGCAGCTTCTGCCGCTGCTGCTCCAAAGCTGCCCACCGATCCATCAATGCGCTGCGGTCATTCCCGGACAGCAGATCCATCTCCTGCTGCAAGGCGGCGGCTTTTTCATCGGCTCCGCAGGCATCGGCGTATGCCTTTTTTGCCTGCATCACACGGTTTTCCAGCTTCTGCCGTTTTTCATCGGCAGATTTTTTTCGTTTTATGGCAATGGGAATCATCACCAGAGCGGCAATACCGGGCAGCAATGCCCACCAACTTTTTCCCCAGATGCACACACCGCAGACGATCAATTCCAAAATCGCCCACCAGAGCCACAAAATGAGGGGCTTGGGGGCAGGGGCTTCTGCCAGTGCTTCCTCTGCCGCCTGCAGGGCATCTGCGCTTTCCTTACGGCGGGATTTTACCAGCTCCACCGACTGCTCCAACGCCGCCCGGGTGCTCTCCGCCCGCTCCTGCCGGGCAAGGGCCTGCTCCACTTCACGAAGCTCCGTTTCCACCTCCGGGAGCAATCCCGACTTGTGGTAACGGATGCGGTTTTTCCACTGCTTCAGCCGCTCTGCCGCCTGCAGATGGCTTTCTCCTCCATCACTTCCGGCGGCTAAGTTTTCCAATCGCTGAGAAAGGGCTGCATCCTGACTCACCGCCAGTTCCTCTCCACGGAGGAAGGCGCTGCGCTGAAAGACGCTCCGCTCCAGTCCCAGAAAATACATACCGCAGTTTTCTGCCGTCACATCGGACAGTGCCAGACCCGTGTCCTTTTCATAGGCACGGAGCTGCCCCATGGGCTTGCCCCGCTGGGAAGTCCGCTGCAAAACCACAGTCTTTCCGTCTATTTCCAGTTCCAGCAGTCCCTCCATGGGCTTGCCGCGCCATGGCTCATAGCGGAGCTTTTCCGGCAGGCGGCCTTTGGCTGCCCGCTGAGCAGTATCGATGCCATAGAACATGGCAAGGAAAAAAGCTGCCCAGGTGGATTTTCCATGGCCGTTGGGCAAAGTCAGCGCATTGACACCGGGCTGCAGGAGCAGTTCCGCCTCATCGAGGCATCCGAAAGTGGCTTTCATCCGCAAAATCTTCACGGCTGCTCCCTCCCTTCCAAGGCTGCCAGCAGGCAGCGGACTGCCTGCTCCGTCAAAGGGTCATCTTTCTGCTTTAAGTAGGCCAAAGCCTGACCCCGCAGGGTCTGCTGACCGCAGCCCGCCCAGAGGTCTCTGGGCGGCACCGTATCATCCCGGACCTCCAGACGGCGGAAATGGGGGGCAAGAGCTGCCTCCACCGCCTCCACATTCACTTTTTCCGATTCTCCCGTGAGGATGAGACAGCAGATGCTGCCCTCCGCCTCCTTGGGGATGGTTAAGTCATGGACATCCAGAGATAAAATCTCAAATTTTGGAAATGTCAGAGGCAGGAATTCCTGCTTGCAGTCCGCCCCCAGCTCCACATACCAGACGCCCTTTTCGCCGCACTCGTCAAAGCCTCTGCCCATGGGACAGCCGGGCCAGCCATAGTGGGTCTTGCCTGCTTTTTGCAGGGTGGATGCCCTGTGGATATGACCCAGCGCCAGATAGTCCAATCCGCAGACTGCAAGGGTTTCGGCGGAAATGGGATGGTAGCCGCCGGGATTTACCGGGTCGCCGTGGAACACGCCCACTTCCAAAAATCCGTCCTCGGCTTTGGGAATGGGCTGTAAAAGGTCGTAGGCCTGGGTATCCCGGAAGGCTGCGCCCCAGACCCGGCATTTTTTGTCGGAAAGGGTCACAGAAGTCATATCTTCCGTGAAAATATGGACATTTTTCGGCCATTGCTCCTTCCGCCAGAGGGAATTCAAAGTGGCGGGGTCATGGTTGCCGGGGGCGATGAACACCTCTGCACCGCATTGGGTGAAGGCGGTTTTCAAGGCCTCCACTGTTTCGGGATAGACCTGCAAGCCATCGAACACATCCCCAGCCAGAAGGAGCAGGTCGCACTGCTTTTCCCGGCAGAGCCTTGCCAGCTCCATGGGAATCTGCCGCTGGATGCCACGCATCTGAGCCGCTTCTTCATAAGAAAAAGCGGCAAAGGGGCTATCCAAATGCAAATCGGCAGCATGGAGAATTTTTAACAAGGCAATCACCTCTCAGTCAGCTTCGCTGACAGCTCCCCTCAAGGGGAGCCTTATTTATTACATAATAATGACGCCGTCTACCGGGTATTCCGGCAGATCCAGCACATACCGCTGGCTGGCATTGATGAGTGTGGTCTCGCCGTACTTGTCCAGCCGCTGGATATCGTGACCGTAGGACATGTGGACATGACCGTGGACCAGGTACTTGGGCTGATACTTGTCCAGCAGCTTCTTGAAGGCAGCAAAGCCCTGATGGGCAGGATCTCTGCCATCGCCGTGACCCTCCACGGGGGCATGGGTCACCACCAGATCCACGCCCTTGTTCTTCCAGAGCTGCCACCGCAGCTTGCGGATTCGGCGCTTCATCTGCCCCTCGGAATACTGATGGTCGCCGCCGTTATACTTGCGGCTGCCGCCCAGACCGAGGATTCGCAGCCCTTCCACATTCATGACCGTATCTTCCAGACAGAAGCAGCCCTCAGGGCGCTTCTGCTTATAGATACCATCGTGATTGCCATGGACATAGAGCAGCGGCGCATGGGACATGGTCACCAGAAAGGTCAGATATTCCGGCTTCAGATCGCCGCAGGAGATGATGAGGTCATACTCCTTCAGCTTTCCGGGCTGATAATAGTCATAGAAATAAGGACACTCTTCATCGGCCAAAAAAAGGATCTTCACAACAGCCACTCCTTTTCAGGGGGAATTTCATCTCTGTAAATACCCAGCAGCCGCACCAAATTCTGCGACATGGGCAAAAGTTCGTCAAAGCAGGGGATTCGACCGTCCACACCCTCACAGAGCCAGTCCATGTGCATGATCTCCTCCGGGGTCAGGTTGCGGCTGCCGTCGTTGCGGACATTGCCTGCCTGGTCCACCAGAACTGCATGGAAGGGCGACACTCTGCCATCGGCAACGCCTTTTTTCAGTATCTCCACCAGTCTGGCGACACCGTCCGGCAGACGGTCGCTGAGCTTCAGATCAATGACACCGGTATCCAGTCCCCACCAGTAGTTGACAGCCCGTTGACCGTCTCTGCCGCTGAGGGCATCCCAGCTGCCATCGAGAATGGAGGTGACGACTTTTTCATAGAACCTGCCCCAATCCCACAGGGGTGTGCCGAGGGGAATGTGCAGACCGCCCTTTTCAATGAGGTAGGTGCCCCATTCCCAAGCCAGATAGTTCTCCTGCTGGACACCCTCCCGGTTGGAGATCACATCCACATTTTCCCCCTCAAAGAGACTGCCCTCTCTGGGCAGGCAGCTCCAGCGGAGCTTCACTTCCACCTTGGGATTGGTCATTTTCGCACCGAGGGTGAAGGCATTGATGCCGGCCGGCACGCCGAAAATGGGATAGTTTGCCACATAGCCGATCTTGCCTGTTCTGGTCATGGCACCTGCCATGGCACCGGTGAGGAATTTTGCCTCGTAGATGCGGCCGTAGTAGGTACGGACACCGGCATAGGGCATGGACAAAGCGCAGTTGAGAATCTTCACATGGGGGTGGCGGGCAGCCACCTTGCGGCAGGCGCCGATCATCGGCGGTGCCGTGGCGAAAATCACCTGCACACCGTCGGTAATGGCCTGTTCCATGACCGACTCCGCTTCTTCGCTGTTGCGGACACCGGGATAGAATCGGGATGTGACACGATCACCCAATACTTCATCCAGATACTGTCTGCCCAGCTCATGGGCCTTGGACCAGGTGCTGTTTTCCAGAGGACTGCTGTACAAAAATGCCACTTCCACATGGCTGGGGCGGGTATCCAGCATGAGGCTCTGGAACACCTTATGCTCCGGCTGGGCAGGCTCTGTGCTGATGGCGATAGGCGTTTCCTCCGTCCGGAGCTTCACATCGGGCCAGACCGCCGCCACGGTCTTTTCCAGCTCCTGCTCCGTCAGCTCCCACAGATCCGTATAGGCATAGACACCCAGCCAGACCATGAGGGCTTCTCCCGTGGTCACCGGCAGGCGGGCACCGCCCTGCTTATGGAAGGCCGTTCGGAAGCGGACATAGGAGGAAATGAACCGTGTCCGCTCTTCGGCTGTCCACACATGATCCTGCTCCATGCCCAGTGCCACAAGGAATTTGGCGTAAGCCCCGGGCTGGTGGAGCCGCACCCGATAGACCCGGGAAAGGCGGTAGAATTCCATGAATTCATAATAGGCACAGATGGTGGGGTCCTCGGCGTACATGGGCACGATTCGGATCACATGGGCAGGAATGGTGGGTGCATCAAAGAATTTCAGCACGCTGACCCGCTTGTTGCCCTCCTGGACATAGAATCTGCCCAAATATTCATAGCACAAAATGGGGTCCCGGATGCCCTCGTCGCTGAGGTGGGCCTGACAGAGCATGATCCATTTACTGCCAAACTCGCTCTGCCAGGGCAACAGGGGCATGAAATCCGAGGAAAAGGAGGTTTTTCGCCCGGTGGTCTTGATGCCCACTACCAGATAGGAGGGCACTTCCATAACGCCCAGATCCACCTGACCTGCCGCCATGGAGATATTCAAAATCTCATCCAGCACCTGGGGATAGGGATATCTGCCATGGTGGACATCCTCTTTATGCTGTTTCTTGCCCCGTTTTTGGGCTTTTTCGTAATATTCTTTTGCTTCCTGAAATGACATAGTCTTCTCCCATAGAAAATCGCCGCAGGGCGGCTGCTCTGCGGCGAGGGTTTCAGCCGACCGGCTGCTTCTGTTCCATGTAACGGTCTACGAAATGCTGCAAAATGGCCTTTCTGGTGACAATGCCGATGAAAGTACCACGGTCATCCACCACAGGCACGAAGTTCTGACTCACTGCCGTAGAGACCAGATCCTCCGCCTTTGCCGCCACCGATACAGGGGTATTGTCACGGCGGTGGGAGATCTCCATGATGCCATGGTTTTCCATGTCCCGCAGATCCGTCAGACCTAAGTTTTTGATGCCCCAGAGCAGGTCACCCTCTGTGAGCGTGCCCCGGTAGCTGCCATCCTTATTGAGAATGGGCAGTGCCGCAAAGCCGGAGCTTTCCATTCGTTCCAGTGCCTGACGCATGGTGTCATCGTCGTGCAGGTATGCACACTTGGCCTTGGGCGTCAGCAGGAATAAGATATTCATCTGAATTCACTCCAAATATGTTCTGTCTTCATTATAGCACAGATGCCCATGGAAAAACAGCCCTCTTTTTGTGAATATTTCATAAATATTTACAGGTTGTTGATGGCGTAGAGCAAACCGTCTCTTAACGCATCCACATCCTCAGGGGTGTTTTCCCGTCCGAAGGAGATGCGGATGGCGCCATCGATGACCTTGGCAGGGACACCCATGGCCTCCAGCACATGGCTGCGATGACCCTTGGAGCAGGCGGAACCGGCGGAGACATAGATCTCCCGCTCCTGCAGGCGGTTGATGAGGCCCTGACTCCGCAGACCGGGTACAGACACGGTGACCACATGGGGGGCATCGCCCTTGCCAAGGAACACCAGTCCCGGCACATCTGCCAGCTTCTCCCGGCAGAGATCACGAAGATGAGAAAGATGGGTGATCTCCTGATTCAGATCGCAGGCAGCACAGGCTGCGCCGAAGCCTACCATGGCAGGCAGACCCTCCGTGCCGGAGCGGTAACCCTGCTCCTGTCCGCCGCCTCGCAGCAGGGGCGGCAGGGTCAGACCCTTTTTGATATACAATGCGCCCACGCCCTTGGCGCCGTGGAGCTTGTGACCGGAGACGGAAATGAGATCTGCCCCCAGGGTCTTCGCCTTGAAATTCACCTTGCCGAAGCCCTGCACCGCATCGGTGTGGAACAGCGCAAGGGGGCTTTTCCTCCGAACGGCCTTGATCATATCGGCAATGGGCATGACGGCACCGGTCTCATTGTTGACCATCATAACAGACACCAGAATGGTATCGGGACGGAGGGCAGCAGACAGGGTCTCAACGGAGACAAAGCCCGTCTCATCGGGCTTCAGGTAGGTCACCTCAAAGCCCTGGGCTTCCAGCTTTTCCATGGGATGCAGCACGGCGTGGTGCTCCACCGCCGTGGTGATGATGTGCTTGCCCCGTTTGCCCAGACGCTCGGCTGCAGAGAAGATGGCCCAGTTGTCGGCCTCCGTGCCGCCGGAGGTGAAGAACACCCGTTCCGGCTCGGCTCCCATGAGGGCAGCCACCTGATTTCTGGCAGTTTTCATCTGCCGCTCTGCCTCCACGCCCAGATGGTGAACGGAGGAGGGATTGCCCCAGCACTGGGTCAGCATGTAGGTCATGGCCTCCACTGCCTCTTTGCAGGGCTTGGTGGTGGCGGAATTATCGAGATAGATCATAAAACCTCCGGTTTTAATTGACAATTGATAATTGATAATGATTGTGTCAGCTGCGCTGACGATCTAAATTATTTTATCACACTTTTCTGGCAATGTAAAACTTTCTGTGTTATTATAAATCCGAGGTGAAATGTATGGACAAAAAAGCCTTGCGGGCAGCCATTGGTGCGAAAAAAAAAGCCATGTCTGCCGAACAAATAGAGCAAACCAGTCTGGCTCTGGCGGAGCAGTTTTTCGTCCATCCTGCCTACCAAAAGGCAAAGAGCATCTACGGCTACCTTTCCTACAATCAGGAGGTCCGCACCATGCCTATGTTGGAGCAGGCCCAGCGAGACGGCAAACGGGTGGCAGTGCCCAAGATCATCGGCGATGAGATGGTCTTTCTCTGGCTGGATGATTTGAAGCAAGTGGAATTGGGCTACTACAACATTCCCGAGCCCATCGCCAACGAACCCATTGCCGATGACGAGACAGCACTGATTCTGATGCCCGGACTGGCCTTTGATCCCCAAGGTCACCGGTGCGGCTACGGCGGCGGCTTCTATGACCGCTGGCTGGAACAGCATCCCGGTCACCCTACTCTGGCGCTGTGCTACGGCTTCCAGATGTTCGAGCATCTGGACACCGACAGCCACGATATTCCTGTGGACTTCGTCCTCTCTCAGGAGGTGCTGGGATGATCTATGTGTGGTATGTTCTGCTGATTGCCATTGTCTTTGGTCTCATCGCTCTCATTGATTTTATTTTCGGCAAGCTGTTCCCCAAGCCCAAGGTTATGAAATCCGGGCAAACGGTGAAAATGCCGAGAAGAAGCTTTATCATGGGACTTTTGGTCAGCTTTTTTGCCATCGTGGGGCTTTTGTACCTGCCCAGGTCGGAAAAACTCCTCTGGTGGGGCTGCTGGATCGTCCTGCTGATGGGCGCTTATCTGCTGGTGAATTTCTGGCGGTTCGGCATCTACTATGACGATGAGGGCTTTCTCTACCGCACCCTGTTTGGAAAGGCAAGGCGGTACGAATACAAGGATATTCAGGGCCAACGCTCTATTCTGGCCCGAAGCGGCATCAACACCACCTTGACGGTGGCAGGAGAGGAGATCCCCCTCTATTCCGCCATGCAGGGTCTGGGAGATTTTCTCAACAAAGCCTTTTTCCGCTGGTGCGATGAAACCGGCATCGACCCGGACACGGTGGAAAATAACCCCGCCATGCTCCACTTTTTCCCGGAAAATTGAAGCAAAAGAGGAGCAGTTTTAACTGCTCCTCTTTGTATTGTATAATTGCTTTCGTAAGAAAAGCAAAGGTCTGCATGGAGCATAGAGGCGCTGCCGCCGTGCCTTGACAAGATTCCGGTGAATTGATAAAATATTTCCAACGACCCTGTTGAGGAGTGTTTTACTATGGCAAAATACAAGAACCTGTTTTCTCCCATTACGATCAATGGAATGACGGTCAAAAACCGCATCATCATGTCTCCTGTGGGCAGCAATCTGGCAGAGGCTGACGGTCAGATGAGCCAGGAACATATTGAATATTACCGCCTCCGTGCGGCAGGCGGCGTGGGTCTGGCAATTCTGGAGAATGTCTGTGTGGACTTCCCCAAGGGCAGCAACGGCACCACTCAGCTCCGTCTGGACCATGACTGCTACATCCCCAGACTGTTCACCTTTAACGAGACCATGCATAAATACGGCTGCTGCACCTCTGTGCAGCTGAACCATGCAGGCGCCCTGACCGTGCCCGAACGAATCGGTGGTGCGCCCGTCTCTCCCTCCCCCGTGAAGCTGGCAGACGGCCCTATGACCGAAGCGCTTTCCGTGGAGGAGATCAAGCGTCTGGTAGTCCAGTTCGGCAAAGCCGCTGTCCGTGCCAAGTTTGCCGGTTTTGACGCTGTGGAGCTCCATGCCGGTCACGGCTATCTGCTGGATCAGTTCCTTTCTCCCGTCCGCAATCGCCGCACCGATGAATACGGTGGCAGCTGGGAGAACAGAGCTCGCTTCTGCAAGGAGATCCTGCAGGAGATCCGCCGTGTGCTGGGTCCCCGTTTCCCCATTATGATCCGTCTCAGTCTGGATGAGTTTGTGGAGGGCGGCAGCACCGTTGAAGATTCTCTGAAAATGATGGAATCCTTCGTGGAGTATGTGGATCTGGTGGATGCCTCCGTGGGTCTGCGCTACGCCATGGACCCTGCCCAGATGCCCGATGGCTGGAGAAGATATGTTTCCAAGGCTGTGAAGGAAAAGTTTAATGTCCCCGCCGCTGTCATGGGCAATATCCGTCTGCCGGAAGTGGCAGAAGATATCATCGCCTCCGGCGATTCCGATTTTGTGGTCATCGGTCGAGGCCTGCTGGCAGATCCCCAGTGGCCCATGAAGGTAAAGGAAGGCAGAGAGGAAGAGATCCGTCCCTGTATTTCCTGCAACGCTGCCTGTGTCGGTCACCGCATGGGTCTCAACCGTCCCATCCGCTGCGCCGTCAACCCCTCTGCCCTGACGGAGGAATGGCACAAACTGAACAAGGTCAAAAAGGACTGCAATGTGGTGGTAGTCGGCGGCGGTATTTCCGGTCTGGAAGCTGCCTGCACCGCAGCAGAGACCGGCTGCCGTGTTACCCTGCTGGAGAAGGAAGCGGAGTTGGGCGGCTGGGTGAGAAAAATCGCTGCCCTGCCCATGAAGTACCGTATGCAGAGACTGTTGGACTATGAGCTTCTGCGAGCCGGGAAGCTGAAAAATCTGGTCTGTCTGACGGGCGTCACCGCCACCCCCCAGCTGATCGAGATGTTCAAGCCCGATCTGGTGGTCTGGAGCACCGGCTCCGGCACTCTGCTGCCGCCCATCAAGGGTCTCCATGAGAATATGAACGATGAGACCGCACCGGTCACCGACATTGCAGGTCTTTTGAAGGATCTGGAACATGCCGACAAGATCACAGGCAAGACCATCGGCGTGGCCGGCGGCGGTGCTGTGGCACTGGATGTGGCAGAATTCTTCGCTGAGCGGAACAATCATGTGTTCATGGTGGAGATGATGCCCGATGTGGGCATGGGCATGGATCGGTTCAGCAAGGACTATTTTATGAAGGTACTGAACGAGAACCATGCCGAGATCTTCCGCAGCCACAAGCTGGAGGAAGTGAAGAAGCATTCCTTTGTGGTCTCTGCCGATGGCGAGACCAAGGAACTGTCCTTTGACTATGGCTTCATCTGTCTGGGCCTCCGAGCCAACCGGGCAGGCTGTGACGAGATGCGGGAATACTTCGAGGAACGAAACATCCTGTTCACAGAAGTCGGCGACTGCGTCCGTGCCCGCCGGATCTTCGAGGGTGTCACCGAAGGGCGAAACATCGTGGAACTGCTGAAAGTCCACGGCTACTATCAGTAATACATACAAATAACCGACAGGCGATGCCTGTCGGTTATTTTTTTGAGCAAAAATATCCCCCAGGGGGGCTTACGGAGGTGGAACGAAGGCGTTATAATAGCGGAGACAACAAGAAGGAACGAGATTTCTATGAACACACTTGCACAAAAAAGAAAAAAGCATACGGCAGTCATCATCGCCATGATTTTGGCTGTTTTGGCCGTAGGCATTGCCTGCCTGTTTGTGGGCTCTTCCAACCTGTCCTTCGGAGAGGCACTGGATGCCCTGTTCCGCCGAGGCGAACACGCCGCCACCAGAATCATCTGGCGGATTCGAATCCCCCGGGTACTGGCTGCCATCATTGCAGGCGCAGGACTTTCCGTCTCCGGTCTCATCATGCAGACCACCTTGAACAACGATATGGCATCGCCCTCCACTTTGGGCGTTTCCAATGCGGCAGTCTTTGGCGCCAACCTGTCCATCATTGCCTTTGCCGGCGGCTTTTTGTCCACAGGCAACAACCTTTCCAATTTTGATGTAGGTGCCAATCCCTATGCCACCAGTCTGCTGGCCTTTGTCTTTGCAGCCCTTTCTGTGCTGCTGATTCTCGGTCTTTGTACCGTCCGGTCTTTTTCTCCCAATGTGGTGGTGCTTTCCGGTATCGCCATGGGCTCTGTCTGGACGGCTGCCACTACCATTCTGCAGTTTTATGCCACCGATGTAGGCTTGTCTGCGGCAGTGGTCTGGAGCTTCGGCGATCTGGGTCGGGCCAGATATCAGACCGATGCCATCATGGCAGTGGTGGTGCTGGTGGGTCTGGTGTTCTTCCTGCTCATGGCATGGAAGTATAATGCCCTTCTCAGCGGAGAAGCCACCGCCAAGACCATGGGCATCCGGGTGGAAGCATTGCGGTTTGTGTCCCTGCTGCTGTCCTCCGTCATCACGGCAGTTTGCGTATCTTTCCTGGGCGTCATCGGCTTTGTAGGCGTCATCTGCCCCCATGTGACCAAGAAATTACTGGGTCAGGATCACCGTGTGACTATCCCCGTTTCCTGCCTCAGCGGCAGTCTGCTCCTGCTGCTGGCAGATACGCTGGCCCGCAGCCTCGGCAGCGGCTCTGCATTGCCTGTGGGTGCCATTACCTCTCTGCTGGGCGCTCCTTTCTTCATTGCCATTATCTTCGGTGGAAAGGAGAACCACAAATGCTGAAAGTTGAGAATTTGCATTTCCGCTACGGTAAAAACGGAAATCCTGTGCTGAACGGCGCTGCTCTGGAACTGAAACAGGGCGAGATCGGTATTTTACTGGGCAAAAACGGCTGCGGCAAGACCACCCTCTTCAAGAACATTTTGGGCATTGAGAAGCCGGAGACCGGCTCTATCTGCTTCGGTGGGGAAAACCTTTTGAAAATGAGGCGCAGGGAACGGGCACGGCTGGTGGCTTATGTGCCTCAGCATATCCATTTCGGCGACCTGAGTGTGCTGGATTCCGTACTCATGGGCAGGGTGTCCTATTTCGGCATGAAAGCCGGTCGGGAAGACTACGAAGCTGTGGAGAAAATTCTGGAAGATATGCAGCTTCTGGATTTTGCAGACCGAAGCGCCGAAGCACTCTCCGGCGGCGAAAAGCAGAAGATCGCCATTGCCCGTGCCATGGCACAGGAGCCAAAGCTCATGGTCTTCGATGAGCCCACGGGCAATCTGGATATCGCCAATGAGCAGCTCATTATGGAGGAAGCAAAGAAGCTGGCAAGGGAAAAGAATATCAGCATTCTCGCCTCTCTCCATGACCTCAATCAGGCCCTTTATTTCGGTGATCGGTTCTTCTTCATGAAAGACGGCGTGGTCAAATATGCCGGCGGCAGGGAGACCGTCACGGAAGCAGTCATCAAAGACATTTTTGACATGAATGTCAGAATTGTGGAAATCGATAACCAAAAAGTGATTTTAGGAGGCTGGCACAATGAAAATTAAGAGATTACTGGCATTGGTTTTGGCATTGATCATGCTCTGCGGCTGCGGCGTGCAGGAAGTGCAGCAGGAAGCAGCAGAGGAAGTCACCGTCACCGATATGATCGGTCGGGAAGTGCCGGTTATCCCCGGCAGCTATGAGCGTGTGGTCTGCATCGGCGCAGGTGCGCTGAGAATGTACAGCTACATTGGAGATGTGGCATTGCTTTGCGGTGTGGAAGACATTGACAACACCACCCTGTCTGAGCGTCCTGCCATGTTCGATTCCGTTGCCAGACCCTATGTGCTGGCCTTTGGCGAGACCTTCAACACCCTGCCTTCCTGCGGTGTTGGCGGTCCTATGGCACAGGCGGCAGAGGCAGAAAAAATCCTCTCCTGCGACCCGGATATCGTCATCTCCGAGTTTGAGGATGTAGAGAAGTCCGATGCCCTGCAGGAGCAGCTGGGTGTGCCTGTCATCACCCTCAGCACCGGTCCCAAGGGTGTCTTCGGTGAAGAATTCTTCGGCTCCATGGAGCTGCTGGGCAAGCTCTTCGGGGAAGAGGAAAAGGCAGCCCGACTGGTGCAGTTCGTCAAGGATGAAGCTGCGGAGATCTCCCAAAGAGTGGCTGACATTCCCGAAGCCGACAAGCCCTCTGTGTACATCTGCGGTCTGGGCAACTGGGGCACCACCGATCATCTGACCACCGCCGAAAACTATGTGTCCTTCGAAATCGCAGGAGTAAAAAATGCGGTCAGCGGTCTTGGCATGGAGGGTGTCGGCCCCATCGAGGAAGAAAAGTTCGTGGAACTGGGCGAGCAGATGGATCTGATCATCATGGATGCCGCTGCCGTCAAGAATATCAAGCCCCTCTATGCCGAAGACCCCACCATGTTCGATACCTGCAAGGCGTGGCAGAATGGGGAAGTGTATCTGGAAATGGCCTATAATGCCTACTATACCAACTATGAGATCGTCCTCATCAACACCTGGTTCATTGCCAAGACCGTCTATCCCGAAGCCTTTGCCGATATCGATCTGACGGAAAAGACCAACGAAGTCACCCAGGCATTCTTGGGTGCAGAACTGGCAGATGCCATTTTTGCCTGCCCCTCCAGCTTCGGCGGCTACCAGAAGATCGATACGGCGACCTTCTTTGGATGAAAGGATCGTAACCATGAATAAAAGCGATGTTATTGCGTTTTTTGACCGCTGCGCATCCACATGGGATGCGGAAATGATCAAAAGCGATGCCATCATCGGCAAAATATTGGACAATGCCGAAGTGGGCGCAGAGATGGATATTCTGGATGTGGCCTGCGGTACCGGCGTCATGTTCCCCTATTATCTGGAGCGGGGGGCAGCCTCTGTGACCGGCATTGATATTTCTCCCGAAATGGCGAAGATCGCCAAAGAAAAATTTGCCGGGGAAGACCGGGTGCAGGTTCTCTGCGGCGATGTGGAAGAATACACCTTCGACCAGAAGTTTGACCGCATCGTGGTCTATAATGCTTTCCCTCATTTCCCTAAGCCCAAGCGGCTCATCAAGGTGCTGGCGGGGCTTCTGAAGGAGGATGGACGGCTGACCGTTGCCCATGGCATGAGCCGTGCCGCCATTGACAACCACCACAACGGACCTGCCAGTAAGGTCTCCAACGGACTCATGGCAGCGGACAACCTCAAGCGGCTTTTTGATCCCTATTTCGATGTGGAGATCATGATCTCCAACAGCCGGATGTATCAGCTCAGCGGTGTAAAGCGGGACCCCTTGGATCATATCCACACGGGTGTTCTCCACAGCCACGGCGGTCTGACCCATTGCCATACCCATGGCGATGAGGACCATGACCATCAGCCTGCCGAAGGCTCCACGCCCATGGAAGAACTGCTGGTCATGATGAAATATCTGGTCAGCCATAACGATGCCCATGCCCAGGAAGTGGCAGAGCTTGCCGGGCAGCTCATGTCTGCCGGCAAGAACACGGCCTACGATCAGATCATGGATGCTGTTGCGGATTTTGATATGGTCAATGCCAAGCTGGCAGCCGTTCTGGAAACCCTGTCTGAAGAAGCCTATTTTCAGGAAAACTAAAAAATAAAAGCCTCACGAGCAAAATGTGAACTGCCCTGTACTGCCCCAATTTGTGCTGTCTGTACAATCTGGGGCAGTACAGGGCAGTTCAATTGGGTGTGTTTTTCGTTTGTTTGTTGACACCAAAATGTAACCAAACATTTACGAATGGTTCATCCTCGCCCCGGTGGACCGTGATATGATAAACTGTAGTATTAGAATAAGGAGTGCGGCTATGGAATCCGTAGGGGTCAAAAAGAAGTCAAAAAAGAAACTCATTATCACATTGGTGGTCATCGTACTGGTACTGGCGGTGATTTTGGGGGCCTGCAGCGCACTGGCAGCCAAGGCCAGAAAGAGTCTGGAGGCCATGACTGCCATGGAGACCGGGCAGGTGGAGGTGCGGGATCTCATCAGCTCCGTAGGTGCCACCGGAAAGGTCATCAGCCTTCGCAGCAAGGATCTGACTGCCAACCTCACCGGTGTGGAGATCTCCGCTATCCATGTGGAGGTAGGCGATATGGTGGAGGCCGGGCAGGAGCTGGCTGTTTTTGACACAGAGGACATTGCCGATGATCTGACCATGGCCCAGCGGGCCTTGTATCAGTCGCAGCAGCGCAATGAGATCTCCGCCACCGATGCCCAGCGGAATGTGGACGATGCCCTCCGCAACAGCGATTATCAGATCGACAATGCCGCCCAGAATGTGGATACGGCTCAGGAGAATTATCTGAATGCCCAGATCGATCTGGATGAGCTGTGCCGTGACCGTATGGATGCGGAGCGGGAATGGCTGGATGCCCAGAGCGAATATAACTATCAGCTGCGGCAGCAGTGGGAAGTGGAAGACAAACTGAACTATCTGCAGAGCTTGCCCCAAGCAGAACTGACAGAGGAGCAGCTGCAGCAGCAGGTGGAACTGAACACCCGCAAGGCAGAGCTTGCCGCCTCTGTCCCCCAGGCAGAAGCAGCTTTGACCCAGAAAGAAGCTGCCCTGGAGCAGGCAGATAACGCCGTGAAGAACATGGAGCGCAGCGTCACCACCATGTACAACTCCTACACCGCCGCCGTGAAGAACTATGACAACATGGTGGCGGCCCAGGCCAGTTCCGTGGCGGCAGCCCAGTCGGGGCAGAAAACCGTGGCAGCTTCTGCCAACACGGATCAGCAGCAGAAGCAGGTGGATCTCTATGCCGATCAGCTGGAAAAGGGCGTGGTGACTGCTCCCTTCAGCGGCACGGTCACAGCGGTCAACTACGATCCCGGCGATACCTATATGCAGGGTGCGATTTTGACCATTCAGGACTGCTCCGGCTTTGAAATTTCCGCCCAGATCGGCCAGTATGACATTTCCGATATTGCCTTGGGACAGAAGGTCCTCATTAAGACCGATGCCACCCGGGAGCAGGAGCTGGAAGGCACCGTGGTGTTCATTTCCCCCACGGCGACAGTTACCGCCGGTATGCCCACCACAGACCCCACTTACGAGGTGAAGATCTCCGTGGATACGGAAACCGACCGCCTGCGGCTGGATATGTCCGCCAATCTTTCCATTATCATCGCCCAGCATGAAAAATGTCTGACGGTGCCCTATAATGCGGTCCAGACGGCGGAGGACGGCAGCCGCTTCGTGGAAGTGGTAGGGGAGGACGACACGCTGACAGTGGTGCCCGTCAAGGTGCTGCTGGAGAGCAATTACTATACGGAAGTCTCCGGCGAACTGACAGAAGGTCAGCAGGTTCGTGTGGTCTCCGAGGGCAGCTCCATGATGGAGATGTTCGAGGCCATGGGTATGGAAATGGGAGGCTTCTGATTTGAAAGAGATCTTACATCTGCGGGGCATCATCAAGCGGTTTTATATCGGTCAGCCCAATGAACTGCAGATTCTCAACGGAATCGATCTGGATGTCCGGGAGGGTGAGTTTGTTGCCATTGTAGGTGCATCCGGTTCCGGTAAGACCACCCTGATGAATGTCATCGGACTGCTGGACCGCCCCACCGAGGGTGAATATATCATCGACGGTGTGGATGTGAGTCAGGCCACCGACCGGGAGCTGAGCTATATCCGCAATCAGAAGATCGGCTTTGTATTCCAGACCTATAATCTGGTGGCAAAGACCAATGCCCAGAAGAATGTGGAGCTGCCCATGCTCTATGGGGGCGTACCGGTCAAGGAACGGGTGCGCCGTGCCAAAGAGCTGCTGGAGCTGGTGGAAATGAGCGACCGGGCAAAGCATCTGCCGGAGGAGCTTTCCGGCGGACAGAAGCAGCGTGTGGCCATTGCCAGAGCCATGGCAAACGATCCTGCCATCATTCTGGCGGATGAGCCCACCGGCGCACTGGATTCCAAAACAGGACGCACGGTCATGGATCTGTTCCACCGGCTCAATAAGGAGCAGGGCAAGACCATCGTCCTTACCACCCATTCCATGGAACTGGCGGAGGAGACCGACAGGATCATCACCATCTGCGATGGCTCCATCACGGGAGAAAGGGCAGGTGCAGGTCTATGATGGTCATGGAAAATCTCCGCATGGCGGTGGCCAGTCTCAAGGCCAATAAGTCCAGAGCCCTGCTCACTATGCTGGGTATCATCATCGGTATTGCCGCCGTCATTGCCATTATGACCGTGGGCAATTCCGTCACCAACACAGTGTCCACCTCCATGCAGGATATGGGCGCCAATAATATCAATGTCATGCTGACCCGTCGGGAAAACGAACCGGAAAAGCTGGAAAGCGGAATCCAGTTTGGTGCCGAGGAAAGCACAAAGGAACTGACGGAGCAGGAGTATTTCACCGATGAGATGATCTATGAACTTATGGAAGAATTCTCCCATGAGATCGAAGCCATCTCCGCCTCCGAGACTGTCGGCACCACCCAGGTCAAAAAGGGCAATGAGTCGGAAACGGTCACCGTTGTGGGCGTCAGTCAGGGCTATTTCGTCGCCAACGATAAGACTTTGCTGGCAGGTCGGCTGATCTCGCCGGAGGAGTCCGTCAAGGGACGCAATGTCTGTCTGGTGGCCGATGAATTTGTGGAAGAACTGCTCCAGTGCGAGCCGGAGGCGGCGCTGGGTCAGACCGTTCGCTGTGAACTGGACGGACGCATGGCGGAATATACCGTAGTGGGCGTCTATGAAAAGGACGACACAGCAGCCGCCATGGGCATGATGACTGCCGGAACGGAGTGCTATATCCCTCTCAATACGGCAAAGAATTTCACCCACAGCAAGAACTATCAGACCTTTGCCGTGGTCTCCAAGGTGGGGGTGGATTCCGATGATCTGGCAAAGAAGATCGAGTCTTATCTGGAGGGCTTCTACCGCTCCAACCGCTATTTCCAGGTCTCTGCCTTCAGTATGTCTGCCATGATCTCCGTCATGTCGGATATGATGGATACCATTGTCACCGCTATTTCTGTCATTGCAGGCATTGCTTTGCTGGTCGGCGGTATCGGTGTCATGAATATCATGCTGGTGTCCGTCACGGAGCGTACCCGTGAGATCGGTACCAGAAAAGCTTTGGGTGCCACCAACGAGTCCATTCGGATGCAGTTTATCGTGGAAGCCATGATTATGTGCCTGCTGGGCGGTGTCATCGGTGTGATATTGGGTGTGGCAGGCGGTGTGCTGGCCTCGGATCTTATGGGTGCCATGGCAACACCTTCTGTGGGCAGTATTTTCCTGTCTCTGGGATTTTCTCTCGCCATCGGTGTGTTCTTCGGCTACTATCCTGCCAATAAGGCAGCCAAAATGAATCCCATCGATGCTCTGCGTTATGAATAAAAAAATGACGGGTTTGCAAACCCGTCATTTTTTATTCTTGGAAAAATAAGCTCTGGGGGAAGAGCCGAAGTTCTTTCGGAACTCCTTGTAGAAGTGGGAATAGGTGTGAAATCCCGAGGAGTAGGCAGCATCTTCCAGCTTCATGCCCTTTTTTGCCTTGGCAATGGCCAGATTCAGCCGCTGCTTGATAATGTAATCGGTCACAGTGCTTCCTGTGATACGGGGAAATCTGCCGGTCAGGTGATGCTGGCTCAACTGCAGCTGCTCCATCAGCTGTTTATAAGTCAGTTCTTCCGTCAAATGTTCATCAATATAGGCACAGATCCGTGCAATATGCACATCGGGATGATCTTTTTTCATATGACAACGCTCCGTCAATCTTTGATATAATGGGAAGAGAACATATCCTTCAGCTTGGAGTATCGGAAATTGCTGTCCCGGTCCATGTTGCTGCGGATGTAGGTGCAGAGGGTGTCAGCGATCAGCAGCTGGGTGATTCGGATGTCATCGGCAACGCCGCTGACAGAGACTGCACCGGAGGCAGCCACCAAAACTTCATCAGAGAGCTTGGCCAAAGGGGAGTAGCGGTTGGCGGTGATGGAGAGAATGGCTGCGCCCCGTTCCTTTGCGGTTTTGACGGCCTCAATGATCTCTCTGGTTTGACCGGTGTTGGATACGGCAATGGCCAGATCGCCTTCACTCATAGCCGAAGCAGCAATGGTCTGCATATAAAAGTCGCTGTTGTAGGAGGCAGGAATGCCCAGAGAAGCCAGCTGCAGCATCAGATCTCCGGCGACGAAACCGGAGCGGTGAACGCCGAACAGCTCCACACGCTTTGCCTGCACGATCATATCTGCGGCGTGTTTCAGATTCTCTTCATTGTTGCTGTGCATGGTGTTGGTCAGAGCGATACGGGCAGCTTCAATGCGGACTTCCATGGAGGGCTTCACCGTGTCAATGCCGATCACATCCTCCGTGTTGAAGGTCAGCTCCTCGTGCTGGGGGATGGAACTGGCCAGCAGCACCTTCAGCCGGTAGAAGCCGCCGTCGGTAATTTTCTGGGCAAAATTGCATACGCTGCCCTCGGAGACACCGGTGGACTGAGCCAGCTTGGAGGTGGACCAGGTGACCACTTCCTCCGGCTGGGTCAGGATCACATCGGCGATGCTCTTTTCCACCCGGGTCATAAATTCATATTCTGCTTTGATCCGTGCCAGAATGTCAATGCTCATAAAAAAACCTCAAATTGAGTTTTACTCATTTTTGTCGCTCACTAAAATGAGTATATCTGATTGTGTCATATTTGTCAACAAAAACCCCTTGACAAGGGATTTTTTCAAGCGTATAATCATCCTAAAGCTGAATATGCGCAAACCGTTGAAGTGGAAGTAACGGCGGCCATGCTCATCCAGAGAGTCCGGGATGCTGCGATCCGGGCAGAACACAAACCGTCAAATGGGCCACGGAGGGCGCAGTCAAAGGCGAAAGCTGAGTATGCTGCGACGCTGGGCACGCGTCAGATGCCGGGGATATGTCAGTATCCCGCAAAAGTGCATGACAGAGTCATGAAGCAAGGTGGCACCGCGGATAAGTTTATTCGTCCTTGACAGACAGATGGTCT
Organism: Candidatus Avilachnospira sp.; assembly: GCA_045580485.1. GTDB lineage: Bacteria > Bacillota > Clostridia > Oscillospirales > Oscillospiraceae > Avoscillospira. The sequence goes on along the minus strand of JAZNNW010000161.1, from coordinate 15,592 downwards.
GTCGGGGATTTTGTGTTTTTGGAGGTCTTTTTATGATTTTGCTGACCAAACGATGGCGAACCTGCCTCATTCATAAATATATCTGACTTTATTATATCTGGAGGAATTTCTTATGTTGTTTAACGGTATTGATTTTGATACTTATTTCCGCCATTATCCCGATGAAAAGGGCTATTTCGGCAAGTATGGCGGTTCCTATGTGAATCCCGAGCTGCAGAAGGCCATGGACGAGATCACCGAGGCCTATTTCACCATCGCCCAGTCCCGGAAATTCATCGCCGAGCTGCGCCGCATCCGCAAGGAGTTCCAGGGTCGTCCCACTCCCGTTTCCCATCTGGAGCGCCTGTCCAATTCTCTGGGCAATGTGCAGCTGTATGTGAAGCGGGAAGACCTGAACCATTCCGGCGCTCACAAGCTGAATCACTGCATGGGCGAAGTGCTCCTTGCCAAGTACATGGGCAAGAAGAAGGTCATTGCCGAAACCGGTGCCGGTCAGCATGGCGTTGCCATGGCCACCGCCGCTGCCTATTTCGGTCTGGAATGTGATATTTATATGGGCGCTGTGGATATCAAGAAGCAGGCTCCCAATGTGGCAAGAATGAAGATCCTGGGCGCCAATGTGGTGGAAGTCACCCACGGTTTGCAGACGCTGAAGGAAGCTGTTGACGCTGCCTTTGAAGCCTATACCAAGGACTACAAGAACAGCATGTACTGCATCGGCTCCGTTCTGGGTCCCCATCCCTTCCCTTTGATGGTCCGTGATTTCCAGCAGGTGGTAGGCGAGGAAGCCAGAGAGCAGTTTCTGGATATGACCGGTCATTTGCCCGATGCCGTTGTGGCCTGCGTCGGCGGTGGCTCCAATGCAGCCGGTATCTTTGCCGGCTTCCTCAATGACCCTGTGGATCTCTACGGTGTGGAGCCTCTGGGCAGAGGTCCCAAGCTGGGCGACCATGCCGCCAGCCTCCAGTACGGCACCGAAGGCGTTATGCACGGCTTCAACTCCATCATGCTGAAGGATGAAAACGGCGAACCTGCTCCCGTCTACTCCGTGGCTTCCGGTCTGGACTATCCCTCTTCCGGTCCCGAGCATGCCTTCCTCCACGAGCTGGGTCGTGTGACCTATGGCGTGGCCGATGACGAAGAGACCATCGATGCCTTCTATAAGCTGGCACGGCTGGAGGGTATCATCCCCGCCATCGAAAGCTCTCACGCTGTGGCCTATGCCATCAAGCTGGCCAAGGAAATGAAGACCGGCTCCATCCTCATCAACCTCTCCGGCAGAGGCGATAAGGATATGGATTACATCATCGAGCACTACGGAATTCGATAAGACAAAAAAGGCCCCCTCTGACGAAGGGGCTGTCAGCGAAGCTGTCTGGGGGAGAGAAAAGAGGTTCTCTCCCCCAGTCTTTTGCTTCGCAAAATCCACCTCCCTCATCAGAGGGAGGCATTTTTATGCACTTATCTTGTCAGTGCAAATTTCAGTATTTTCAGTGCCGCCTGTTCCAGCTGCAGTCTGTCGGGCTGACGGACGAACCGCTCATCATCGGCAAGGAACATACCGCCGAACTTCCATTCATTGACCAGTGTCTTACTCTGGGCCGTATCTTCACCGGCAGGCTCGCCGTTCAGCCACTGGGTAGGCAGCAGCACTGCCTTTGCCTCGGCAGCCGCCATCATAAAGCCGGGGGCATAGACTTCCAGATAAGCTCTCTGGGTGGCCTCTGTCTTGTGCTCCATGGCAACGGAGCGGAGCACAGCAGCGCCGTATCTGCCAACGGCTCTTGCCAGCTGCAGGGTGTAAAGACCGCACATGGTGGGATCTTCCGACCAGCAGCGGCTCACATGGCGCTGGCTGGGACTGCGGATGATGTCGGCGCCGGGTGCCAGCCACAGATCCACGCCAAACTCTTTCATCTCCTTGCCAATGGCACTGCCAACAGCAGAGATCAGTTCCAAATCCCAGCAGCAGCCCAGAAGGCTGGCGGCAGGGAAGGCGGTGCAGTACTGATGACCAACGACTTTGTCTTCTTCATCCTTCAAGTCTCTTTGCAGCAGCAGGCCGTCTGCACCGGCGGCGATGGTCATAGGGGGGATGCCGTAGGCATCTCTGAGATCGGCAGATGCACCCAGTGCACCGGCTAAGGTGGTGGAGCAGAAGCCGAAGTCCATGACCAGTTTTCTCAGGGAAGCATCGTCCATGCCGCCCACCAGTTCATAGAGGGTAGCCACGCCGTCCTTCACATCCTCCAGACGGACGGGATGATCGGCAGGGCGGCAAAGCTGGGGTATTTTGGCCTTGCGGACGGAAATTCTGGGAATATTCCAGCCGGAGAGCCGGATGGCACGGCTGCGAGCCATCTTCCGTTCGTCCTCCTCACCGGCATAGGTGAAGGGCAGCTTGGCGGGACGGTTCTTTGTCCGCTCCATATCCATGGGCATGACAGGTCGGACAACGGCGTCTCTAGCCAGCTTCAGCGAACCGGCAATGACCGTGGAGCGGGCAGAGAAACCCACTCGGATGTCGTAGTAGCCTGCCTGCAGCACATAGGCGCAGGCATCCTCGGAGAAGGCGGCCAGTCTGCTCATGGGAACGGTGATGCGGACAGACTGATTTTCGCCGGGGTCGAGGACGGAAGTGCGTCCAAAGCCCTGGAAGGTATATTTGGGGTGCGGGAGGTCCCCCTCCGGGCGGGACACATAGACCTGCACCACCTGGCTGACCGGCCAGGTCTCGCCGGTGTTTTCCACCTGGGCGGTGACGATCAGATCCCCGTTGTCCACCGCCACGGAAACAGCGGTCAGTTCTGCTGCGCCGTAGGTGAGACCGTAGCCGAAATCATAGAGCAGATCGGTGCCGAAGGTGTCAAAATATCGGTAGCCGCAGTAGATATCGGCTTTCTTGTTGGCAAGGGTGAAATCCGCCCGTCTTCTGGGCCAGCTCTGGTTCAGCTTGCCCCGGAACATGGCCTGTCCCGTCAGCAGTTCTGCCAGTGCGCCGCCGGCTTCCTGACCGGCAATGCCCATGTAGACGATAGCACCGCAAAGGTCAACGACCGGAGTGATCTCCACATAGCCGGGGGTGTTCAGCACCAGCACCACCCGTTCAAAGGCAGCGGAAACAGCCTCGATCATGGCGATCTCATCGTTGGCAAGAACGGTGTCATAGGCATCCTCCGTCCGGGTAATGACCATGATGGCAGCGGCGTTGTTTTCTGCCAGCTCCTCCATGGAAAGCTCCCGCCAGGGATATTCCTTTCCGGGATGCTCCAGATTCCAAGTTCTGTATTTGTGGCTCAGCAGTCCGTCGGGCTGCAGCAGCTCCGAAGCGCACAGACCTTCCAGTACAGAAACCTTGCGGTAAGTCTGGAACTCGGCGCAGCAGCAGGCGGTGGCCAGCTGACCGATGCCGAATACTGCCACAGGCAGCTGCTCTGTCCCCGCAGGCTGCAGGGGCAGGGTGTTTTTGACATTTTTCAGCAGTACCATGCTGCCCAGAGCGGCAGCCTTGGCGACCAATATATGTTCGTTCATCCGCGGTGTAAATTCCATGGCAGAACCTCCTTGCGGTTTTTCTTTTAAGTCTATCATATTTTTTCTGTCTGGGCAAGGAAAAAACCGGGAACCATTTTACCGGTTTTCTGTACTTCTCCATGCAAATTGGGGCGGAAATGGGCCTGTTCTTTGTTAAACCCAACAAAAATGCGAAAAAAGTGCCCTGACACCTTGCAATACAGCGGATTTGCTGATAAAATCTTCACATCCGGAATTGCCGGAAGGGTTTTTTATACCCAAATAGAGACTAACCGGTCTTTGGACCGTTTTGGGGAGATATTATGAACTACAACATCAATTCCATCATTTCCAACACCGAGGCTCTGCTGCGCCTGCAGCACGATGAGACCTTCGCCACCACGACCCCTCAGCGTCTCCATGACTGCCTGGGTCAGGCGGTGATGATGGCCATCAACGAGACCTGGACGGCCAGCAAGAAGAGCCGTGAGACCAAGCGGAAGGCCTATTATTTTTCCGCTGAGTACCTCATGGGTCGTCTTGTCTATTCCAACCTGTTCAATCTGAACATTCTGGAGCCTCTGAAGACTGCCTTTGCAGCCAAGGGCGTGGACCTGGCCGATCTGGAGGACATCGAAGATGCCGCTCTGGGCAATGGCGGTCTGGGTCGTCTGGCTGCCTGCTTCCTGGATAGTGCCGTCACCTCCGGTGTGCCCCTGTCCGGCTATGGCCTGCGCTACCGCTTCGGCCTGTTCAAGCAGCGTTTTGATGAAAGAGGCGCCCAGAAGGAAATGGCTGACGACTGGACCCACTATGGCGATCCCTGGAGCTACCGCCGGGATAAGCATGCTGTCCGTGTCAAATTTGCCGATCAGACGGTCATCGCCGTGCCTTATGATATGCCCGTCATCGGCTACGATTGCGAAAATATCGGCACTCTGCGCCTGTGGCAGTGCGAAGCCGAGCAGGAGCTGGACTTTGATGCCTTCAATGCCCAGGACTATGCCCGTGCACTGGCTGAAAAGAACAGAGCTGAGGACATCACCCGTGTCCTGTACCCCAACGATTCCACCAGAGAAGGCAAGCAGCTGCGTATCAAGCAGCAGTATGTGCTCTCCAGCGCTTCTCTGCAGGATATCCTCCGTGTCTACCGCACCAACCATGGCGATGATCTGACCGGTCTGAGCCGTTTCGTGGCTGTGCAGCTGAATGACACCCATCCCGCCATGTCCATTCCCGAGCTGATCCGTCTGCTCATGGAAGATGGTATGACCTTTGAAAACGCTTTCCAGATCGCCAAGGCTACCTTCTCCTATACCAACCATACGGTCATGAGCGAAGCACTGGAAAAGTGGGATCTGGATCTGCTGCGCTCTGTGGTTCCCGAAATCGCCGATATTATCTGCAGAATCGACGACCGCTGCCGCAAGGAGCATGTGGGCAAGGATCTGTATATCATTCAGGACGACCGTGTCCACATGGCCAATATGTCTGTTTATGTCTCCACCGCCGTCAACGGCGTTGCCGAGATTCACTCTCAGATTTTGAAGGACGATGTGTTCAAAAAGTGGTATGAGGTCTATCCCGACCGTTTCCAGAACAAGACCAACGGCATCACTCCCCGCCGCTGGCTGGGTCTGTGCAATCCCGAGCTGACCAAGTTCCTGGAGCAGCATGTTTCCGCCGGCTTCCTGACCCGCTTGGACTGGCTGAAGGTGCTGAAGCCCCTCATGGACGATCATCTGGTGGAAGAGTTCAACGCCGTCAAGCGCACCAAGAAGGAGCAGCTGTGCCAGATCATCGCCAAGAGAGAGGGCGTTCTGCTGAACCCCGATTTCATGTTCGATGTGCAGGTCAAGCGTCTCCATGAGTATAAGCGCCAGCTAATGAACGCTCTGGCAGTCATGGATATCTACCTGAGCCTGAAGGACGGCAGCCTGACCGACTTTACCCCCACGGTGTACCTCTTCGGTGCCAAGTCCGCACCCGGCTACTGGAGCGCCAAGGCCATCATCCGCTATATCAACCGCATGGCAAAGCTCATCAACAACGATCCTGCCGTGGCAGACCGTCTGAAGGTGGTCTTTGTTCAGAACTACAACTGCTCCTATGCCGAGCATATCATCCCTGCCGCCGATGTCTCCGAGCAGATCTCTCCTGCCGGTACGGAGGCCTCCGGCACCGGCAATATGAAGCTGATGCTCAACGGCGCTGTGACTCTGGGCACGCTGGACGGTGCCAATGTGGAGATCGTGGAGCAGGCCGGCGAAGAGAACAACTACATCTTCGGCGCCACTGTGCCCGAGCTGCAGTCCATCGCCGCCACCTATAATCCCAAGGAATACTACGATGCCGATCCCAACCTCCGCAGAGCCCTCAACACCATGGTGGACGGCACTGTGGAAACCGATGACGAGATCCGTCAGGTCTTCAATGCCCTGGTCTACGGTGTCAACTGGAACCGTGGCGACCAGTACTATCTGCTGAAGGACTATGCCTCCTATAAGGAAGCAAAGCTCCGTGCCAACCAGGACTACCGTGACCGTCTGGCCTTCGGTCGCAAGTGCCTGATGAATGTGGCATCTGCCGGCAAGTTCTCCGCCGATCGCACCATCCGTCAGTACGCAGAAGAAATCTGGCATGTGTAATCATAAAAAGCTGCCCTTTTGGGCAGCTTTTTGCAGTATGATAAAAAGTTTAAGGAGCAAACCATGAAAGAACCCTGGTTTTTCGATTCCCATGCTCATTATGACCAGCGGCGCTTTGCCGAGGATCAGAAGCAGCTGCTTTCCTCCATGGCAGACCATGGCATTGGGCGCATTATGAATATCGGCTGCGATCTGGAAAGCAGCCTGCGCTCCATCCGTCTGGCGGAGGAATACGACTTCATCTATGCCGCCGTGGGCAGCCATCCCGATGATGCCGCCAATGTGGACGATGTGCTGGTGGAGCGCTATCGCAATCTGGCAGGTCGGGAGAAGGTCATGGCCATCGGCGAGATCGGTCTGGACTATTACTATGAGGATGTGCCCCGCACCCAGCAGCAGGCGGCTTTCCGCAAACAGATGGAATTGGCGGCGGAGTTGGACATGCCCGTCATCATCCATCAGCGGGATGCCTATGAGGATGCCTTGAAGATCGTAGATGAATTTCCCTCGGTGAAGGGTGTGTTCCATTGCTTCTCCGGCTCTCTGGAATATGCAAAAGAAGTGGTAAAACGGGGCTATTATATGGGCTTTACCGGTGTCATTACCTTCAAAAATGCCAGAAAAGCCGTGGAGGTCGCCCAGTGGGCACCTCTGGATAAGCTCCTTCTGGAGACCGATTGCCCCTACATGGCGCCCGAACCCTACCGTGGCAGACGGAGCGATTCTACCATGATTCCCAAAATGGCGGAAAAAATTGCAGAACTCCGTGGGCTGTCTGTGGATCAGGTGGCGAAGCTGACAAGAGAAAATGCCCTGCGTCTGTTCCGCATGGAGGAGCCGAAATGAAAGATATCCCCATGTTCACCGGCACCCACGGTCTTGCCTCTCTGGTGCTGAAGGAAATTGCCGTCAGCGGCAGAGCCTATGTGGTGATCCGGGCAGTCTGGAACGGGCAGACGGAGGCTTTTTTGCAGGAGTGCTTGAGCTTCTGCCGTGCCGTGGGTGCAGAGCAGGTCTATGCCTCCTACGGCTTGGAGGAACTGCCTGCCGCCCATGCCTATGATATGATCGCCATGGAAACGGAAAAGGCATCGTTGCCCACGGGAGATCCGGTGGAGCTGGAGCCCTTAACGCCGGAAAACGGGCCGATTTTTTTGGCTGTTTACAACTCCTGTTTCCGGGACATGGCAGGGGCTTCCACCTATGGAAAAGAAGATTTGAACCGACTTTTTGACACCGAATGCGCTTTTTTGGCAAAAAAAGAGGGGAAATACGCAGGCATTGCCGAAATCTCCGAGACAGGCTTGGAGAGTATCGCCGTCCTGCCGGAATTCCGAGGTATGGGCTATGATCTTGCCTTGGCAGTTCTGCCCATGGTTCCCAGAAAAACCGTCTGTCTGAAAGTGGCCTCCACCAACGAAAAAGCCCTCGCCCTCTACACCCGCTTGGGCTTTGAACGGAAAGAACCTCTCAACCATTGGTATTGTTTGACCTAAAGCTGTATCTGTGGTATACTAACAAGTAACCATGGAAAAAGGTGGGAACTTCTATGAAACAGAAATTCACCCGAATAAATATGATTGTGGCAGCGGTCATTCTGGCACTGGCAGCTTTTTTCCTGCGGCTGAGCCAGCTGTCCTTTGCCTTTGATGAAAACGGCATGGCAACGGGTAAGGGAATCGTGTTCTTTTCCGTTATCACGGTGCTGGTGGTTGTGGCCTTTGCCCTGTACAGCCGCAGCCTCAAGGGTCGGAAGAAGTACAGTGCCATTGCAGGCACCGGGCTGGTGGAAATGGCCTTGGGCGCAGCGGCAGCCTTTTTGATGATCGTTGCCGGTATTGTCCTGTTTTTGAACCCTGTGCAGCAGGGCGATAAGCTGGTGGCCCTCGGCAGCATTCTTGCAGGCATTTGCTGGGGTGTGACCACTGCCGGGCGGTTCTTCGGCAAGAAGATCTCCCCGCTGCTGTTTATGATTCCTGCCGCATTTTATGTGGTGGATCTGGTGTGCCGGTTCCGTTTCTGGACCCGTGATCCCATTATTATTGACTACTGCTATGACCTGTTTGCTCTCATCAGCATCATGTGTGCCACCTTCCATCTGGGCGGCTTCTGCTTCGATAAGGGCGCCCGGCGGCTGACCGTGTTCTTCTGCCTCTGCGGCATATTCTTCAGCGCAGCAGCCATGGTCAAAGCAGCTGCGGCATCGGTCTATGGCTATATGGCAGCCATCCTGTGGCTCTTTGCCAACCTGTGGCTGCTTCTGCGGTCTTCCCGGAAGCGTGAAGAGGAAGAAGTGGAAGAAACTGTGGAAGAATCGATCGAAGAACCCGTCGAAGAAGAGGCGGAAGAAGCAGAAGAAACGGAAGAAACGGAAGAAGCAGAAGAAGCAGGTGATCTCCAGTGAGGCCCACAGCCCCCATCGGCTTTTTTGACAGCGGCCTTGGCGGCATCAGCATCCTGCGGCAGACCCGAAAGCTTCTGCCGGGGGAAAACTGCCTGTACTATGGAGATTCTCTCCATGCACCCTATGGTGTCCGTCCTCTGGAAGATGTGCAGCAGCTGACCGTGGAAGCGGCAGAGTACCTCATTGACCGTGGCGTGAAAGCACTGGTGCTGGCCTGTAATACTGCCACCTCGGCAGCAGCAGCTCTGCTCCGGGAGAAGTATCCTGATCTCATCATCATCGGTACAGAACCTGCCTTAAAGCCTGCGGTGGAGCGCCATCCCGGCGGCAGAATTCTGGTTCTGGCAACCGCCATGACCCTCAGCGAGCAGAAATTTGCCGACCTGTGGCATCAGTTTGACGATCAGGCCGAGATCGTGCCCATTCCCTGCAGCGGACTTATGGAATTTGTGGAGCGGGGCGAAATGGACGGCGAGGCTGTGGAAGCCTACCTGCTGGAAAAGCTGGAACCCTTCACCAAAGTTCCTGTGGATGCGGTAGTGCTGGGCTGCACCCATTATCCCTTCTTGGCCCCGGTGATTCGGAGACTCCTTGGCAGAGCACCGGAGCTGCTGGATGGCGGCGAAGGCGTGGCACGGCAGCTGCAGCGGCTTCTGGCCCAAAAGGGACTGCTGAACCCCCAGCCTGTTCCCGGCCGAGTAGAGTTTCTCAACTCTTTGCAGGACGAAGAAATCCTCCGGCGCTGCCAAATGCTCTTAAATATCGAAGAATAAAAAATCCTCAACCGAATGGTTGAGGATTTTTTTCATATCCTAAGCCCATATAAAGGAGGCAGGATATGAAAAAATATATGAGTTTGCTGCTGATTGTGCTGATGCTTACAGGCTGTGGCACAGGCAGCACCGGTGAACCCGCCCGGCAAAGTGACACTTTGGTGGTGGGCTATTCCAATTTTTCTCAGAAATTCACCCCATTTTTCGCTGATACGGTCTATGACCGGGATGCAGCCAATCTGACCCAGCTGTCCCTTTTTGGCACAGACCGGGAGGGCAATGTGATCCTCCGGGGCATTCAGGGAGAAACACGCACCTATAACGGCACCGATTATTTTTATGACGGCGCCGCCGACTGCACCATTGAGGAAGAAGACGGATTGGTCACCTATGAAATTGACCTGCGGCAGGATCTGAAATTCTCCGATGGCAAGCCCGTGACGGCAGATGATGTGATCTTCACATTTTATGTCCTGTCCGACCCGTCCTATACCGGCTCTTCCACTTTCTATGCTCTGCCCATTGTGGGCATGGAGGAGTACCGCACCGGCACTGCTCTCCGCTCCAAGCTTTTGGGACAGGCCGGAGAAAATAACACAGATTTTACCCATTGGACACAGGAAGAACAGTCCTTTTTCTGGTCGGATCTGCGAGAAAACGGCACAAAATTCGCTGAAGAAATCGTGGATTACTGTATTTCCAAGGGCTTTGCCGATGATGTGGATGATGCGGCGGAAAGCTGGGGCTATGAGGGAGATACCCCATGGGAGTTTTTCCTCTCTATGGCGGAGCACCACAACTGGGATTTTGCCGCCATGGAAACAGAGGCGGTTTCCACACCCCTCTCCCAGCTTCTCGACCCCGTCACCTATGAAGCCACCACCGTCCCCTACGGCGGCGCGGAAAAAATTGAAGGCATCGAAAAAACAGGAGACTTTTCCCTGGAGCTGACCATGACCACCATGGATGCCACCGCCGTCTATCAGCTGGTCCATCCCATTGCCCCCCTGCACTACTATGGCGACCCCGCCCTTTACGACTATGAAAGAAACCAATTCGGCTTCCCCAAGGGCGATTTGTCTTTGATTCACAGTAAGGATACCAAGCCTATGGGCGCAGGACCTTATGTGTTCGAAGGCTACGGCAACGGTGTCATTTCCTACACCGCCAACGACCATTATTTCCGAGGAAAGCCAAAGATTCAACATTTAAAGCTGCAGGAGACCTCCGATGCAGACAAGCTCACCGGTATGGCAACGGGACTTTTTGATATCACCGACCCGGTGTTCTCCGGGGAGACTGCCGAGGCCATCGGCAGCTACAACGGCAATGGAGCACTGTCCGGCGAAGTCCTGCACACTGTTACGGTGGATAATCTGGGCTACGGCTATATCGGCATCAATGCCGATACGGTTCTGGTGGGAGATGACCCTGCTTCCGAACAGTCCAAGAGCCTCCGCCGTGCCTTTGCCACCCTCTTTTCCGTCTACCGGGAGCCTGTCATCAACGCCTACTACGGCGACCGGGCGACCATCATCCAGTATCCCATTTCCAACACTTCCTGGGCAGCCCCCAAGGCGGCAGACGAGGGCTATGAGACAGCCTATTCCGGCGGCGTGCTCACTGCTTCCATGACCCAGCAGGAACGGGAGCAGGCTGCTCTGGAACTGGCAAAGGAATACTTGCTTGCCGCCGGATACACCTATGACGAAACCGCCGGTAAATTCACCGCTGCCCCGGAGGGTGCTTTCATGGAATATGAGATCATCATTCCCGCTGCCGGTTCCGGCGATCATCCCGTCTACGGCATCCTGACTTCCACGAAAAACGCCTTGGAAGGCTTAGGTTTAAACCTCATCATCAACGATCCGGCCGATGCCAACGAGCTGTGGAACGCTCTGGATGCCGGCACCCAGAATATGTGGACAGCCGCCTGGCAGGCCAGTGAAGACCCGGATCTATATCAGGTCTACCACTCCAATAATATTGTAGGCAGCGGCGGCACAGATTCCAACCACTATCACATCCGGGATGAGCAGCTGGATGCTCTGATTCTGCAGGCACGGTCCACCACCGATCAGCCTCTGCGGAAACAGCTCTACCGTCAGTGTCTGGATCTCATACTGGACTGGGCAGTGGAGATTCCCGTCTATCAGCGGCAGAACTGCGTGGTCTTTTCCGCCCAGCGGTTGGATCTAAGCTCTCTCACCCCCGATATGACTACCTTCTGGGGCTGGATGAACGGTATCGAAAACCTGCAAATGTATAAAACCGAGGCTTAATGCAAACCATCTTCATGGTGATACAATGGGAAAATTCATTCTCAAGCGGCTGGCAGTCAGCGTGATCATTTTGTTTTTCGTCATGTTTCTCATCTATACGCTGATGTACTGCCTGCCCTCTAACTATATCGATACCATGGCAAGGCAGCTTGCCACCCGCCCCGGCAATACCAAAAGTGCCGCCCAGTGGCTGGCAGAACTGAATGCCCAGTATGGCATGGATAAAGGCTTGGTGCCGGGCTTTTTCGTCTGGCTCCGTTCTGCCCTCCGTGGGGATTTCGGCACCAGCTGGCGGTGGACACTGCCTGTGACGGAGAAGTTTTCCGAAGTCATCGGTTACAGCATCGCCCTTGGCACAGCCACCTTCCTGTTGCAGATTTTGATTGCAGTGCCCCTGGGGATTCTGGCGGCAAGAAAGCAGTATCAGCCCACCGACCACATCATCACCGTCTCTGCCATGGTCTGCAATGCGCTGCCCAGCTTTTTTGCGGCTTCGCTTCTAAAGCTGATTTTCTCCGTGAAGCTGGGGTGGTTTGATATCGGCGGAATCATTTCCACCCGTACCCATGCCGCCATGAGCCCCTTTATGCAGGTGGTGGATATGGGGCTGCATTTGGTGCTGCCTGCCGTCACCATCGTGGCGGTGTCCGTCGGCTCGCTCATGCGCTATACCCGTGCCAATATGCTGGAGGTGCTGCAGGCGGATTATATCCGCACCGCCAGAGCCAAAGGCTTGGGAGAGGGGCAGATCATCGGTCGCCATGCCTTCCGCAATATCCTCATTCCTCTTGTGACCATTTTAGGGGGCAGCCTGCCGGGATTGTTTGCAGGGGCGCTTATTACGGAGCAGCTGTTTTCCATTCCCGGGATCGGCTATACGGCCTATCAGTCCATGATCGTAGGGGATATTCCCTTTACCATGTTCTATCTTTCTTTTATGGCGGTGCTGACCTTGCTTGGCAACCTGCTGGCAGATATTCTCTATGCAGTGGTGGACCCTCGGGTTCGTCTCAGCTGAAGGAGGTCACCATGAATCAAAAAGCTATGAGCCCCGGAAAGCTGGTGCTCCGCCGGTTTCTGCGGAACAAACTGGCATTGGTGGGAATTGGGATACTCCTTCTGATGTTTCTGTTTTCCTTTGTGGGACCCCACCTGTACCCCTATGGGCAGACGGAGGTCTTTCAGACCTACGGTGTCATGAACAGTGACATTGCCTCCGCTGTCCGCCGGACGGAATATGCCCTCTATCCTCTGGGAGAATGGGAGTTTTCCAAACCCACTGCCGAAGGACTGGAGACCGGACTCTGGGTGGAGAACGGACGGGTCTTAGTCTCGGAAAAGCAAGCCGATGGCATTTATACCATCGGGGAGGGGACTTTGACCCAACCCAGACTGGTGGGGGTCTATAACAGCAAGCTGAACCGCCTGCCCGGTACAGAGGAGGGGTTGACTTCTGCCGTTTCTCTGGCAGTCCGTGCCGGTCAGACCCTGCTGCTATATGAAAACCGGGTCTTTTTTCTGAATCCCGGTGGGATTTCTGTGGAAACAGAGGTCTATGAAGCCGTGGTGCTGATGCCGGAAACGCCTTTGGCGGCGGCATCTTTGCTCCATTACGAGCGCACAGACGGCGCACCTTTGTCAGATATGGAACAAACAGAGCTGCTGCTTCAGTATGGCGGCAAGGATGTCTTGGACGAAGCCGGTCATGTGACGGCACAGGCAACAGATTTGGTGATCCGGGACACCTCCGGTAAAGACACTTTTTCCTGGGATTTTAAGGAAAAAGTGCGAGATTCCGTGGAAAATATGGAAAATACCGCCAAGTTTTTCTATCCGCTGCCTTCCTTGGATGACAGCGGTGAACTGGTGGAGACGGAGGTCACCGTCACCCAAAAGCCCATGGAATATGCCATTTCCTGCACCCAGCGGGTCTATATGCTCAGCCGCTACGCACCGCCCTCCAAGGCGCACCCCCTTGGCACCGACGGCGATGGCATGGATGTGCTGGCAAGAATGATGGCAGGCGGACGAATCTCTTTGCTGGTGGGCTTTGTGGTGGTCCTGCTGGAAGTGCTGTTGGGGGTGCTCATCGGCGGTCTGGCAGGCTACTTCGGCGGCTGGACGGATACCGCCCTCATGCGGCTGGTGGATGTGTTTTACTGCGTGCCATCCATGCCCATTCTGATTATTTTAGGTGCCATGTTCGATGCCATCCGTATGGCGCCCTATGCCAGACTCTTTTGGCTCATGGCAGTACTGGGCTTTTTGGGCTGGGCATCCATCGCCAGACTGGTGCGGGGGCAGATCTTATCCCTGCGGGAACAGGAATTCATGGTGGCAGCGGAGGCGGCAGGATTGCCTGCCTCCCGGCGAATCTTTCGTCATCTGATTCCCAATGTGATGCCTCAGCTCATTGTCACTGCCACCATGGGTCTGGGTTCTGTGATCCTGACGGAGTCCACCCTGTCCTTTCTGGGTCTGGGGGTCAAGCACCCCATGGCAACTTGGGGTACCATGATCAACTCTGTGGCAAAAAGTGCCGAGACTATGATGAAGTACACCCATATCTGGCTGCCCGTGGGACTGCTGATCTGTCTGACGGTCATCGCATTCAACTTTGTGGGAGATGGGCTTCGGGACGCATTGGACCCCAAAATGAAACGGTAGGAGGCTGCCATGGAATATTGGACGACCATGAAAGACCCGGATCATGTGGTGGAGTTTGAAAATCTCTGCACCCGCTTTGAGACGGAACGGGGCACGGTTCGTGCTGTGGACGGGGTCAGTTTTGCCATTCCCAGGGGAAAGACCGTCTGCGTGGTAGGGGAGTCTGGCTGTGGCAAATCCGTCACCAGCCTGTCTCTTATGGGACTTTGTAAAACCTCTGAGGGGGAAATTCGCTTCAATCTGGGTGACAGGGCCATGGATGTGACCAAAGCCCCGGAGAAAGAACTGCAAAAGCTCCGTGGGGACCGGATGTCCATGATTTTTCAGGAACCTATGACTGCCCTGAATCCGGTGTTTCCCATTGGGAAGCAGGTGGCGGAGGTACTGGAGCAGCACCATCCCGAAATGAACCGCCGGGCGGTCAGAACCAGAGTTTTGGAAATGTTGGCCCAGGTGGGCATTGCCAACAAAGAGGGGGTCTATAAAATGTACCCCCATCAGCTTTCCGGCGGTATGCGTCAGCGAATCTGCATCGCCATGGCGTTGACCTGTTCCCCGGAGCTGATCATCGCCGATGAACCTACCACGGCGCTGGATGTGACCATCCAGGCGCAAATTTTGGAGCTGCTCCATGATCTGAAGGAGCAGACCGGCTGTTCTGTGCTGCTCATCACCCATGACTTAGGTGTGGTGGCACACATGGCGGATTTTGTGGTGGTTATGTATGCAGGCAGAGTGGTGGAACGGGGAACGGAGGAGGATATCTTCCGTCGCGCCGCCCATCCCTATACCCAGGGGCTGCTGGCATCCAAGCCTGTGGTGGGCAGAAAGCAGGAAAAGCTCCATTCCATCGGCGGCTCTGTGCCGGACCCGGTGGACCTGCCGGAGCATTGCTATTTCCGGGAACGCTGCCACCATGATTGCTGTGACGGCTATCCCACGGAGGTACAG
The DNA here is from genome assembly GCA_045580485.1 of Candidatus Avilachnospira sp. Classification (GTDB taxonomy): domain Bacteria; phylum Bacillota; class Clostridia; order Oscillospirales; family Oscillospiraceae; genus Avoscillospira. Next base: position 354 of record JAZNNW010000161.1, on the reverse strand, counting down.
CTGAGCCATACCCATTTCGTCAGCTGCTTCCGATATCAGGAGGAAACCCATGGAACATGATCTGTTGGTGGTCAAAGACCTAAAAAAATATTATCCCATCAAAAGGGGTTTGTTCCAGAAAACGACTGGCTTTGTAAAGGCCGTGGACGGCATTTCCTTCTCCATCCGGGAGGGCACCACCATGGGCTTGGTGGGGGAGTCCGGCTGCGGCAAATCCACTGCCGGCAGGACCATCCTGCGGCTAATGGAAAAGACCGGGGGAGAGGTGCTCTTTGACGGGGTGGACTTATCCGCCCTCAGCAAAAAGCAGCTTCGCAGCCGCCGTCCTGATTTTCAGATCATCTTCCAGGACCC
>JAZNNW010000160.1:0-7949 GCA_045580485.1 Candidatus Avilachnospira sp. | reverse complement strand
TCATAAATGCCCTGCGGATAAAAATATTCACAGGGATTATTACGTTTTTGTATCTGTTATTGTCGAACATGATGCTTCCGTCTTTGCCGGGAACTTCTACAAATTCGACATCCTTTTCAGGAATGATGAAAGATTCCGATGCGTCCGCATATCTCTGATTTGCGGTAAGCAAAATACCGCCAAATGAACATGTACCCTGTGGCATTACGCAAACACCTCGCTCTTTCTAATAATCTGTTCGTTAATCTTATCTGCGATCGTTTCCGCAAGTTCATCGTAATTATCCACGTTGCCGTTTACAGTTACGTTTACGGAAATCGGTGCAGAGATGGATTTTGATGCTGTTGTTCCCAGGTTATACCCCAATGTATTTGGCGTATAGCCGTACATCATTGGGTATGCCCCGGTAATACCATTGGCAAGACTCACAGCGGCAGCAGAAACGCTTTTTTCCGTTCCTTCCATACCTTTAATCAAGCCCATGCCCCAGTACATACCGTACTGCTCCGATAGTTTTGATGGTGAGCTTTCGTGCAGTGTAGTCCTTGTCTGTGTGGGTACATGTACTGCCCACGCTCTGACTCTGTCCTTGACTGGAAATTCCTCGATGCCTTTGACGAGACCCTCAGCCCAGTACTTGCCGATGTTGAACATTTCGCTGAATCCGTAATTTTTAAGGGATGATGCATCAATCTTAACGCCATTAAGTTTTCCGTTAACTTTGTCCCCTACACCACCGATAGTCTTTACCGTTTCTTCGACAGCTTCCTCTGCAGCAAGCTTCATAGGATTGCCGAGACCGTCATCGCCGAATTTTTTTACAGCTTCTCTCAGCTTGTCTTTATTTTTTTCAAGTCCCTCGGCGATCTGCTCTGGTGACTTTTCGCCCGTCTCTTTGAGAATGTGCCAGTACTTAGCTTCTTCGGTCTGTGCTTCCTCAAGAAGCTGTTCCCACATCTCGACATTTTCTTTTGTTACGCCATAACCGCCACGTTCAAACTTCTGCTTTGCATCATCAAGGTTTTTCTTGATGTTCTCTGTCTGTCTGTGTAGCGACTCCTGTGATCCGTGTTCCGCATCCAGGAATCCCATTACAAGCTTTTCGTTTGCAATAGCCATTTCCCTGATGCCCTGCTCGGCAGCTAGTGGGAGATTCTCGTAGTTCAGAATAATTGCGTTTGTCTGGTCAAGCAATGGAGCTTGCTGTTCAAGCTCTCCTCTCAGATCAGCAACATTCTGCGAATACTGTGAAACCTTTGCGGCGGCATCTTTTATTGCCAGCCCTCGCTCCACTACATTTTTGTTTGTATCTGGGTTATTGATTGCGTCAGAAAGCTCTTTTTCAGCTTCTTTAAGAAGTGCGTCCTGATCATTAAGATCCTTCTGGAGCTGTGTTACTATTTCTGTCTGTTCAGCCCTTCTCTTCAAAGCATCGACATAATCGTCTTTGTACGCTTCCATTAATGCCTGAATCTTCTGCTTCTCAATGATTGCATCAATCGACTCTCCAAACTTACCGTTCTTTTCGATAAGGTCATCAATCTTGTCGTACTCAATACCGAGGGCATCCGCAAGCTGTTCTTTGATTACTTTTGCGAGGTCTTCGCTTCCTTCTTTTACTTTGCCGTTTTCATCGACCAGGTTGTTGTATCTTGCTTTAAGCACAGCTGCGGCATCCGCATTTGCGTTAATTGCCGTTACTTCTTCCTGTGTCTCTTCAGCCATCGCCGTCTGTTTCTCCCGGAGGATCTCAGAAGTTTCGATAAGCTCTTTCTGTCTGCTGTTCAGCTCATAGTCTTTTTTTGCCTGTGCTTCTCTCGAATCGTCAAGGTATTTCGCCGCAACGCCCAGCGCAACAAAAGCGGTAGTAACAGCTCCGACTGCCGGAGCAAGGGCTTCAAACCCAAGTCCATCAGTCTTGATGATTTTGTGCATCCCGGAAAGAATGCCTCCAGTGTTCTTTGCTTCTTTAGAAATTAAGCCAAAACTTGTAACAAGTTTTCCTCCGCCTTTCAGCAGTTTCCCAAACACTTTCAGCAAGGGACCGGTACTAGCCGCCGCAAGACCGATATTAATAATGTAATTTTTCGTTACATCATCCAGTTCTCTAAACCATTTAGAAAACTTTTCTACGCCATCGACAACCTTTTCAAGGTAAGGCAGAAGCCTGTCGAGCATTACCTCGCCGAGATCTTCCGCAGTATTCTTGAGTCTGTTCAGCGCTTTCCTGGCTTTAAGTGACGGTGTCTCCAAAACTCTGAGAGCATACTCCGTCTGCCCGGTTGCCTTGCCCATTCTTTCGATTTCTTCTGTAAGTACATTGAAATCGTCTCTGATAAGAGCCGCAGCCGCCTTGCCTGATCTGATGTTTCCAAACAGCTTCTGGAATTCTTCCGTATCGTTATCGACATGGTCGTACAGAATTTTAAGAACATCCGCAAGCGACATTCCACTGTCCATGAGCTGTGCAAAGGACTTGCCAGTTTCTTCTTCGAGAATCTCCGAAACATCTGATCCTTCTTTTTCAAGCTCAGTGAACATAGCGTTCATGAATGTCGTTGCCCTTGCCGTATTAACGCCCTGTTTTGTCATGGTGGCATACGCACCAGCGAGCTGTTCAAGAGAAATATGATAGTTCGCCGCCGTTGGAATGACAGTACCCATAGAATGAGCAAGCTCATCAACAATGGTTTTACCATCATTCTGCGTTTTCAAGAGAATATCGCTGATGTGAGCCGCATCTTCAGCTTCCATTCCATAAGCGTTTATTACGGTCGTAAGCAAATCCACAGACTGTGTCGTTGTAGTGAAACCGCCACGAGCGAGCTTCGCCGCATCAGCCATAAAATCCGCCGCCTTTTCCGTTGGCACGGATGCAGATACGGCTTGGTAAGCTGCCTCAGTGAGATCGTCCATTGCATATCCAGTTGCGTCAGATAATTCAATGAGCTGGTCTTTCATCTGGCTCATCGGAAGCTGGCTCTCTTTGGAAATGGTGTAAATCTTTGCCATTCCATCAGTCACATCCGATGCGCTTTTCAAGGCATATGTCCCCATAGCGAGCAATGGCGTTGTGACATATTTTGTCAGTGTACCGCCGAAAGATTCTGCCAACCCTCCGGCTTTTTCCATTGCACCGCCAACCTGTTCAAGAACATGTGGCTGTTTTTCAAGCTCCTGTCTGAACTTCGCCGCCTCGGTTGTCGATTCAGTTTCTCTGCGTGTCCATTCAGCAATCACTTCCCTGGACCGGATGATTTCAACTCTATGATCTTCAACCTTTTTTGTCTGGTCGTTCAGTTCTTTTGTCTGTTTTTCAAACGCTTTCGATGCTTCTTTAACTTTCTCGTTTGAAGTGCCGTACTGTTTCTTTAGCTCTTCAAGTTCTTTCCCGGCAGCATCGTGTTCCTTGGTTAATTTTGCAAGCTTTTCACGCTCCCTCTCGTAGGCGTTTTTGGCGGCTTCGTGATGTTGGATCGCAAGCTCCTTCATCTTCGCCGCTTTCTGCGTGACTTCGTCCTGCTCTTTGATTTGTTTTGTCAGCTGTTCCGAAACCTTTGCGGTTCTGGTCATCGCCGAATCTTCATGGGAAAAGGTCTGAGTAAGCTTTTCCATTTCGGCGTTGAGAAGCCTTGCCTGTGCTGTAATTTCCCTGAAGGCGGCTCGGAACTCTCGTTCGCCTTGCACACCTATCTTGGGACCAATGCTTACCATAACTTTCTCCTTTCTATTACTTCACTCTAAACAGCTTGTCATAGAGTGACAGTTCTTCTTTCTTTTGTTTTGCTCCACCCTGATCAATAGAAAAGCAAGCGAGCATATCCATCATTTCGCCCATAGGCGTAACCAGGATTTCTCGCTTGCTCATGCCTAATCTTCTTCCGTAGTAGAGAAACCAGGAAAGATTCAGTCTGATGTTACGGCTGTCTTTTTTTTTGAAGACTTCTTAACAGGCTCTGTTTCAACAGTCTGCTTTTCGCCACTCCATGCTGCGAGAGCCTCATCGAACAGCTTGTACATAGTCTCTTCAGTCACGTTAAGCAGGTCATCTTCTGTAATAGGATCAGCTTTGTAATCATCTTCCTCAAAAGCTTTGTGCTTTTCATAACCCGTGTTAAGAACTGTAATGAATTTAATCATCATCTTGTATGCTTCCATGTCGTTGTCCGTTGCGAACAATGTGCCGAGGTTGGCAATCTTACGCTCCGGGCAAATTGCTGTGATCGCCATAGATGCCTCAACAGTTCTTAAAAAACCGATTTCTCTACCGTGAATTTTCATTAGGTCTCCTTTACTTTATGTGGATTTTTATTCGCCGACAGTGTCAGTGCCGACGATAGCAGTACCGACCACTGCGGTACTGCTACTCATTCCCCCAGCAGTGCCTCGATTACATCTTCTGCGAGCGCTTCTGTTGTCTGGTTTGCGCCGATTCTCTTCCAACGATGGTTTGCAGAATCATCACGCAGAATTGTTGCCTCCAGTTCTGTTGTCTGGAAGTCAATCGTATCTTCCTGTGTAGATGCGTCCAGGGTTTCCTCGTTGAAGATTACTTTCGGCAGTACATACGGAATATAGCTTGTAACGCCATTTTCCATAACTCTGACAACGAAACCAACACCGATATACGGCATTGCCTGTCTGTCATCAAAGTCCTGTACATCAACTGTTGCGCTTCCTACTGTTACGGATGTTGCTGTCGGCAGACCCATAATCAGTGTACGTGCCGCCGCTTTCAGACCGTCTACAGTCAGTGTGACTGTACCGCCTGTAAACAGACCGCCTGCAGATTCCGCAAGCACGTTGTCGGCATAGAAGTTCTCTGCATCAGCTGTTTCGATGTCCAGAGATACACTTACACCACGAGCCAGTGGCATGCGGCTTGTGTAAGAAGGACTGCCGTTGTTCGGTGCGTACAGAGCAACGATTGGCTTAGAAAAGCCTGTAATTACCTGTCCATTAGCCATTTTATATTCCTCCTAGCTAAATTAAAAAGCACGGTATCCGTGCATTATTTGTTCCATATTTTTTCGAGTTCACGGTTGAACACTTTGTCCATTCTCTTGATAGTGCTTTTCGTGCCTTTCTTGACCGCCTTGTCCATGAAATGACTTGCCTTCATGAACTTCGTGCCTTTGTTGCTCGATCTCGCTATCAATGAGTTTGGCTGAAATCCGGTCCGGCTCGTTTTGCTTGGCACGGTATTATAACCGTCAAAGCCAAGTTTTACGTTATATCCGTACGTTCCTCGTCTCACCCTTGCAATACCGAAAGACTCCTGCAAGCCTTCCTTCTGAGGCGTGGTAAGACCAGTTTTCATACTTGTGTGAACGGGATTATCGTCTACTGGTATGTTGTCAATTTCTCTGGAAACATACCTTGCCATCGTTTTAGCTCCGGCGTAGATTGTTTTACCGATTACCTTGTGTATTTTCTGATCCGTGAAAATACATATCTCGATGAACTCTTCCATTCCTCTTACTTCAAATTTCGCCATTCAGATCACTTCCCATAACCACGAATGATGAATGAGATTAGAGTCCTCTTCATACACTGCGCCTTCATACAACCATGCACATCCTTCGACAGCGTTAAGTGCTTCTTGAATCGCATCAGCATAGGGATCAAACTCTGTTTTGGTAAACAGCTCGATGTATCCACTGATTGCCTGTTCGGCAGTGTGGTTGTCCCCGGCAAGTATTCCGGCATCGGATTCTTCTTCCCAAATGCAGTATGTCAGCTCGGCTGCCGATCTCCAGTAATGATACACAGGCAGCCCTTCGATTGCTGTCAGTGCGTCCTGGATTTTCTGTAACTTACTCTGCAACGACATCATAATTTTCGTCCAGCCTTTGAAGATTCATGGTCGTATATTTGAGATTCGTATTTTCCTCAATAACATGGTCGATCATATTGATCCTCATCTGCTCACCGTTTCCAAGAACAACAAACTGATTCGGTCTTACCCTTCTGTCCTCGTGAATATAGACATACAGGTCTACCCTTTCGTTTGCTCCCTTGGCGAGATACTGACGGTTAATGCCGATTGTTCTTTCCTGAAACCAGTGCCTTGCATATGGCACTAGTTTTTGCACAGGCATGTGTCCGTTTGATGCAGTATTCTCAAGGTTGCAAAGCAATAACGTTCCGCTGTCGAGAATCATGTTTCATTAACCTTCTGGGAAAGGAGTCTGTTATTGAGGTTGTATCTGAGCATACGTGGCATATTCTGAATGTAGTATGAAGTGTACTTTGAGCCGGTGGTCTTACGTTTGTCGTAAAGCCACATGGCATACATTTCAACCAGCAGATAATCGTCAATTTCTTCCGTAAGGACAATGCCCTCACGCTCAATCATATTTTGAGACGCATGAATATACTGCAGAAGTTCGGTCTCTTTCGATTCCCGTGCTTCTGTATCCATATAGTCAAACGTTAACTCAAGACCATTTTTGAGCATTGTCAGCAACACAGAATCGTCCATAGCCATAAGCAATGCTCCTTTCTTAAAGCAAAAGGGGAACAAGCTGTGTTCCCCTCTATACCGTATGTGTGTGCGACAGCTTTAAGGATTACCGACTTCGGCGCTGTCTACCTGTCCCGTACCTACTACGGCGCTAGTTCCGGGTGTTATTCCCCCGAAACAGTAATGTTGCAGACAGCTGTTGCATCACCGCTTGTAGCTGTGATAACAGCAGAGCCGGATGCGGCGCCTGTTACAAGACCGCTTGTGGATACAGTTGCCTTTGTACTGTCAGAGGATGCCCATGTGATTGTACCCTTGACTCCGTCCGGGAGCAGAGTTGCTTTCAGCTGAACTGTGTGGTTTGTTCCTGCTGCAGCTGTGACTGTTGCAGCATTCTTGTTAAGCATGATGTTGGAAACTGTATTTGCATTGTCAGCAGCAAATGTCATGTCAGCTGTCGGCGTTGTGCCGTTGATGCCAATGGCGATGAAGGACTCTGCAATAACCGGCGTTCCGTCATATCTCGCACTTCCCTTGAAAGCGGTGGCATCCTGAAGGAAGAATGCATGCTCGGACTGTGCAAACTTCTGCCCTGCTCTCTCTGCAAGCAGATACAGTTCAAAGTATCCACCGATGATTACATAGTTCGGAATGAAGTCAAGAACTTCGATGATACCGCCAACCACTGGCATTCTGCCATCGATAGCAACGACAATCTGACCAGCTGCGTTGACATTCATTCCCTGTGCCATCAAGAATACTCTTGTGGTTTCGTTCATGACCCATACTTTCTCGCCTCTTGCATACTTGCCGTCAACAACAACGGAGTCAAGCAGGATTGTCTTGAACAGTTCAACACCTGTGACTGTGTTTGCGATTGTCAGCATGTGGCTTGTGTGCAGATCTGCCCATGCTCTTGCCGTTGTTGGGTAATCTGCTGGCTGTGATGTCTGCGCCAAACGAGAAACGATACCTAACGGCATCTTATAGTTAGAAGCTGTGTTTCTTCCGTAAAGGATTGCCTTGTCAAGCGCAAGACCGATTGCCTGTCCGATTGCTGTCAGAAGTTCAGATGCAAGTGCAATGTCGGAATCTTCGAGTGTAGCGTTGCATACTTTGAAGAAACCTGCGACCTTAAAGCATCCGACTTCAACGTCATTCCATGTTAAGGACAGTTCGTTCAGGTTGGCACAGCATTCTGTCCAAACAGCTTCCGGGATTGCGCCTTCTACGACTTCCCTTGCATTTCCTGATACGGAACGTACATTTACATGCTTGTAAAGTTTGGAATAATTTTCGATGTTCTGACGGAGATATCCGATGAATACATCAGGAATTGTCAGACCGATGTTGTTCAAGGCTCTCTTTTCCTTGATTGCGGAACGGAATTCGCCAATCCATCCCTTTACATCTTCTCTTTCAAAGATTGCAGTACGTTCCTGAATGCTCATCTTTGCGAATAAATTTCTCTTATCCATAGTAA